>CANQPI010000014.1 GCA_947625725.1 uncultured Clostridia bacterium | reverse complement strand
TTTGTTGCATTTTTGCCCCATAAAATTGCAATTATGCTATACTTTTGCCCCATAAACCCGCAATTATGTTATACCGCCAGGGCAAAAATGCACAAATTTGTCCTTTACCGCCGCTTAGGGCGGCAAATCCGCCCGAAAACCACACAGGAACTTGTCCACATGCGCCCAATAGCAAGAGTGAAGAAAACCTTGCCGAAGTTCAAAATTTGCACAAAAAAAACGCCCGCGTGTACGAACGTTTTATCAAGGCAAGGGGGGGGGGAGATACACTTCGTCCTTTCGCCGCCGCTCTCGTTAGTCAACACCCACGCGTTCGCCGCTACTCCTTGCCGCGACGAGCAGACATTGTATCTGTCGCCGATACCGAAAATTTGCGCAAAAAAAAAGACCGATACATTGCTTTGTCTGCAAGGTCGGTCGGTAAGCGTCTGTTCAAAAGCATTGCGGTTCGCAGTGCGCGTTGTTTGCAAACTACAAAAAGCAGCCGTCCTTTAACGGCTGCTTTCGGTATTTGCGTTACTTGGTTTCGCTTTGAGCGGGTTGAGCCGACTCGGAAGTTTGCGGAACGTCCTCGGGATGCACATACTTGATACATTTGCGGGGGCAACCCTCCAAGCACTTGTAGCAGTGAATACACTTGCTGTAATCGATCATAGGAACGTTGTTTACAAGGTGAATAGCGCCTGTCGGACAATTACGTTCGCACTTGCCGCAGGCAATGCAACCCGCCTTGCACTTGGTCATTACGTCCTTGCCGCGGCATTGCGTGGAACACGCCACGTACACCTTGGCGGAAACGGGCACGCGCTTGATGAGCGACTTGGGGCAAGTTTGAATACACAAACCGCAACTACGGCACAAATTGGGATCGATATGCGCGTAGCCGTCGTAGCACTCGATACAGTTGTAGGGGCAAGCGTCTACGCAACTGCCCGAACCCATACAACCGACTTCGCACGCTTTGCGACCGCCCGCAAGCAGGTTTTGGCTGACGCAATCGCCGTAGCCTTGATAAGAGTACTTGTCCGCGCATTGATTGCCGCCGTTGCAACCCACGACCGCTATTGTCGGCTCGGTGTTGCCGCCGAACTCAACGCCCAAGATGTTGCTGATCTCGATACGTTTGTCGGTGGGCGTTTGTCCGCACGCGTCCAAACTTGCTTTGCCCTCCACAAGAGCCTTGGCAAAACCTGCGCAACCGGGATAACCGCATGCGCCGCAGTTGGCGCCTGCAAGACAATCCTGCACTTCCTTGATACGGGGGTCTTCCTTGATTTGAGTAAACTTGTTTATCACAAGGATAAGCACGCCCAACACAAGGGACACCAAAACCAAAATTGCCAACGCAATTCCGAATGACGCCCAGTTGATATCTCTGCCTATTTGCTCGGCAAACAAAATCAATTCAGTCATATTGCGTCCTCCTTAGATCAAAGTAAACACGTAGAATGCCATTGCCATGAAGCACGCGGCAATCATTGTGATGGGGAAGCCTTTCATCGCCTTTGCAACTTGCAATTTGTCCGTTTTGATACGCAGACCCGCAAGCAACACTATCGCGAGAGTAAAGCCCAAACCGTAAAACAGTCCCGAAAAGACGGCTCCGCCGTAACTGAGTCCAAACCATTTGTCCACCCAATTGCCGAAAATGACGTTTTGCAGGTGGAACGCGCCCTCTGTGTTTGCTTTGACGGTCTTGATGACCAACTCCGCAACGCCCAAAATGGCGCAGTTTGTGGTGACTAACGGCAGATAAATGCCCATTGCCGAGTACAGTCCCGGGCTGAAACGTTTGAGAACCATTTCGAGGATCTGCACCAACGACGCGATCACCAAAATGAATACGATTATCTCCAAATATTCCAAGCCCAGAGGTACAAGCAAATATACGTAAATGGGGTAGCACACGGCGCAGGTTATTACCATTACCGCCGTTACCGCAAGACCCATGCCCGCCGCAGAACTGATTTTTTTCGACACGCCCAAGAAGGGGCATATTCCCAAAAATTTGGCTAGGACAAAGTTATCAGAAAAAAGCGCCGCAATTATAATTCCGAATACATCCATTGTTATGCCTCCTGTTTGTCGCCGTCAACCGTCTGAATTGCGGCTTTGTGCGCAGCGTCTTTTTTGAGTTTGCGCTCCACTGCGTTGTAGCACACGTTGAATATCGCTATGAACAATCCAAACGTGAGGAACGCGCCCGCAGGGTTGGTGAAGAACTCTATTTTGAAGTTTTCCCACAGGGTAACTCCGAACAGTTTGCCGCTGCCGAGTACCTCGCGTACAATTGCCATCAGCGTAATTGCAACGGTAAATCCGATACCCATGAACAGACCGTCGAGAGCGGACTCTCCAACGGGGTTGTGACTTGCAAAACTCTCCGCCCTGCCCAAAATGATACAGTTGACCACTATCAACGGCAGGAAGATGCCCAATGCGTTGTAGAGCGTGTAGACGTAAGCCTCCAACAACATGCGGATCAACGTGACGAACGTGGCGATTATCACGATAAAGCAGGGTATGCGCACTTTGTCGGGAATGACGTTGCGCAACAGAGAAATGATAACGTTGCTGCAAACAAGCACGACCGTTACCGCCAAGCCCATGCCCAAACAGTTGATAGCCGCCGTCGTGAGCGCCAATGTGGGACACGTACCCAATACCAAACGGAAAGTCGGGTTTTGACGGACCGTTCCGTCAAGAGCGATTTCCTTAAATCTCTTTAATTTCATAATTGCCCTCCTTACTGCGCAAGGCTTCTTGCGTATTTGCAAGCCATATTGACTGCGTTGATGATAGAACGCTCGGAGAAGGTAGCGCCTGTACCCAGACCTTGACCATTGTCGGGAGTCGGTACCGTTTGAACCGTACTTACGGATGCGCCTACAAACCATGCTTTGACTGTATCCCACTTGGATAAAATGTTGCTCGCCATGAAAGTTTGCGAAGCGTCGTAGGATACTATCCACCAACCTTTGATAACGCCGTTAGCAATAACTACGTTTACCGTCGCCGTACCGTCACCATATCCGCCGATACCCGTTGCCGTAATTACCAACGTGCCGTCGGACGAAGTGTAAACGGCGTCTACTGTGCCGAAAGCGTCGTCCTTGCCCGCCGCGGGGTCAACCGTAGGCTTGTCGTCAAATGTAAACGCGGGCGCGCCGTAAGTGTGAACCATGTATTCGAAGTAACTCAGACTCTTGACCTTTTGTACCACTTCGTCGGCGGCGTTGTCGCTCTTGACGACTATTTCCTGCGCAAGACGTTCTTGGTGGGTCAAGCCTGCTTTTACCACCACTATCTGACGGTTTTCGTCCGTGCCGTAGACGTACGCCTCTACTTGACCGTCGCCGCCCACGCCCTCGTAATAGAAGTCGAGGGTTTGATCGCCTACCGCAAACTCGGCAAATCCGTTGCTATCCGTTACGTTTGTAAAGGTGTAATCGGGCAACAATGCGCTGACTGCCTCGCGCGCTTCGCTCTCGGGAGTGGAAACAAGTTTGAGTACGTTTACGCAAAAGTCGCAAGCCGCTTTGACCGCGTTGTTGACGGCTGTGCTTGTGAGCGTTGCGCCCGTGACTTTGTTGTTGTTCAGTTCGAAAGAACTATCCGTGTAGGCGGTTATGCTCTTGCCCTTGTACCAAGAGTTGAACTGCGTTGAGCCGAACTGCGTAAGCAAAGTTTCGCCGTCTGCCTCGGCAAACGTCCACGCCATGATGACGACGTCTTTCGAGGAGCCTTCGCCCTGTTGCTTGACCACCAGATATACGGACACGTCGCCGCCGTAACCGCCGCTGCCGACAGCCGTGATGACGTAGGCTCCATCCTCGGCGCGGTGTACCTCCGAAACAGTACCGTAACTATTGGTAGTATCGGCAAGCGAGGGAGCAACGTTTTGGTTCCACTCCTTGTCGCCGTCGCCGTAACTCGGGTAGATCTCTTTCATCTTGCGGATAAGACGCACTTCGTCGCTGACGTACAGCACGTCGTTGCATATCGCAAGCAATGCCACGCACACCAAACAAATGCAGACAAGCACCGCTACCGCTTTGACGGCGGAAACAAGCGCGGGATGTTTGTAAGTACGCGTCTTTTTTGTTTTGGCGACTTTTTGATCGCCGTCGGCTTTGGTCGCAGCCGTTTCGCGACGTTCTTTGCGTATCAAAACGATCACAAAGGACAATTGCAAAACTATGATCACGCACAAAACCGCTACTAGCCAACCGAAACCGACTTTACTAAGACAAAGTAAACCGATCATATCACTCGCCCTCCTTTGCAATTACCTTTTCGTCGGAAACGGTGCGATCGCCCTTGACTTTTTTGGGGCGGGGTTTGCGCTCGGGTTTGACATAGCCGAAAGGCTTGCGGCGAATTGCCAAATCAAACAGAGGCACAAGCAAGTTGCCCAGCAAGATGACGAACGATACCGCCTCGCCTTTGACCGCTTTGCGCAGTACCGCCGTCAACACGCCCAACAAAACGAAATATATGTAGTTGCCTAATTTGGTATTGGGAGTGGTCACATAGTCGGTCGCCATGAAAATCGCACCGAGGATCAGTCCGCCGCTGAGAATGGAGGGCAAAAACACTTTTACCGCCTCGCCGAACGTTGCGCCGCCGATCAACGCGATCAGTACGGAAACGACGCCCGTTGTCGCAATGTACACCAAGGGCCAACGGAAATTGAGTACGCCGCGAACGACAAGATAAATACCGCCCGCGATCAACGCCAATTTGCACGTTTCGCCGATAGTACCAGGAACGCCCGTGCCGAGGAACAGATCCACATTGGTGAGGGTGTTTGTGTATTTGGCGTTGAACAACGCTTGCAACGGAGTTGCTCCCGCCATTACTTCGCCGCCCGTAACGGGGGACGGAAACGCCTGCGACGCGCCGCTTGCCATGTTTACATAGTACATAGATCCGCCGAAAGCCGCGCCGAAAGCGATAAAAGCAAAAATTCTGCCTGCGATAGCGGGGTTGACAATGTTTTTGCCCGTGCCGCCGAACAGCATTTTGACCACCACCACGGCAAACACGCTAGCCAAGACGCCTACATACCACTTGGAAGTGGGATAAAGGTTCATGCCGATAAGCAAGCCCGTTACCAACGACGTAAAGTCGAAATCGCGCAAAATCTGCTTGAAAGGCTTTTTGCAACAAAGCAAAAAGATCCACTCGGAAGCAACGGACGATATGCAGCAAATTGCCAAATGCATAAAACTCAACCATCCATACTGCGGAAAGGCAACGTTTGCCGTGCCGTACAGTATGCAACCGGCAAGGCACGCAGGAAGCAACGCTATGCAAACGTCTATCATTATCCTGCGCGTTGTGCGCGGAGATTTGATGTGAGGAGAGCTGGAATAAACGTAATTTGCCATATTATTTTTTCTCCTTCGCTTTTTGTTTTGTCAAACGAACGCTCTGCACAATGGGGCGTTTGGCGGGGCAAACGTACGCGCACGTGCCGCACTCGAAACAGTTGAGCGCGCCGTACTTGACGGCGTTTTCCGTGTCGCCCACGGTTGTGTAAAAGTCGATATACATCGGCATTAGCCGCATGGGACAAACCGAAGCGCAACGTCCGCAATTGATACAGGGGGTGGGCAACACAGTGGAAGCCTCCTTGTCGGTGAGAGCAAGAAATCCGCTGTCCGTCTTGGTTGTGCAAACGTCCAAATCCATAAGGCTGAAACCCATCATAGGACCGCCTGAAACAAGTTTGACGGCGTTGTCGTCAAGCCCGCCGCACAGTTCAACTATCGCCGAGAGCAGCGTGCCGACGGCTACTTCGATGTTTTTGGGAGTTTTTATCCCTCTGCCGCTGACGGTCATGAGCCGTTTGTGCAACGTGTTGCCGTTGACAACGGCGTCCCAGACGGCATAGGCAGTGCCGACGTTATCCACAATGCAACCTACCGCCGCGGGCAAGCCGCCTACGGGGACTTCGCGGTTGACGCACGCCTTGATGAGCGTTTTTTCCGCGCCTTGCGGATACTTCTTTTTGAGCAGTACCACCACAATGTCGTTGTCTTGGCGGTTGGCAAGCGCGTCTTTGGTATCGGGTATAACGCCGTCCTGTTCGAGCAGTTTGGCGTACGCCTCGGGCTTGTTCGCCTCGATACCGATGTAGACGTTGGTTACGTTGATGGCTCGCGCTATCAGACGCACTCCCGCGAGAAACTCCCGCGTGCGCTCGATCATGAGTCGATTGTCGCAGTTGAGATAGGGCTCGCACTCCGCGGCGTTGATGATCAACGTGTCCACCGCGTCCTTGGGTTGCAACTTGACGGCAGTGGGAAATCCCGCTCCGCCCATACCTACAATGCCCGCTTCCGCAATGCGTTCCACTATCTGTTGCGGCGTGGGATCCGTCAACGGGGGCAAAGTAAACTTGTCCTGTTTGCCGTTGGAACGTATGTGAACGCAGTCTGCAACTCCGCCTTGGGCGTTTTTGCGCTTGACTATTTCCACGACCTCTCCGCAAACAGGCGAGTGAATGTTTGCCGAAACAAACGAGGACGCTTGTGCGATAAGTTGTCCCTCGACAACTTCGTCCCCTACGTTTACGACAGGCTGCGCAGGTTTTCCGATATGCTGGGCTAACGAAACGTAGTAGTCGGTGACAACGGGCATCAATTCCACGCTTGCCTCCGCCGTCAACGCTTTGTTATCCGGCACATGAAAACCACCTCTGAATGTTTTCATAAAGGATACTCCTTGGTCTTGTTTTTGGTGAAAAAACACCATACGCGGTTAGTATAACACAGTGTCGAAAAAATGTAAATAAATATAAACTAAGATTACAAAATAAAAACGTTAATTTAGAGTTGCGCCCCCGATAGAGCCATGACTATTTGACGCGACTCGCCCGACTGCGAACGCGCGTTTGCCGCCCCGCGCCACACACAAAAAAACAATAAGCGAAAAAAAAAGTGTTTCCCATTATAATGGAAAGCACTGTTTTGTTGAAATAGCGAGTACCAATGTAACACTACCCTCGCGCATGACAGGCACAAAGCACACACTCGAAAGGAATACTATCTCACAGTAACAAACCTCGTTTCCCATTATAATGGAAAGCATTGTTTTGTGGAATTGCGAATACCACTTCCCCTCTCGAAAAGAAAACCATCTCACAGTTGCCGAATATGTTACGGTGCTAGTGTTCCAATAAAAGTCCCGTCCTTGTTCACACGGGCGCGAGTGTATCCCTCGCAAAATAATATGCAATTAGCAACGCACACAAAACTAAATGTCGAAACTCATCCACCGTCTGACGACGGTCCCCCTTCCCTTGCGTCCCCAAGGGAAGGCTTTTAATGCAGTCGCCGAAATTGTTTCCCATTATAATGGAAAGCATAGTTTTTGTTAAAACAGTTGCAAACTTTATTTTCAAAACAAACAATTCCAATCAAAGTTACAGCCTTGTTCCACCGAGGTATGAGGGTGTTTCGTGACAAACAATCTGCAACACACTTGCCCTTGTAAAAGGGGCACTGAGGGTGTTGCACTACAAAACAATTTGCAACAAGCATTATCCTTGTTTTTGGGGAGTGCCGAGGGTGTTGCTCGAAAAATAATCTGCAACGAAAACGCCACGCAAGTGGGTTTTGTCCCCCTACTAAATGTGTGGCGTTTGAAGCGAAGCCTTTTTTCGAGCAATGCCCAAGGCACTATGTGAAGCCGTTTTGTGTGCAAGCACCCGAAGTGCTGTGTGAAGCCTTTTTGCAGGGGATACCCGAGCGCATCACCGTACCGACTTGCGCCTGGTCGGAAATGAAAACAAATAGGGATTTGAGTGAGCGCAGGGCGTGTGGATACAACGCACAAGCGGACATAACTCAAATCCCGTCTGCAATCACGGGCGTGTACCGAGATTGCAGTCCTTGCGGGGGTTGGTGGGGTTGCGACTCCCCACCGAAATTCAAATCAGAGAAGGCGCGTGTAGCGACTTCCTTAGTAGTCCGACCAAGTCGGCGCGCTTGCGCCCCGTAGGGTTCGGTTGCCTAGTCAACCGAACCGACTTGCGCTTGGTCGGAATGCCCGAGCGCAGTTTCAAAAATGCCCCAACCTTGTTCACACGGGCGCGAGTGGATCCCTCGCAAAATAATCTGCAATGAGCGCCGCACACAAGTGGGAAATTGTCTTTACCAAATCGTGTGCGGCGCGAATGAAGCCTTTTTGCGAGGGATATGCGAGCGCAGTTTCAAAAATGTTCCAACCTTATTCACATGGGCGCGAGGGTGTTGCCCGAAAAATAATCTGCAACGAAAACGCCACACAAGTGGGTTTTGCTCCCCTACTAAATGTGTGGCGTTTGAAGCGAAGCCTTTTTTCGGGCAATACCCGAGCGCTCCTACCAATCTTCCCTATCGCTCAACTTGACGTCGGTGTAGAACTCCTTGTACTGTTGTTTGAACTTTTCCGCGTCGGAACGGGCGTCAACGGCTGTGGCGTCGTCCAAGTCCATGCCGTCGTCGTCCATAAGTTCGCTTTGGCGCATAAGTTCGTACATTGTACTCTTGGTCATGTTACTCCTTGGGCGCGGTCGAGTCGTCCGCAACGGGTGCGTCGATATCGTCGGGTTGAGTTACCGTTTGTTCGGCGGAGGGTTGTTCGGCAGGTTGAACCGTATTCGGCGCAACGCCGACGGGAGTAGCCAAAGCCGCTTTACGTCTGCCGCTACGCAAATTTTCGGGAGCAATTTCTCCCGCCTTGGAAAGCGCCCACTTGGTGAGGACGGGACCGATAAGTTCGTAAATAAGCACCGCGCACATAGTGACGGTAACGATATTCGCGCCTATCTCGGGCATGCCCGCGTTGTTGAATTCGGTGTTGCACATAGTTGCCATACCTATCGCCACGCCCGCCTGCGGGAAAAGCGTTATACCCAGATAATTGCGCACCTTTTTGTCGCTCTTGGTGACAGCCGCGCCCGCCATTGTGCCTAGATACTTGCCCGCACAGCGCAAAATGATGTAGGCGGCGATACATACCAACAAAAGAGGATTTTCGGCAAACATCATAACGTCCAATTCCGCGCCGGAAAGGATAAAGAACAGCATAAGCACCACGGGAGTCCAACGGTCGGTACCTTCCATCATTACGCCCGCTTCCTTGCGCATGTTGACAAAGGTCGCGCCCGCCATCATGCAGACAAGCAAATCGGACAAAGAGAAGGAATGCCATTCGTTGTCGCCGGGCAACAAACCGAACAATTCCTTGACCAATTCGCACAGACCGAGCGCCAAAAACACGCAAATGATAGTCGCTATCGTGCGGTTGTCGCGCGATTTGAAGAAACGCGGAACAATGGACAGCAATGCGCCGATACCCATGCCAACTACCAACGAGGAAATTATCTCCAAAAGCGGAATGACGGCAATGGACATTACGGTAATGGATTCGCCGCTTGCCAACGACAGCGCAATGGAGTTGGAAATGGCAAACACTATCAATCCGATAGCGTCGTCCAACGCCACAACGGGCAACAACGTACCCGTAACGACGCCCTTTGCTTTGTACTGCCGCACCACCATGAGCGTGGCAGCGGGCGCAGTCGCCGTGGCTATCGCGCCGAGAACAAGCGCTTCCGCAATCGTCATTACGTTGGGCATTGCAAAACTGATGGCGATCAAGCCGACGTCTACCAAGAGGGTTGCTGCCAAAGCCTGAAAGAACGTTATCGTAATTGCGCTCTTGCCTATCTCCTTGATGTGGGAAAGTTTGAACTCCACGCCGATACTGAACCCGATAAAGCCCAACGCGACGGTACTGACAATGGCAAGACCGCCTCCGGAAGCGGGAAGTACTTCTTCGCCGATAAGTCCCAACGCGTGCGGACCTATGATAAGACCTACAATCAAGTAACCCGTAACATTGGGGAGTCCGATGAGTTTCATCAATCGTGTGATCAGCAAACCGAAAATAAGCGCGATTGCAATTGCAAGCAAACTGCCGATATATCCGCCCGGAATGAGCGGCGCTTCGGCAAGTAACGAATTGAGTACGGAAGTCATAGTCTAAACTCCTTTGGGCAAAAGTTTGGGCGCAAAACGTGCGCAGTACCCCATTGACAAACAATTCGAGGCGAGCAAACGCGCGTCGCCTCTTGAACCCTGTATATTTTAGTACCTTTTTACGAAAATTGTCAAATAAATTTGAGGTCGGCAAAAGAAATTTTTTTCAGCCGTTGCCCGTTGAAACCTTATGAAGCAAAATCCAACGCCGCAAAAAGACGTCAATCGCGTTGCAACGACGAAGCGCGCAACGTTTTGCGCACCGCTTGTTCCAACTGCGACAGAGTTCCGTCGTTTTGAATGACGCGCGTGGGGGCGGGATATTTTTGTCGGGACAAAACGGATCGAACGCTGTCCGCGCTGACGTTGTCGCGGGCTTGCACGCGTTGTATCGATCTGTCGCGGTCGCAACGAACCAACCAAATTTCCTCCCAATCGAAGTCGAAAGCGTCAAATACGGGAATTTCCACAAACAGCGGCTCGGTCGCTTGCGAAACTATCTGCAACAAACGCTCTCGTATCTTGCCGAAAAAAATATTTTGGTATTTTTCCAGCAGTTCGCCGTCGGCAAATACCCGCTCGCGGATAAGTTTGCGATTTAGTTTGCCGTCCGCTACATACTGTTCGCCCAACAGCCGCGAAACCCGTTCGACAACGGTCGGATCGTCGGATACCTCCCTCGCGATCGCGTCGCAATCCACGGTTTTGTACCCCATATCGCGCAAAATGCGCGCAACCTGACTTTTGCCGCTGCCGATTTGCCCCGTGAGCGCAATCACTCTACGCTTCATAGAGGGTGACTCCTTGTTCCGTTTCCACCGTGAGAGGGCATGCGAGGGTCACGGCGTTTTCCATTTGTTCCTTTACTATGCGTTTGACCGTTTCCGCCTCGTCGGGGTAGCAATCCACGATAAGTTCGTCGTGGATTTGCAGTACGATTTTGCTTTTGAGTTTGGCTTGGCGCATAGCGGAATCCACTTTGAGCATGGCGATTTTCATTATGTCCGCGGCAGTGCCTTGCAAAGGCATGTTCATGGCGGCGCGTTCGCCGAAAGTACGCAAATTGTAGTTGCCGCTCTTCAACTCGGGTATCTGACGGCGGCGACCCGTCAACGTCGTTACGTAACCGTCGCGTTTGGCTTGCTCCACGCAACCGTCGAGATAGGATTTGATGGTCGGAAAACGCTCGAAGTAAAGTTTGATGTACTCGTGCGCTTTTTTAAGGCTCAAATTTACGTTTTGGGACAAGCCGAAATCGGAGATACCGTAGATAATGCCGAAATTGACGGCCTTCGCCATGTGCCGCATATCCGAACTGACCATTTCGGCGGGAATACCCAGCAGTTCGCTCGCGACGCGGGTGTGAATATCCTCTCCGTTGCGGAAACAATCCAACAAATTTTCGTCCTTGCTGAACGCCGCCAACAGTCGAAGTTCTATTTGCGAATAGTCCGCGCCCACAAATACGCCGTACTTGGAAACGAACAGGCGGCGAATTTCCTTGCCCATTTCGTTGCGAATGGGAATGTTTTGCAAATTGGGGTCGCTGCTGCTGAGTCTGCCCGTAGAAGTCAGCGTTTGATTGAAAGTGGTATGCACCAATCCGCGTTTTACAAGCGGTTTGAGCCCGTCCAGATAGGTGGACAGCAGTTTTGCCGTTTGTCTGAAAGACAAAATTTTGCCCACTATCGGGTGTTTGTCAACAAGTTTTTCCAAAACGTCGTTGCCTGTGGAGTAACCCCGATGATTTTTTTTGCCGTGAGGAAGTCCCAACTTGTCGAAAAGAATTTTTTGCAGTTGTATCGGGCTGTTTATGTTGAAAGTTTCTCCCGCCAATTCGTAGATTTCCCGCGTGACGTCGTCCAACTGTTCATGCAGTTCGACGGACATTTTGTTGAGCAATTCCACGTCCACTTTGACGCCTTCCTTTTCCATGCGGTACAGCAGGTCGGACAAGGGCAATTCCACTTCGCGGTAGAGTTTTTCTACCCCATATTGGCAAAGTTGTTCGTTCAACTTGTATGCCAAAAAGAAAATTGCCGCGCATGGATCCGTGTAGCCGTGTACCGCGGCAAGTTCGTGCAGATCCTTGTACCCGCGATAGTCCGACAAATACTGCATCAAACAAACGTCGTAACGCACGTTGTTGAGAGTAACTCCGTGTTGCTCCAACAGGTGGCGAAGCGCCTTGTTGTCGTAGACGGCTTTGGGAACGTCGCCGTCCAACAACTTTTGCAACGTTTGCCAAACAACGTCAAAGGTCAATTCGTCCAAAAAACTGTCGGAAGGAGCAATGGAATACTGAACGGTCGCGCTGTCGGCAAGGTAGACGATCTTGCCGTCAAAGTGAAACGCGACGCATTCCTTGCCGACAAGGGACGAAACGACTTCTCGGAGTCGCTCGACGGTTTCGATCCGCACCGTTTGCACCGCAACGTCGCTTGCGACTTCGCTTTCGTCAAAAGTAAGACGGTTCATTATCGAACGGAATTGCAGTTGTTCGAACATGCGCTTGACTTCCGCGCCGTAAACAGGCAACGAAGCCGTTTGCAAATCGTAGTCGATCGCGGCGTCGGTAACGATAGTCGCGAGTTTTTTGCTGACGTACGCCATTTCGCGCCCCTCTACCAATTTGTCGTGCAACACGCCTTTTTGCTCGTCTACGTGCGCAAACAGCGCGTCAATGTCGCCGTACCTGGCAAGCAACGTCATTGCCGTCTTTTCGCCCACGCCCTTGACCCCGGGGATATTGTCCGAAGTGTCGCCGCGCAACGCTTTGAACTCGATTACCTGCTCGGGAGTGAGGTTGTAGTTTTCGCGCAAAACTTCGGGATCGACCGCTTCCACGTCCGTAACGCCCTTTTTCGTGAGCAAAACGGTGGTTTTGTCGCTGACAAGTTGCAACATGTCGCGGTCGCCCGACACAATGTAACTGTCGCCCTCGAAAGCGAGGGAGATCGTGCCGATAATGTCGTCCGCCTCTATGCCCGCTTCTTCCACCACCTCGACGCGCATCGCCGCAAGCAACTCGTGCAAAACGGGCAACTGCGCCGCGAGATCGTCGGGCATGCCGTGACGGTTGGCTTTGTAGTCGGGGTATATATCCTTGCGGAAATTGTGTCCGTGCTTGTCGAAAGCGACTATCAGTTTGTCGGGAGTAAAGTCGGAAAGCGCTTTGAGCAAAATGTTGACAAAGCCGTACACCGCGTTGACGTTGCGCCCCAAACCGTCGTTCATCATTGGCAACGCAAAATACGCGCGATTCAAAATACTGTTTCCGTCTATCAACAATAACTTTTGTTTGGACATATCGTTCCCTTTGCGGCGTATACTGCCGCATTGTAAAGTTATTGATATTGTACACTAATTTGCAAATTTTTACAAGTCTAAACTTTGCACTTTTCTGCGAGGCGTTGTCGGCAAGGTTTTGAAACGCCAAATCAAACGAAAAACGCCGAGAAAAAGACTCTCGGCGTTGTGTTTGCGACAAAATTTGGTTACTTAGCCGTTTCAGGCGAAAATGTTGTAACTCCAACCCTCGTCAACATAAGTTTCCGTGAGGTATTGGGCGTTTCGCGCGGGATCGGACAAGTCGAGGATCTCGTCGTTCACTTCCCAACGGTCGGCGCGGTCAAATGTGACGGAACGCAGACTTGCGCAATCCTTGAACGCGTTGGCTCCTATGTTCTTGGCGGAAGCGGGAATGGTTATTTGCTCTATCGCAGTGCCCTCAAAGGCGTTTTCCCAGATAAATAGCAAATTTTCAGACAGGGTTACGCTTTGAAGATTTGTACATTTGGCAAATGCGTAACTGTCTATTATCGTGACGGAACTCGGCAAAGTTACGGACGTAAGGTTTTCGTTGCCGAAAAAGGCATTGTACTCAATGGACTCCACTCCGTCGGGTATTTCTCCGTCGTCGTTGCCAAAGTAGAGGTAAGTTCCCTCCTTGTTGAGTAACTCGTTGTTGTGAGATCGAAGCGAGGAACTGCTTTCGCTGACGGTAATTTCCTTCAAAGAGGGCAAAGTCAGCAACTCGTTCTTGACGTCAATGTACTTTGCCGTTACGCCCGCGCCGAAATGCAGTTTGGTAAGGTCACTGCAATTTTTGACAATGCCGTGATACATGCTGTCGGTGGGCATATCGGGTTCGCGTCCCAATTTTGTTACCGTATCGGGAATGACCAATTCGGTGATACCCGAACTGTTAAACGCGGCGCTGCAAATTTCCGAAAGTTCCTCGGGAAGAATAACCTTGGTAACGCCGACGACGTTGCAGAACGCCCCTTTCCAAATAGTTTGTACGCTCTGCGGGAGGGTGATTTCGCCCGTGAGTTTCAACGGAGCGTGCAACAAAACCGTTTTGTCGGCGTTGTACAAAATGCCGTTAGAGTCGGAAGAATATTTGCTGTTGCCCTGCGCGACCTCGTAACGGGCAAATTTGAATTCGGAGTGATCGAACTGATTTTCGTACGTTTTGCCGTAAACTTCTTCGTAAAACAGTTTTGTTACCGTGGAGGAAACGTAAACTTTGTCTATCGCTTCGTCCTCGTAGAAAGGATAGGTCATGCTCGTAACTCCCACCACGCCCTCGTCAAAGACAATTTCTTCAAGAGCGGGACAGGCGTAAAATATGTACGTACTCAACGTCACTTCGTGGCAACGGAAAGTCACCTTGCGCAAAACCTCAGATTGTTGAAAAGCACCCTGACCGAACACGATAACGTTCTCGGGAATGACGATTTCCTCAAAGCCGCTTGCGCCGAGAGCATAGGTGCCTATCTCCTGCAAGGAATCGGGCAAAATCAGTTGTTTGAGTCCGACCGTTCCCCAAAACGCTTGCTGTTCCAACTTGGTTATCGTTGAGGGAAGATTGACATGCACCAAATTTTCGCAACCGTCGTAGCAAAATGCCTCTTGTCCTATCACGGTGACGTTTGCGCCCTCGTGGGTGGCGGGTACGTTGGCAAATGTGGCTACGTCGGGATTGGTGACGCCCGTAAGCGCATAGGTGTTGTCCTCCAACAGTTCAAACTCGAATTGGGCTTGCACTTCGGCATAGTCGCACACGGTGCATGCGCCGTTTTCGTCCAAAATGTGGGGCGCAATATCGGATTTTTCCGAAGCGTGATCGCATGTGGCGGCATGCCAATGGTTTACGTTGTCGAACGTCCAACCCTCTTGGAACGTGTGCGTGTGCGGCGGTACGGGATCGACAGGTTTGTCGGGCTTGCATGCGGCAAGCGCGATTGCCGTGACCGCAAATACCAACGCAAACAAAATCAACAAAAGTTTCTTCGATTTGTTCATTGTTTTTTCTCCTTTGAATTTTTTTGTTATATCAAGTATACCCCCCCCCCGATTTGTCAACGGATAGACGCAAAAAAAAGCGCAAGGCTTTTGTTGCCTTGCGCAATCGAACAAAATATTCTTTTAGCGGTAACTAACTACGCGCTTTTTCCAAAATCGGAGCCAAAAACCGACCCGTATAACTCGCGGGATCGGCGGCAATTTGTTCGGGAGTGCCGACAGCCACCACCGTGCCGCCCTCGTCGCCGCCCTCGGGACCGAGATCCACGATGTAGTCCGCCACTTTGACGACGTCGAGGTTGTGTTCGATGACTATCACGGTGTTGCCTCCCGCCACAAGCCGTTGCAAAATGGAAATGAGTTTTGCCACGTCGTGAGTGTGCAAACCCGTTGTAGGCTCGTCGAGAATGTACAGCGTTTTGCCCGTACTGCGTTTGGACAACTCCGTTGCCAACTTGACGCGTTGCGCCTCGCCGCCCGAAAGCGTCGTGGCTGGCTGTCCCAACTTCATGTAGCCCAAACCCACGTCGTAGAGCGTTTGAATTTTGTTTTTGATAGAGGTTATATTTTCGAAGAAACCGACCGCTTCTTCTATCGTCATGTCCAACACGTCCGCTATCGACTTGCCCTTGTACTTGACGGCAAGCGTTTCGCGATTGTAGCGCGCGCCGTGGCACACTTCGCAGGGGACGTAAACGTCGGGCAGAAAGTTCATGGAAATTTTGAGTATGCCGTCGCCGTCGCAATGGTCGCAACGCCCGCCCTTGACGTTGAAACTGAATCGTCCGCTGCCGTAACCGCGTTCCTTTGCGTCGGGAGTGGCGGCAAACAGGTCGCGTATCATGGTAAACACGCCCGTGTAAGTTGCGGGATTGCTACGCGGAGTGCGCCCTATTGCGCTTTGGTCGATGGAAATTACCTTGTCGAGATACTGCAAACCGTCGATAAACTCGCAAGCCGCGTCGTTGCGACGTGCGCGGTTGAGGCGTTGCTCCAAATAGGGCAAAAGCACTTCGTTGACAAGACTGCTCTTGCCGCTGCCCGAAACTCCCGTAACGAGATTGAGGCAACCGAGTTTGAAATCGACGTCTATATGTTTGAGGTTGTTTTTGTACGCGCCGCGGACGGCAAGCACATGTCCGTTGCCCTGACGCCTCTCGGCGGGTACGGGAATGGACATCTCTCCGCTGAGATACTTGCCCGTAACGGAGTTTTTGCATTTTATCAAATCGGGTACGGTGCCCGCAAACACTATCTCGCCGCCGTGTACTCCCGCGCCGGGACCGACGTCCACCACAAAATCGGCGGAACGTATGGTATCCTCGTCATGCTCCACGACTATCAGCGTGTTGCCCAAATCGCGCAGGCGGGTGAGAGTGGCTATTAACTTGGCGTTGTCGCGTTGGTGAAGTCCTATCGACGGCTCGTCGAGAATGTACAGCACGCCCGTCAAACCGCTGCCTATCTGCGTGGCAAGACGTATGCGTTGCGCCTCGCCGCCCGAAAGCGTGCCCGCGCTACGGTTGAGCGTCAAATATCCCAAACCCACGTCCACAAGAAATTTGAGTCGGGCGTTGACCTCGCGCAATACCATGTAGGCTATCTTGGCGCGCGTTTCGTCCAATTGCAAATTTTCGAAGAACTCCAACGCTTTGGTTATGGACAACTCGCCCACTTCCCAAATGTTGAGTCCGCCCACTTTGACGGCAAGTATCTCCTCTTTGAGGCGTTTGCCGTGGCAGTGATGGCAGGGCTTGTCCACCATAAATTTTTCGTATTCCTGACGCGTCCAATCGCTCTTGCACTCGTTGTGACGGCGCGTCATCATGGGAATGATGCCCTCCCACGTGGCGTTGAAAGTGCGACCGTCCCTCAGACGGCATACGAGTTGTTCGTTGCCGTTGCCGTACATTATCGTTTTGTACGCGGACTTGGGCAGATCTTTGACGGGTACGTCGCAACTAAAACCGTACTTGGCTGCAAGCGCGTCAAACAGCGTGCGCATCCAACTAGCGGCTCCCAAATTGAAACCGAGCAGTTTTACCGCGCCGTCGTGAAGCGACTTGGTATCGTCGGGAATGATGAGATTTTCGTCAAACTCCTGTTTGAAACCCAACCCCAAACACTCGGGACACGCTCCGAACGGACTGTTGAAAGAGAAAGAACGCGGTTCCAACTCCTCTATCGTAAATCCGCACTCGGGGCAGGCGAACTTGTCGGAATAGGTCGTTTCCTTGCCGTTTGCCGATACCGTCACCAAGCCGTCGGCGAGTTTCAAAGCCGTTTCGATACTGTCGCTCAAACGTGTGTTCATTTCCGACTTGACGGTCAATCGATCCACCACAACGCTTATGTTGTGTTTGACGTTCTTTTCCAACTTGATTTCTTCGTCCAACGCGTAGGTGTTGCCGTCTACGTTTACGCGGGCGTAACCCTGACGTTTGAGTTGGTCGAACAGTTTGGCATATTCCCCCTTGCGACCGCGCACGACGGGAGCCATTATCATAAGTTTGACGCCCTCGCCCAAAGCCGTCACCCTGTCGCAAATCTGGTCTACCGTCGTCTTGCTGATGGGCAAACCGCAATGCGGACAGTAGGCAATGCCGATACGCGCAAACAGCAGGCGCAAATAGTCGTAAATTTCCGTCACCGTGCCTACGGTACTGCGCGGATTGCTCGAAGTGGTCTTTTGGTCTATCGAAATGGCGGGGGATAATCCCTCGATACTCTCGACGTCGGGTTTGTCCATCTGCCCGAGAAACTGTCGAGCGTAACTGCTGAGGCTCTCCACGTAACGGCGTTGCCCCTCGGCAAAAATCGTGTCGAAAGCAAGCGACGACTTGCCGCTGCCCGACAAACCCGTAAACACTACGAGTTTGTCGCGCGGAATGGTCAAGTTGACGCTTTTGAGATTGTTTTCCTTGGCGTTTTTTATTACTATATCTTTCATTGGTCTGCCGTAGCGCATAACGTTAGTATGCGCAAATATTTTGTTGATGATTTTGGAATAAAAGCAGGATATATTGTGCTTTGCGCGCCTGTCGGCAAGACGATCAACCGCGCTTTTTGCGTTTGGCTTTTTCCAACTTTTTGGTCAACTGCACCACCTGCTCGCGCAAGATGATCGCCTTTTCGAAGTCAAGTTGATTTGCGGCGGTTTTCATTCGGGCGGTAACGTTGTCGATCTCGCGCTCCAACTCGGCGACGGTCATTGCGCTATCTTCCTTTTGCGTGATCTCCAAAGTGTTTTCCACTTGGTGTTCGACGGTTTTGGGCGTGATGTGGTGTTGGACGTTGTACTCGTTTTGAACTGTTCGGCGACGATTGGTTTCGTCAATGGCGCGGCGCATGCTGTCGGTTACTACGTCGGCGTACATAATGACTCGTCCCTCGGCGTTGCGGGCGGCGCGACCTATCGTCTGAATGAGCGCGGTGTCGCTGCGCAAAAAGCCCTCCTTGTCGGCGTCCAATATTGCGACGAGTTTGACCTGCGGCATATCCAAGCCCTCGCGGAGCAGGTTTATGCCCACTAGCACGTCGAACTCGCCCTTTTTGAGCGCGGTCACTATTTCCACGCGTTCGAGAGTGTCTATTTCGGAGTGCATGTACCGCACGCGCACGTCCTGCTTGGCAAGAAAGTCCGTCAAACTCTCCGCCATGCGCTTGGTGAGCGTCGTGACAAGCACTCTGCCGCCGCTCGTCACCGTTTTGTGTATTTCTCCCATCAAATCGTCTATTTGTCCGTTGACGGGGCGCACCTCTACCGACGGATCCAACAGTCCCGTAGGACGAATGAGTTGTTCCACCACGTTGTCGGCGCGGTTGAGTTCGTAGTCGGCGGGCGTTGCCGACACGCAAATGAGTTGCCCCAGCCGAGAGTCGAACTCGTCAAATGTCAAAGGTCGGTTGTCGTAGGCGGACTTCAAGCGGAAACCGTACCCCACCAAATTGACTTTGCGAGCGCGGTCGCCGTTGTACATGCCGCGTATTTGCGGAATAGTCATGTGACTTTCATCTATGAAAGTGATAAAGTCGTCGGGAAAGTAATCCAACAACGTGTAGGGCGGTTGTCCCACGTCGCGCCCGTCAAAGTAACGGGAGTAGTTTTCGATACCGCTGCAATAGCCCATCTCCTGCATCATCTCTATGTCGTAACTGACGCGCTGTTTGAGCCGTTGCCCCTCCACGATCTTGTTTGTATCGAGAAATTCCTGCACCTCCGTTTCCATATCCTCGCGTATTTCTCGCAGAGCCTTGTCCATGGTTATACCCTCGACTACGTATTGGCTTGCGGGGAAAATGATCGTGTGCAACAAATTGGCTATGACGTTGCCCGTCAAAGCGTCGATTTCCTGAATTTTTTCCACCTCATCTCCCCAAAACCGCACGCGGATCGCGTGTTCGGAGTAACTTGCGGGGTAAACTTCCAAGGTGTCGCCGCGCACGCGGAACGTGCCGCGGTGAAAATCCATGTCGTTGCGCGCGTACTGAATGGAAACGAGTTTTTTTATTACGTCCTCGCGACTGACCTCGTCCCCCGGGCGCAAACTCAAACTCAACTTGTAGTACTCGCCGGGCGCGCCCAAACCGTAAATGCAACTTACGCTGGCGACCACGATAGTGTCGCGACGCTCGAACAGACTGCACGTCGCGCTGTGGCGCAAGCGGTCGATCTCGTCGTTGATGTCGATCTCCTTTTCGATGTACAGATCGCGCGAGGGAATGTAACTCTCGGGCATGTAGTAATCGTAGTAGGAAACAAAAAATTCCACGCGGTTTTCGGGAAAGAACTCTCTGAACTCGTTGCACAACTGCGCCGCAAGCGTTTTGTTGTGACAAATGACCAACGCGGGGCGGTTGACGTTGGCGATAACGTTCGCCATGGTGAACGTTTTGCCGCTGCCGGTCACTCCGCGCAACACTTGCGTTGCAAGTCCGTCCCTGACGCCTTGCGTGAGTTGCGCTATTGCCTGCGGCTGATCTCCGCACGGCTTGAATTTTGAGTGCAGTTTGAATTCCATACCTTCAAATATTAGAACATTTGTTTGCGACTATATTTTAGGACCATTGCGTTTGTTTGTCAACAATTTTTGCGCAACGGAAGAATTAAGCCCCAACGTCAGGAGTTGACGTTGAGGCGATAAATTTCGTACAAGCCCTTGATGGATAACTCGCGGTCGATATGGTCGAACAGCGGTTCAACGTCGGCAACCAACTGAGCCATGCCGCCCGTGGCGATCACCTTGGCGTTGGTCAAACCCGTTTCCTTGCGGATACGCTCCACCATGTACTTGATTTGCCCCACCGTGCCATAGATGACGCCGCTCTGAATCGCTTTGCGCGTGGATTGCGCAATGACTTTGGAGGGAGTTTCCAATTCGACGTTTGGCAACTTTGCCGTGCATCGCGCAAGGCTCTCCATTGTAACTTTGATACCCAACGTGATAGCCCCGCCCAAAAACTCGTGACGTTCGTTGACGATGTTGAAAGTAGTCGCCGTGCCGAAATCCACCAGAATGAAGGGCGCGCCGTAGAGTTTTTCCGCGGCGACGCAGGTAATGATACGGTCGCTGCCCAACTCCTTGGGAAATTCGTAGCGAATGGCAAGTCCCGTTTTTACTCCCACGCCCATTACCAAAGGTTTTACGCCGAACACGTGCTGTATCACGTTGGTAAAGGTGTAGTCTAGTTGCGGAATGACCGACGACAATATCGCGCCGTTGACGGATTTTACGTCGATACCGTTGTAACTGAGCAGTTGCAACAGCAACGCGATATACTCGTCCGAGGTGCGTTTGACGTCGGTGGACATCTTGAAAGAGTTGCTCAGTTTGCCGTTTTCGCCGAACAAACCTATTTTTACGTTAGTGTTGCCGATATCTACTGTAATTATCATTTTTTTCGCCCAAACGTTCGGCGGTTGAATAGACTCGCCGCTCCCTTTGTTTTGTATTTGTGGTAATTGCTTGGCGGTTTCGCTATTACCCTGCGGGAACTTCGTTCCGCCGTCGTCACAGCACTCCCTTGATAGTACCAACCTCACATAACGCTCGGTCGGTACCGCTATCGGTCGGCTGTTCCTCTCCCACCCAAGTCTATTGGACTTGGGCGGGTACCCATTTTTATGTAATGTATGAGTTTACTCCTCTTACATATAGCCGCTACACGCGTCTTCTTGGATTTTACTTAGTTGGGGTTCTTGCCCCAACAGCCCCAAGATTGTCTGCAACCTCGGCGCATGTCCGCGGTTGCAGGGCAGAATTTGAGTTTGTTCCGCTTGTGTGCCGTGTCCACGCACACTGCGCTCACTCAAATTCTTTCATTGTTTGATTCGTTTCGCCCAAACGTTCGGCGGTTAAATAGACTCGCCGCTCCCTTTGTTTTGTATTTGCCTGTTTAATTCGTTTGCGAGTTAGTCTGATCTTGCGAGTTGTCGGTATCTTTTGCCGCGAGCGTGCGCCAATTGTTGCCGTCAACGCCCAATTTGAGTCCGCGACGTACGCCCAATACCACCCACGGTGCAATGATCAACGACGTCAGATACTCGGGCAGAATGTTGATGAACACAAGTCCCTCGATCGCCGCCACAAAGCCGTTGCCGTTCTCCGACAGGTAACTGAACGGCAACAAAAAGAACACCGTGTTGGAAACCAATCCTACCGCTATCGCCACCGTCATAGCCGCAATTTGCGCCACGCGACGTTTCTTCACGCGACCGACTGCAAGCAACATCAGCCTATATGCGCCAAAGCACATTACGCCCGCAAGCACTCTCGGAACTATGTACACAAGTATTTTGTAATACCACTGTATGCCGTCGGGGAAAATGAACGCCTTGATAAATGACGCAATGCCGAAGCATGTAAAAGCCGCTATGCCGTCCGCCCAACTGTTTTGAATAAAACAAAAACCGAACGTTACCAGCAACACGCATATCGCCATTGAAATAGGCAAAGCCGCGCTGATACCCCTGTCGATCATCATGGCAATGAAGATCGTTGCAAACATAATTGCGTACTTTGCCAATTTGAAAGCCTTGCTATTGTTTACCATAAAAACTCCAATTTCGTCCCGCGCGGGGTACGAATATCTTTTTTTGGTAAAAGATATAAAAAACGTAGTATCGCTCGCTTGGATGCGACCTGCACATATTGTAGCACATTGCAACGGAAATTACAAATATTTGCGCAAGTAATATTTGTTTGCCGCCCTGCAAAAAATTTTTCCGCACGACCGCGCAGAAACTTTGCCGTCGAATAATTCGCGCCGTAGGCGGGCGCAAATCTGACGTCAAGTAAACCCGAACTCTTGCTCGGTTTGTCGCGCATATTCCGCAGTCGTTGCAATCGTTCGGGCATTGATCTACTTATTTTATTGCAAAATAACGAAATGGGTTACAAAAAACTTGACTTGCGCGGCTATTTGTCGGCGGCAAGTATCTGTTCGAGTTTGGAAAGCACCGCTTCCAAACCCGTTTTCGCCGAAGAACTGACGGGGAGAACGTTCGCCTCGCCCAATTTGAAGTAACTCGCTATCGCCCGACAGCGGTTTTTTACCTGACTTTTGGGAAGTTTGTCCGCTTTGGTGGCGACAACGGTAAAAGGCACATTGTTGACGAACATATAGTTGTACATTGCCGCGTCGTCCTTGGTGGGATCGTGGCGTATGTCCACCAAAAACAGCACTTGCACCAAACGCCGTTCGTTGGCGAGATAATTTTCCAACAGATCCGACCATTTGAGTTTTTCCGCGTCGGAAACTTTGGCAAAGCCGTACCCCGGCAAATCGACAAGCAAAAACTCTTTTTCGTCGCCGTCATTGATCAAAAAATAATTGATCAACCTTGTACGTCCGGGCAGTTTTGACGTGCGGGCAAGTTTGCCGTCGCCCACGAGATAGTTGATAAAACTGCTCTTGCCGACGTTGGATTTGCCCGCTACCGCTATTTGCGGCAACTCCGAAACGATACATTGAGAATAGTCCGACGCGCCCTTTACGTAGGAAGCATTTTTTACTTTCATCTTTCACCCGTTAGTTGCGTACCAATGCGTTGGCGTAGACCGTTTGAATTTCCTCCGCCAAAACAAATTCGACGCTGTCCTTGACCTCGCGGGGTATCTCCTCCAAATCGCGCGCGTTACCTGCGGGAATAATTACTTTCTTTATTCCCAAACGGTAGGCGGCAAGCGCTTTTTCGCGCAGTCCACCTATCGGCAACACCTTGCCGCGCAGAGTGATCTCGCCCGTCATTGCCACTTGTCCGCTGACGGGTATGCCGCTGAACGCCGACATCACCACCGTCGCCATGGTCACGCCCGCGCTTGGTCCGTCCTTGGGGATAGCCCCCTCCGGCACGTGAATGTGAATATCCGTCTTTTCGAATTTGGTTTTGTCAATGCCGTACTCGTCGGCAAGGCTCTTGACCAAAGAAATCGCCGTGCGAGCGGATTCTTTCATCACGTCGCCCAAGTTACCCGTAAGCAACACTTCGCCCTTGCCCTCGAACAACGTTGCGTCCACATTGAGCGTTACGCCGCCGACGCGCGTCCAGGCAAGCCCTCGCGCCGTACCGACGGTGTCGCCGACAAGCCCCATTTCGTCCTTGTGCCGCTCCGCTCCCAAAAAATCGTGCAACGTTTCGGGCGTGACAAGCACTTTGGTATCGGGGTTCTCGACGAGTTTTAACGCGACTTTGCGGCAAATTGCCGCAATTTGCCTTTCCAGACTGCGCACGCCCGATTCGCTTGTGTATCGCTCTATTATCTTGGCGTAAGTGACGTCGGGAATTTCTATCGCGCCGTCGGGTATGCCGTGCAAAATCATGTTCTTTTTGAGCAAATAGCGGTTGGCAATGGCTATTTTTTCCAACTCGGTGTAGCCGCTGAGTTCAATCACTTCCATACGATCCAACAACGGTTCGGGAATGTCGTCGGTGGCGTTGGCGGTACACACAAACAGCACCTTGGACAGGTCGTAGGGAACTTCCAGATAGTGGTCGGTAAAACTGAAATTTTGTTCGGGGTCCAACACTTCCAACATTGCGCTGGCGGGATCGCCGCGGTTGTCCTTGCCCATTTTGTCTATTTCGTCCAACAGCAAAACGGGATTGACGCACTCGGCTTGCTTCATCATGTAGATGATTTTGCCCGGTATCGCGCCCACGTACGTGCGGCGGTGTCCGCGTATTTCCGCTTCGTCGCGCACCCCGCCCAAACTTACGCGCAAATACTTGCGGTTGAGCGCGCGCGCAATGCTCTTGACAATGGAAGTTTTGCCCACTCCCGGAGGTCCGACAAAACAAAGTATTGGACCGTTCAACTTGCCCGTAAGTTGCATTACGGCAAGATACTCGACGATACGGTCTTTGATTTTGGTAAGTCCGTAGTGATCTTCGTCCAAAATTTCCCGCGCGAGTTTGAGATCTTTGTTGTCCTCCGTTTCCTTGGACCAAGGCACGTCGCACAACCAATCGAGGTAGTTGCGTATGACCGCCGCGTCGGGTGAAGTCGAGGACATTTTGGACAGGCGGTTGAGTTCCTTTGTGGCTTTGTTGGCGACTTCTTCGGGCATGCCGCAGGATTTTATCTTGTCCAGATAGTCCTGTTTTTCGTTGGCGTCGTCGCCCAATTCCGCCGAGATGGCTTTCATCTGCTCGCGGAGATAGTACTCTTTTTGTCCGCTGGCTACCTGTTGCTTGACGCGATTGGCAATGCGCTTTTCGGCGCTGATAAAATCCATTTCCGCAACGATATAGGCGCAAATGCGCTCCATGCGACGTTCGACGTCCGTTTCCTCCAACAACGCCTGACGTTCGTCCAAACGGGTGACTATCTCGTTGCCGACGATATTGGTAAACGCCAAGTAATCTACCTGTCCGTTGACGGTCACTGCGGAAAAATCCAACTTGGATTTGTCGTTTTTCGCTTCGCGCAGGACGCCGATATGTTTTAGCGTTTGCGCATACAGAGCGGCGGTTTCGCCGTCGTTTTTGCAGGTAAAATCCAACGTTTCCGCGTCGGCGAAAATTATGTTTGCGCTATCCGTCCAATGAATGATTTGCGCCGCCTCCAACGTGCGCACCATAACAGTCGTCGCTTCGACGGTTGCGCTCTCGACGGAGGCTATTTCCGCTATCACGCCCGTTGCGTAAACGTCGGCGAGCGACGCGGGATTGCTCTTGGAGGGGTCGATCTGACTCACCATCAAAAATCTGCCGCCGTTCTCCAAGGCGTATTTGAGCGCGTTGCGGGAAATTTCCCTCGCGACCTCCACCTTGGCGCGGATATTGGGAAAGAAGAAATTTCCCCTCATTGCCAATACGGGAACATTGTTGTAAACTGTCACTTTGATTACCTCTTGTGTTTTGTACCTTTTGTCGGTAGTTTGTGTATTTGAAAATTTTATATGACGTTTGACGGGCAAACCGTCGTTACTCGGGTATATTATAAAATAATTGTCGTCAATTTGCAACAAAAAATTATTTACGTTAAATACTTGAAAAAAATAGGTTCTATCTTGTTACGGTACAAGCGTTACAATCAAAGTCCCGACCTTGTTCACCGAGCGCCAATTATAATTAGTCGAAAAAACAGGGATTTGAGTGAGCGCAGGGCGTGTGGACACAACGCACAAGCGGACAAAACTCAAATCCCGTCTGCACAAATGGGTACCCACACAAGTCCAATAGACTTGGGTGGGAGAGGAGTAGCCGAGTGGTAGCGGTTCCGACCGCGCTTGTGCGGTTGGTGCTACTTAACGAGGGCTACGACGACCTGCGCGGCGATTGCAACCCTTGCGGGGGTTGGCGGGGTTGCAACTCCCCGCCAAATTCAAATCAGAGAAGGCGCGTGTAGCGACTTCCTTAGTAGTCCGACCAAATCGGCGCACTTGCGCCCCGTAGGGGTCGGTCGCGAAGTCGACCGTACCGATTTGCGTTTGGTCGGAATACCCGAGTGTAAAACGAGGTTGATATTGATTTACACGGCGCGACGGAAAACCAACGGATCGCTGCCGTTCTCGACGCTTTGACGGGTGATACGCACGCGCTGTACGTCCCCCTTGGAGGGCGCTTCGTACATACAGTTGAGCATGAGATTTTCCAACACGGAACGCAACCCTCTCGCGCCCGTTTTGAGCCGAATGGATTTTTGCGCGATAGCGGACAGCGCGTCCTCGTCGAACTCCAAATCGATACCGTCCAACTTGAACAACTTTTTGTATTGTTTGACAAGGCAATTTTTCGGTTCGGTAAGGATCTTGACGAGAGCCGTTTCGTCCAGCGGGGACAAGCCCACCACAATGGGCAATCTTCCCACAAACTCGGGGATCAATCCGTATTTAATAAAATCCTGCGGTTGCAAACTCTTGACAAGTTCGGCGTAGTCGATTTCCTCGATACTCTTGATTTTGTTGCCGAAGCCCAAACCCGCGCCCTGTTGCCTTTTTTCGGCGATTTTGTCCAAACCGACGAATGCGCCGCCGCAAATGAACAGAATGTTGGTCGTATCGATTGCGATACTCTCCGCCTGAGGGTGCTTGCGGCCGCCTTGCGGAGGCACGTTGGCTACCGTACTCTCGATAATTTTGAGCAACGCCTGTTGAACTCCCTCGCCGGAAACATCTCGCGTTATCGAAACGTTTTCGCCCTTTTTGGCGATTTTGTCTATTTCGTCGATATAAATTATGCCGTGTTCCGCTTTGGCTATGTCGTAGTCGGCGGCTTGAATAAGTTTGAGAAGAATGTTCTCCACGTCGTCGCCCACATAGCCCGCTTCCGTGAGGGTAGTTGCGTCCGCCACGGCAAAGGGAACGTCCAAAATTTTGGCAAGAGTTTTGGCAAGCAAAGTCTTGCCGCAACCTGTCGGTCCCAGCATGAGAATGTTGCTCTTTTCCAATTCCACGTCGTCGCCCGAAGCCTCGGAATAGAATACGCGCTTGTAGTGATTGTAAACGGCTACGGCAAGAGTCTTTTTTGCCGCGTCCTGTCCCACCACGTATTTGTCCAACTCGGCTTTGATTTCTTCCGGCTTGGGCAATTTGACGGGCGCGTTTTCCGAAACGTCGCTCAACGCTTCGTCATCCAAAATGTTTTGGCACAGTTCTATACATTCGTCGCAAATACATGCGCCGTTGGGCGAGGCAAGCAATTTGCGCACTTGATCTTCACTTTTTCCGCAAAAGGTACAAACTTGCATTGTTTCTCCGAAAAATTCTAGGGTAGAAAGTAAATTTTTCTTACCCCATGTGTTGATTTGTTGTTACTTTGAGTACAAAATTTCAACGCTCTACGACTTGCGCGTGTAGAAAACTTTGTCTACGATACCGTACTGCATTGCTTCTTCCGCAGTGAGGTAATTGTCGCGATCGGTATCGCGTTCCACTTCTTCGACGGACTTGCCCACGTTCTCGGCGAGCAATTCGTTGAGTTTTTGCTTGGTTTTGAGCAGTTGACGCGTTTGTATCTCGACGTCGCTTGCCTGTCCCTGACTGCCGCCCAGCACTTGATGGATCATTATTTCGCTGTTGGGCAAAGCAAACCGTTTGCCTTTGGTGCCGCTCGAAAGCAAAAACGCGCCCATGCTTGCCGCCATTCCTATGCAAATGGTGGAAACGTCGCAACGAATGTACTTCATTGTGTCGTAAATCGCCAAGCCCGCCGTCACTTCGCCGCCGGGGCTGTTGATATACAGCGATATATCCTTGGTGGGGTCTTTGCTCTCCAAAAAGATGAGTTGCGCCACGACAAGGTTGGCAAGTTCGCTGTTGATAGGACCGGAAAGAAACACCACTCTGTCTTCCAGCAAACGCGAATATATGTCGTAACTGCGCTCTCCGTTGTCCATACGGTCTACAACCATAGGTATAAGCGTCATTGTTGTTCTCCTTTACTTGTCAAGCGATAGTGTTTTCCTGTTTGAGCAGAGCGATAAGTTTGTCGGTGATAACGCGATTTTGGAAGTAATATTTGTCGGCGGGTTGCAGTTTTGCCGCAAACTCGTCGTAGGTAGTACCGATACTCTCCGCGTACTGCTTGATCTGCTCCTCCGTCGCGGCGTCGTCGGCAATAATGTTCTCCGCCTTGACTATCTCCTCGAACACCAAACGCGTGTGGACCGCCTTGGTCGCGCGCTCGGTATATTCCTTGCGCAGTTGTTCCTGCGTTTGACCGCTGTACTTCAAATAATTTTCCAAATTTAGACCGCTGTTTGACAATTGATAGCGCAAGTCTTCGATGTAGCGATCTATTTCCTCCTCGATCATTTCTTGGGGAATGTCTATGGACGTGTTGTTGACGACAGTTTCGATCAAATTGTTCTCGTCCTGACGCTCGGCGTCCTTGGCGTAGCGATCGGCAACGTTTGCGGCAATATCCGCGCGGTACTCTGCCAAAGTGGAAAATTCGCTCACGTCCTTGGCGAACTCGTCGTCCGCTTCGGGAATTTCCTTGACGGTTATGGAATTGACCTTGACGGTGAACACCGCTTGCTTTCCCGCAAGATTTTCGGCGTGATAGTCCTCGGGGAAAGTGACGTTGATGTCCTTTTCCTCGCCGACGTTGAAGCCGACAAGTTGCTCCTCGAAACCGGGAATGAAACTGTGCGAGCCGATAGTGAGAGGCTGATCTTTCGCCGTGCCGCCCTCAAACGCCACTCCGTTTATTTTGCCGCAGTAATCTATGCGGAGTTGATCGCCGTCCTGCACGGGGCGATCCGTCACTTCGATAAAACGCGCGTTGCGTTCGCGCACTTGGGATAATTCCGCGTCAACGTCGGCGTCCGTAACCTGTTGAGGAACGGTCTTGGCAACGGTAAGTCCCTTGTACTGTCCGAGAGTAATCTCGGGGCGAACGGTGACGACCACCGCGAAAGTTACGCCCTTGTCGTCCAATTTGATGGACTTGTCGTCGATAGAGGGACGGGCGACGGGTTCCGCTTCTTTATTTTTATCCAAAAAGTCGCCGTAATATTCTTGCGCGCAAAGATAAAGCGCGTCCTCGAAAAACAGACCTTTGCCGTATCTGTTTTCCAAAACGTGTTTGGGGACGTGTCCTTTGCGGAAACCGGGCACGTTGTACTTGCCCTTGCTCTGCTCGTATGCGCGATTGTCGAACGTCGTCCACTCCTCGGGCGTTGCCTTGAAAGTGATCGTAAGTGTGTTTTTCTCTCGTTTTTGCGTGTATTTCATAGTTGTCCTCCGACATAAATTTGCTTGGTAAGCGGGGATTTTTTCGGTGAGTATGCTCTCACGGAACAATCCGACAGTTAGTTATTTTATCATATATATACAATTTTAGCAATCGATTTTGAAGGCAAAAATTCGTCGTAATGTGTAATAGTATCGAATATCGGATACAAAACGAAAATTTTGCTTGACAATTGAGCCGTTTTGGATAAAACTTGTAGTATAAACCCGCGGAGATACGAAATGGCATTTGACGCACTTGCGCTGTCGGTACTGAAAGAGGAATTCGACTCCCTCTTGGTGGGCGGCAAAATAACAAAAGTTTATCAACCCGAAAAGGACGAGATCGTACTGTTTGTGTTCAACAAGCAGACTTTCAAACTGCTCATTTCCGCGAACGCAAACGTAAACAGAATACACTTGACGGAAATGCCTACGGACAACCCCAAAACCGCGCCGTCGTTTTGCATGTTGCTTCGAAAATACATCGTCAACTCCACCGTAACCGCCGTCAACCAAATGCCCTTTGAGCGAGTGTTGGAATTTTGTCTGACGGGCAACGACGAATTAGGCTACAAAAAAGAAATGAAACTCATTTTCGAACTGACGGGCAAAACAAGCAATATCGTGCTGACCGACGCCAACTACGTGATACTCGATAGCGTCAAACATCTGCCGCAGGACATAAACAGCACCCGCGTGATAATGGCGGGCGCAAAATACCGCTTTTTCGAGCCGCAAAACAAGATCGCGCCCTTTGATTTGCCGCGTATAAGAGAATTTTTGTCCGATTGCAAATTGCCGCTGCGCAAGACGTTGACGGAAACGTTGCTCGGCGTGTCCCAAGCGACGGTGAACGAAATGCTGTACGGCATTGACGAAAACGATCACAGCGTCGCCAATCACGCCGCGGTTGCGGACAGAATTGCACTGTACAAGGCAAACCTTGCGCAAAAAAAGCCCAACGTCGTGCTGTCTAACGGTTCGCCGACAGACGTTTGCCCCTTCGACTATCGGTCGCAAAAGGGCGAAAAACTGTTTTTCGACACGCTCAACCGCGCGCACGACAATTATTTTTATCTTTTGGACAAGCGGCAACGCTTCAACGACAAGGCGAAATCGGTATCGACCGTGGTCAAGAACGCCATTTCTCGCACGGAAAAGAAGTTGGCGGCGCAACGTCAAACTCTGTTGGACGCAGAACAGCGCGAAACGTACAAACAATACGGCGACCTGATACTCTGCAACTTGCACAACGCAAACAATTCGGACAGTTTGACCTGCGTCAACTACTACGACGGCTCGACCGTGACCATTCCCCTTGACAGACAACTCACTCCGCAACAAAACGCCCAAGCCTACTACAAAAAATATCGCAAACTCCGTTCGGCGGCGGAACATAACGCCCTGTTGGTGCAACAGAACACCGAACTGCTGAGTTACCTCTGCACGATAAAGGAAAATTTGCGCTTCTGCACCGAAACGGAAGATCTGCAACAAATAAGAAACGAATTGATCGATTTGGGCTTGATAAAGAAGCAAACCGCCAAAAAAGAAGAAACGTCTTTCAAACCGTTGCACTACGTCCTTTCGGGATTTGACGTGTACGTCGGCAAAAACAACGCGCAAAACAATTACGTTACATTCAAACTTGCGCGCGCAAACGACGTGTGGCTCCACGCTCAAAAGATACACTCCTCGCACGTCGTGATAGTAACAAACGGACGCGACGTCCCCGACAATGTGATTTTGTCCGCGGCGGAAATTTGCGCGTACTACTCGCAATCGCGCGACGGAAGCAAGATCTCGGTGGACTACACGCCCCGCGCCAACGTCAAAAGACCCTCAAAAGCCCCGCTCGGATTTGTCGTTTACAACGATTACAAAACGATCGTCGTCGATCCCGACAGGCACGTCGCCGACTGCGACTGATCGTTTGCCCGTCGAAACAGCCCAAAACAACGCAAAAAACGCCACCCGGGTCAAAAAAACTTCCTTCGAGAACGTTCGAAGGAAGTTTTTTTACACCATTACAAAAGCGGCAACAACGTGTAGCCCAACCCTAGTGCGTATAACATAAAAATAACAAAATAAAACAATAACGAAAGCGCGTATATACCGAGTTCCACGCTGCTGATGATAATGCCCGCAAGCGCAAGCGATCTGCCTTTTTCGTTTGTTTTTTTGCATTGACGGAAGCCGATAATGGAAAGTATCAAGCCGACTGTCGCGGCAAAAAAGGATACTACAAAACCCGCAATGGCAAGTCCGTTCCATTTGTCGTTGCCGATGGCGGAATTGTTGCAAGCGCACCCGCAACCGGGGCATACAACGGCTTCGTCCACCAATTCTCTGCCGCAATGAGCGCAAAATTTCATAATTCACCTCTCTGTTCTCTTTTTGTAACTTTAACGGTTTGGTTTCGCCGAAACCGAACGTCCGCTTTTACAACCACTTGCAACGCGGTTTTGTCCCGCCTTGCGCAAAAATTTTTGTCTTTGTTTGCAACGCTTCAACTGCGTTGTAGAAAATACAACACCGCCATCGCCACCGCCACGTAACAACTTTCGCGCAGGGAAATGGCGTTGTGAGGATACTCCTTGACTACTTGATCGACAAAAGTTCCGCACCCCAACAAAGGACAGTTCAACGCGGCTTTACCCAGCAGTTCGCGCGGAATACCCGCCGCCGAGCCGTAGTATTTTTCCGCAGAAGAATAACTGCTCAAACCGATATCCACAACGGCGTCCGCGCCTGCAAACGCCGCGGAAATGTTGTCCAAAACTATCCCGCGCCGCACGGTGGTGATGTCGTCGGGCGGCAAATACCAAATCAAATCAGAGCCGAAAAGTTGAAGGCAACCGTTCAACTCCGCTATTTTGTTGACGTCGCGATTGCCGACGGCAAGCACGTTGAGGTTGTTGAGTCCGTCCAACTTGACGCGCAACGTCATTAGATCCGCCAGCACTCCTATCGGGTCGAATTGAGCGGAACCGCCGTTGATAACGCCCGCGCGCGTTTGTTCGGCAAGATTGCGCAACATGTTGTCGTTGTCGGAGCGTACCACCAATACGTTTGCGCCCATGTTGTCAAAAGTAAGACATTGCGCATACTCGTCGTCGATGCCGAACACGGGGCAAAAGTTGCCCGATAGGTACGCGGAGGCAAGTTGAAACGCCGTCGATGACAAACAGGGAGTTTTCCACACGCCGCACACCATCTGTCCCATCAATTGAGGACCTTTTTTGTAGTCGGCCACCGCTATGCGCCGCATTTGAGTTGCAACTTCCAATATCTGTTGCAAATCGTTGCGCGTAAAGTTTGTCAAATTGAGCAAATTTTTCATAATTACCTCAGTTTCTGCTGCGCAGTACGTTCAAAACTCGTTCGAAGTAGTCGGGCAACGGCGCGTAAAAGTTCATTTTTTCGCCCGTAGTCGGGTGAGTAAACTCCAACCGTTGCGCGTGCAAAAGTTGCCCTTTGAGATCGAACGGACATTTGGCATAGCCGTAGGTTTTGTCGCCCACGACAGGGTGTCCCAAAAACTTTGCATGCACGCGTATCTGATGCGTGCGCCCCGTTTTGAGTTCGAATTGCGCCAAAGTGTAGTTGTCGAAACGTTCCAACACCGTGTAGTACGTGAGAGCGTTGCGCCCGTCAGCCACCACGTCCATCTTTTTGCGATCGGCGTGTGAACGCCCGATAGGTTGCTCCACGCTGCCCGAATCCTGTTTGAGTTTGCCGTAGAGCAACGCGACATAAATCCTGCGACATTCCTTTTGCCGAATTTGCCGTTGCAATTCCACGTGGGCGCGGTCGTTCTTGGCGACGACCAACAGCCCGCTGGTATCTTTGTCCAATCGGTGAACTATCCCCGGGCGCAAAACGCCGTTGATACCGGACAGATCCTTGACGTGAAACAGCAAAGCGTTGACAAGCGTTCCCGAAAAAACTCCGTTTGCGGGGTGAACCGTCATTCCCTGCGGCTTGTTGATGACGGCAAGGTCGCTATCCTGATAAACGATATTCAAAGGAATATCTTCCGCAAGAATATTCAACGGAATATCTTGCGGCAACAGAACGCTGACCTCGCTATCCGCTTTGACGGCGAACGACGCCTTTGTAACGGGCTTGCCCTGCACTTTTACCGCGCCTTGTTCTATCAACTTTTGAACGTGATTGCGCGTGAGGTTTGTGTTTTCCGTCAAAAAAACGTCCAGACGGCGCGCGCCGTTTTCGCAAAGCAGTTCAATCGTTCTCATCGGTATGCTCCGATCGGTCGCCGTCGGGGTCGGTCGCCGACTCCTGTTCCGCAACGTTCTGTTCGCCTTGCGCGGAAGCGTCCCGCAAGCCGCCGTCGGGCTCGCCGTTTTGCTCCGACGTTACGGCGTCCTTTGCCTCGTCGCCGTTCAAAGCCGTTTGCGCCGACTGTTTGGTCTTGCGGTCGTTCAAAACGCTTTGAAGCAACGAATCGCGGTCGAAAAAGACAATGGCAAGCAACGCCATTATTACGCCCACCACCAGACAACTGTCCGCTATATTGAATATGCCGAAAAAGTGCTTTACTTGAATGAAATCTCTGACATAGCCCGTGAAGAATCCCTCCTCGGCGAAAACCAACCTGTCTATCGCGTTGCCGACGGTGCCGCCGATAATAAAGGAATACGCCACTTGTCCCCACACACTGCGGGTACGGCTACGCCACAGCAACCAACCGAATACGGGCAGCCCCACTACCGTCATGACGAAAAACAGCCAATTACGCCAGGACAGATCCTCGAACAGACTGCCCGTCGCGCCGGGATTGCGAGTGAAGTGCATTACGAGCCAATCGCCGATAATGGGTATATCTCCGCCGCCGTTCAGGGCGTGCAACTCCATGAAATGCTTGGTGATCTGATCCAGCGCGATACACACGCCCGCCACGCCCGCATATATCAGTAGATACAGCCAAACGGGAAGTATTTTTCGTTGTTTTGTTTCTTTTGCCATAGGTTCCTTCAACTTATTTTTTGAAAGTGAAAATGTCGTCCGCATTATCGTCGGAGGGTTTGCTTTGTTCGGACGCGTCTTGAAACGTAAATATTTCCTCGACTGCGGGCTTGGAGAACACGCTGTTCGTTTTGACCTCGGCAGTACCGAGAATGGCGCGCTTTTGCAACTTGCGGTAGTACAGCCAAGCAAATACTACCAGCAGTATCAATACAAACGCCACCGCAAGCGAAACCCACAAACCGTTGTAAACGCCGTTGAGATTTACCAACTGTCTGCGCGCGTTTTGAGCCACGTCGTAAAAGTTTTCGTCCGTGACGGAACGAGTTATTACGTCGGCGACGGTCGCGATCTTGCCGAGAGAGTCGTTGCCAAGATTTGCAAAGGTGTCGTCGGAAGTGTTTTGCACGCCGCTGTCGTCAACGTAGCCCAACGCGTTGTAACTGCCTGAGAATATCGCCGCGGTGGGCACGCCCGCCACGCGGAAAGGCGTGTGGTCGGAGTTTTGCACATACTCGTAGTATCCGTAGCCGTAAAAGTCTATGCCCGCATACACGCCCAAGCCGTAGGGCTTTTCCCTCAGCGCGGACGATTGAGCGCAAATGAGGTCGGCGAGGTCGGTGGACTTGTTTTCGCAAGCGAGGTACAAATTTTGTCCCAACGCGATACTGTCGATATTGAACATCACCTTGACGCTATCCAACGAAACGCCGTTGTGCACGTCGTCTACGGGGGCGGCGATTTGACTGTCTACGTACACGCTCGAACCGACAAGTCCCTGTTCTTCGCCGTCGAAAGCGACGAACAAAACGTCAAAGGGCAAATCGGAAACGTGGGCGGCAAGCCTTTGGAGTACGCCGTACATTGCGGTCACGCCCGAGGCGTTGTCGTTTGCGCCCTCGCCCACGCTGTCGTAGTGCGCGCCTATCACAATGCAGTCGTCCGAATCGTCGCCGTTGTCCAAAAAAGCCTCGATATTGCATACGTACAGGAGCGTTTCGCCGTTTTGAACGGTAGCGGGACGTTTGACGACGGTGTCGGGAACGCCTTGTTCCCTCAACGCCGAACCGAATTGCTCCGCGATAAATTCGCGCCGAGCGGAACCGCTGTTTTCGCAAAGAGCCTGCAAAAACTCAGCCAGCCCTTGCGACGGGGGAGTCTGCTCGGTTGCGTTTTGCGTATCGCCCTCGCTTGCAAAGGCAACGCAACTCAACGCGCACGTCGATATCAGCAGCGCCGTCAAAAGAATCAAAACAAACTTTTTCATAGCAACACCCCGAACAAGAACGCGCACGCTAGGTACACTATCGCCAAATTACGGAAATAGTAGGGATTGGTAACGTCGTTGAAATAGAGTTTGGACGTGACGTCGTAAAACCAAATAACGCACCCCGCCGAAACGAGCAATTCGAACAATCTCCCGCCCCAATTGATAAGCAACGGCGTGAGCAAGTTAAACAGTTCCAACGAACCGCAAACAAAGTAGAACAGCACAAAAAACAGATGTACCAACAGCGTGAACTCGGCGCGCGGCACATTGTGAAATTTGGAAACGTTGAGAAACAGGTTGACAAACAGCGGCAACAAAAACATCAACGCAACGCCAACCAATGCCGACGACGTCAACGCGATGGCGACAAGCATCGAATCGGACAAAAACATTGCCGAGCCGAATTGCATCTTGACAAGTTGCGCCGAAGCGAGCCACGTTTGCCAGGAATAAAGCACATACGCAAGCACAAACGCAATGCGTATCAATATATTGGAAAGTCGGTAATTTTGTCTGAGTTTGGAAAACATTCCGTCACCTCACTTTACAGCGAAATCAACTGCAATATCAAAATATTCATCACTTCGTTTTCGTCCACAAACGCTTTGAGGCGAGCGTCCGCCTGCGAAAGACAATCCAACGCGCGTTTGAGTTGCATGGGTTTGTAACGAGAGGCGGTTTCTCGCGCAAAGTTGACCGCGCCCGGCTTTACGCCCAAGTAACTTGCTATCTCCTCGCCGGAAAAACCCGACGTTTTTACGTAATATACTCGCCGATAAAAATTGTATATCAACCCGAACAGCGCGCGCGGATCTTCGCCGCGAGCGACAAGTCCTCGGTAAATTTCCATTGCTTTGGAGGCATTTTTGGCGGCGACGGCAGAGGACAAATCGTAGATCGCGTACTCCGCGTCCCTGTGAACCAACGCGTCGATCGCCTCCAAAGTGACGTTGCCGTAGTCGATTAGTTTTTGCGTTTCGACGGCGACGCGGGACATATCCGCAAGACAGTAGGCGGCTATTCGCTCCGCGCAAACCGCGTCCACAGTCACTCCCTGACGTTTGGCAAAGGCAATTATCCACTTGACTACGTCGGACTTGTCAAGACGGTTGCAGTCTACCGTTTCCAACCCGTCGATACCCGCAAACTGCTTGTCCGAATCGGCGAGAAAAACCAAGCAGAAACTGCCGTCCGACTGTCGCAACAAATCGGCAAGGCGTTTTTTGAAATCGGCAAGTCTGGCGGGGGCGTCGGGCAAAACAAAACCGTCGCACACCACCAACTTGACGGGACTGAACATGGACGGAGTAAGACAGGCGAGAGTGATATCCTCCCAGGAAGGAGATTCCAACCTGTCCACGCCGAAGCCGTCGTCCTCCACCCGATATGCCTGACACACGTTGTCCAACGCGCGACGCTTTACCCAAGAGTCGTTGCCGAACAAACACAGAGCGGCATATCGCTCGGTTTGAAGTCTGTTTTTGACGTCAAGAAACTTGATCAAGTTTGCACCTCATCTGAAACTTAGTATTATATTACCACTTTTTTGCCGTATTGTAAAGTTCCCGTACTTATTTGCGCCGTAATTGTGAGGCAAATCGCTTTGATAGGCTGTCAACGTCGTCGCTCCCGCGTCGGAATAGCATGTTTCGGCGGCGGGCAACAGGTACAAATCCGCGCCGAAGCCCAATTCGTATATTTGGCGCGCGCCCCTTTCGCCGTAGGCGACGCATATCCTGATACCGTCGCAATCCACGACCGCGCCTATCAACCCCGCGTCGCAAAGCGAACGCACCTTTACCTTGTCGCCCGTCTGCGCGTTGGGGTACTGCCGCACGGGGATAGTTCCGTTATCCGAAAAATATTCGTCCACGCCGAGGTTGGAATCCGTCCCCATCAAATATACCTTGTCTACGCGGAGTTCGTCGAAAACAAGTCGGATCGAAGCGGGAAGCGCGTCGGAATAGCGCGCGATATAAAGCGTAACGCCGTCGTACCGCTGTTCGGACAAAAATCGCACGGCGTCCAGCGTGGCATAGTAGTCGGCAAAGTCGCCGACCATAGCGGCCTCGCCGCTTGACGAAACGGCAACGACGATACTGTCGCTATCCGTTTGACAGACAAAACTCTTGCCGCCTCTTTGGGTGGGTACAACCGCAAAAACAAAGCACAAAACAAGCAAAAATGCGCTAATGGGGTAGAAAATTCGCTTGCCGAGTTTGTTGAGATCGACAAAACCGCCGACAGCGTACATAATAATGCAAGCGACCACAACCGAAACGGACAACGCCGATATCGAAACGGCGGCAAAACTCAGTTGCGCGACGGCTTGCGAACAGCGCACGACAAATTGCAACACCGCGTCGGCGGCAACGGTAAGATAGTGAAATACCCACGGTATCATGCCGAACACACCCAACGCAAACGCCACCGATACCAAAGGTACGGCGACGATATTTACCGCAAAACCGAAAAGCGCGATTTCCATTCCGTTTGTCGCCATAACAAAGGACGTGGACGCAACGCAGGCAAGCGATACGCATACGGTATCTACAAGCCCAATCAGACATTTGTTGAGTTTGGTGCGAACAAGTCGGCGGTGAACGGCGGCATATACCGTGGCAATACCGTAGACGGACAAAAACGACAACTGAAACCCCGCGTCAAACAGATAAAACGGGCAAATGCACAACGTTGCGACAGCCGCCCACGCAATTGACGTAAGCATATCGTAGCGACTGTAAAGCATACGCGCGACGTAACTGCACGCAAGCATTATTATCGCGCGCAGTACCGACGGCGAAAAGTTGCAAACATAGGCATAAAAAACGAGCGGCACCAAAACTATCGCACATTCGACGGCGGGATGAAGTTTGAAACGGCGCAGCGCAAAGCACACCGCCGCCGCCACAAATCCCACGTGCAGACCGCTGACCGCCAACAAGTGCAATATTCCCGCGCGGGCAAAGGAAAACTCGACGCCCTCGCTCAGCGCGCTCCTATCGCCCGTAAGCAAAGCGTACATCACGCCGCCGTTGTCGGGCATGTAGTTTTGAGTGACTTCGTAGATGTATCGGCGAATTTTTTCGTCCGTTTTGAGTGCGCCCGAAGCGCGCTCGATCAAAGCGGCGTCACGCAATTCGTAGCGTACGTTGTTGCGAATACAGTAGGAATCGACGCTGTTTTTTACGGGGTAAACGGAGGACAAAACGCCGTTGAACGAAACATAGTCGCCCGTATCGAGCGACTCGTCGGCAGGACAGCGCACCCTCACCACGCCGTCGTACTTTGCGCCCTCGCCGTCGGTACAGCCGTCCAAGTAAACAACACCGTTTTCGTTGCCGTTTCGTCCCAAATCGGTAACTCTGCCGTACAGCACGACGGAACGCTCGCACACTTCGTTTCCGTTGATATTGTCGTAGCAGAGATAACTCCTGCCAAAGCCCAAAAGCAAAAAAACAAGCGCGAGCAGGCATACATACAGATACTTGTTGCGCTTGCATGCAAAAACGATTATCGATACGGTCAAAACAACCGCGATTGCAACTCCCACCCAAAAATCGGCGAAAAGCAATTCGTAAAAGGCAAAAATACCCAAAACAAAACATATCGCGCAAACAAGCGACAGGCGCAAGTTAATCAGCCGCTTCATAGTCCTCCATTGCGACAAAAAACTTGTAGCCGCACTCGTCGTACAGGTCGCCCAACGCGATTTTCAATTGAAATTTATTGTGAATTTTGCCGTGCTGTTCCAAATAGTCGGCTATGCGCTCCACCGCCTGTTGAGAAACTCCGTCAACGGGAAAACGCAACGCGACAATTTCGCTGTTGGCGTTGATACAGGAACAAACTTTTCCTCCGTCGTAGTAGTCGATCACTATGGCTGAGATACTGCCGTCCACCGCGGCGGAATAGACGGGCAAAACGCTCTGCGGCAACAGACCCGCTTTTTGAAAGATTTCGTCATAACTTACGCCCGCCTCCGCTTGGTAAAAGCCGTCGCGCTCCACCGCGCCGCTTACGTACAAAGTATATACCGTGGGCGTAACGTCGCTATCGATCGTCACGTCCTCGAAGGGCATGACGTCCACTCCGCAACCGCATAGCAGACAAAGAGCGGCAAATATCAAAAAAATAACGGCAATTGTCGCCGACCGCCTTTTCATTGGTACAAAAAGCCCCGCCATAGCCGTGTTTTACTGACGTTCAACCTATCAAAATAGGGTGGGTAATCTGCCAAGGGCTATCAGTCTTTTACCGGAGCGAACTCTTTGACTCCACACGGAAGCCGTAGTAACCTGACATCGGCGCTCGGACGCAATTCCCTTTTACGAACTGTAGTTGACGCAAAATGTAAAACTGTCGGACAAGGCAGGGTCAATTTCAGTTTAGCACAGGTTGGACAAAAATGCAAACGCTATTTCCATCCTGTACCGAAAGTATGCCCCGCCTGCGCCCGAATATACTTTGAAAACCCTTTTGCGCCAAATAAAAGGCAAACAAAACCGTATAATTGCGGCGGCGTTCGCGCTAATCTGCGAAGTTTGGCAATACAATGAAAGATTTTGTATTGCATAAGCTTCTAACACGGCAATAAAATGATTTTAGCATAGTTTTGTTCGCTTTTCAACAAATAAACGCAAAATTTCGGCATTGCGCAGAAAAATTTTTTATTTTTGCTTAATTTGACGGGCTTTCCAAAGTAAATTATATTTATGCTTTTGCAACTCTCCGCTCGCCGACTTTTTGAGCGGAACGAAACCGTGCCGAAACCTTTTGCCGCATACCGAAACGAATATTGCCCAAACTATCGGCATGTGCGGAAGATATGTAATGAATATGGGACACGCGGAGATAGCGGAAATTTACCGAAATCTCCAAGAGGACGTTCCGCCGCTGTTGCGGTGGGAAGTTTTTCCGTCGCAACACGCGCCGATTTATACCGCCGAGAGCAATTTGCCCCTGTTTTGCAAATGGGGCTTTGACGGACCTCACGGCAAACAACTGTTGATAAACGCGCGCGCGGAAACTGTCGCGGAAAAGCCTTTTTTTGCAAAGGACTTTGTTCGCAACCGTTGCGCGATACCTTGCAGCGGGTTTTTCGAATGGGACGACGACAAGAACAAAATTTTGTTTGATCGCTCCGACGGGGGCGCGCTGTATCTGGGCGGATTTTGCAAAACGCAGGACGAACGACGCTTTGTAATACTTACCAAGCCCGCCACTGCCAACGCGGGTCGCGTTCACAGCCGAATGCCGCTATTGCTGAACAAAACCGACGTGGCGAACTTTTTGTACGACGGCGAATTTGCGAAAAATTTTATCCGTTTGCCCAACGAAATAGATTTGCGGCAAACTCCCTGCCGATGAGCGACCGAACGACCCCGCCGCCCGAAAGGAAAAAGGTTAGATTACTTGCCGTCAAACAGTTGCGCAAAAGTCAAACTTGTGCTATACTAAACAGGCTGAATACGGCTCCATAGTCTAGCGGCCTAGGACGTTGGCCTCTCACGCCGATAACATGGGTTCGAGTCCCATTGGAGTCACCATTACGAGAAAAGGAATTTGCGGGAGCAAGTTCCTTTTTGAGTTTGGTGACGACGAGAACCCATTAACATTTCAAATCGAGTCCCATTGGAGTCACCATTACGAGAAAAGGAATTTGCGAAAGCAAGTTCCTTTTTGAGTTTGGGGACGACGAGAACCCATTAACTTTTCAAATCGAGTCCCATTGGAGTCACCACTACGCGCGGCGGCGCTTGGTTACGCAACGGAAAAGACGTGCAAGTCGCACGTCTTTTTTCCATTGCTTTTGTTTGCTTGCCGCGCTTTTCTTTCTTTCCAATGTGATGTCGAAATACTCCGTACGTTCCGTACTCCGTGGCGGGCGCACTTCGTGCTTGGCTAAGAACGTAGCGCTCCGTCTGTTCCTCAATGTTATTTTCCGTTTGCGCGCACGTTTACCCTATCATTTGGGGGCAATCATTTGGAATTTGCGGGAGCAAGTTCCTTTTTGAGTTTGGTGACGACGAGAACCCATTAACATCTTCCGTTCGAGTCCCATTGGAGTCACCATTACGCGCGGCGGCGCTTGGTTACGCAACGGGAAAGACGTGCAACTCGCACGTCTTTTTCCATTGCTTTTGTTTGCTTGCCGCGCTTTTCTTTCTTTCCAATGTGATGTCGAAATGATGTAGCGCTCCGTTGCACTTCGCTTACCCCACTTCTTGGGGACGAGTCCCATTGGAGTCACCATTACGAGAAAAGGAATTTGCGGAAGCAAGTTCCTTTTTGAGTTTGGTGACGACGAGAACCCATTAACTTTTCAAATCGAGTCCCATTGGAGTCACCACTACGCGCGGCGGCGCTTGGTTACGCAACGGAAAAGACGTGCAAGTCGCACGTCTTTTTCCATTGCTTTTGTTTGCTTGCCGCGCTCTTCTTTCCTTCCAATGTGATGTCGAAATACTCCGTACGTTCCGTACTCCGTGGCGGTCGCACTTCGTGCTTGGCTAAGAACGTAGCGCTCCGTGTGTTCCTCAATGTTATTTTCCGTTTGCGCGCATGTTTATCCTATCATTTTGGGCAATCATTTGGAATTTGCGAAAGCAAGTTCCTTTTTGAGTTTGGTGACGAGGGACGAGAACGCATTAACATTTTCCGTTCGAGTCCCATTGGAGTCACCAAGCAAAGTAAAGGCGAACCCGTTTCCATTAGGATACGGTTTCGCTTTTATCGTATACTTCAGATAAAAAAGGAGGTTAAAATATGCGCAAATTGAACTCTTATTATATTTTATATTTTGATGTATTGGAATATCGTAATAAAATTTTTTCGGATGAAAAAGGGTTTTTATATGCAATAAAGGAGTTATTTCGACGCAGCACGGAGAAAAACTGGAATGCCATTATCCGAACATTCTCAGATAATATTATGGTATGTATTGAGGATAGTTACAAGGGCGCATTGAAATTTTTATGTCACTAACATAGAGTTTACCGCAGTCATCAAAGGAACAATATTCAAAGGAATTTTCATCACTTTTCCCTACGATTGTTAATTGGAAATATTTACTACCAATCGCAAGAATTTTTTTCCGCTTCCTCTATTGAAATTTTTAGTTGCGAAATAACTGTTTGAGTATACGATCTGACCGATATTGGCTTTTCCTGCCCATAGATCACATAGCTCCCTGTCGAATCCTTTCTCAACCTATTCATATATGGTAATAACTGCTTCAGTATTGGTATCAATCTTTTGGAAGTCTTTGTTTTAGGCGGCTCTATGATTTTATGATAACCACCCTCTCCCCATCCGTCGTGGCAAGACTTACTAATGGACAACGTTCCAACTTTTAGGTCAACATCTTTCCACTCAAGAGCAAAAAGTTCTCCTATCCTTATTCCCGTATATAAGCAAATAAGAATTCCTATCAGCTTACTTTTCCGTGTCCGCTGAATAACGTATTCTTCTATCTTTTTCTGTTCTTCTTTTGAAAAGCATTCAACTGCTTTCTCCTCCACTTTCGGGCCATCAATGCAGTCGGTATATTGATGTTCGATCAAGTTCATCCTAACTGCGGCTTTTAATGAAGCCTTTAATACGGTCATAATACCTCTAACAGTTCCAGCCGCATGTTGTTCAATTAGACCGGATACGAACCGCTGTAAGACAGATGCTTCCAAATCTTTCATTTCATAGTCGCCTAATAGCGGGATTATCTTCTCCCTCGCTATCCACGAATACTTAATAAACGTTCTGTCTTTCATTAATGGTTTAACACACGATGCCAACCATTCTTCTAACCAATCATTATACTTCATTTACGTTCTCCTTTGGATTGTTTTATTGTCGGATTAAACATCCTCGCCTATATAGGACACTTCTTGCCTAAAATTCGGGGTACTTTAAAAAAATTTTTGCAAAATTAAAGAAGCAACCTCTTTATTGAGATTGCTTCTTTAACTGCTCTTATATTGTTCTTCAAGTTTTAATCTATTTCAAGGTTGTCAAGGTCAAAAACAGGGCTGTTGAAAAATTCGGACACGGTATAACCAAGTTCTCTGATGATAAGTGCCATACTCTTAAAGTTAGAGGCTTTTGTCCTGTTGTTGAGTATCGAGGTCATTGTACTATGCCAAATCCCCGTTGCCTGCTCCAACTTGTACTGTGTCATCTTCTTCTCTTTTAGAATTTCCCGTACTCTGATCGCAAATGCTTGATTTATCGTCATTTTAATTGTACCCTGTCCGTTTCATACTATGTATATAATATCATACGGACAAGAAAAAATATGTACGATAGAGTGGGCAAACGGTTTGTTTTTTTGATTGTGTATGCTATAATACAGGGCAGAATGGTACGAATGGAGATTTTATGTTGCCTGATGAAGAGAGTGTTCTTGAAAACGCAAAACGAGAAATTAGTGAGATAGTAGAACATCTTAACTCGGTAACTGCCTGCTTCACAGGACATAGAAGTCAAAAACTGCCGTGGGGCTTTAATGAAAACGATGAACGCTGTCTTGCTATGAAAATCAAATTGAGAAAAACCATTGAAACGGCAATACAAGACGGCTATAAAACATTCCTATGCGGAATGGCGATTGGCTTTGATACAATATGCGCCGAAACCGTTTTAGATCTCAAAAGAATCTATCCTGACATAAAACTCATTGGTGCTATTCCTTGCAAGGATCAAGATAAGCTATGGTCAGCCAAAGACAAAAAACGCTATAAAGAACTTTTGAAACAATTAGATGGAATCCGTTGTATCTACAATAAATATATCGGTGCAGAGTGTATGTTCGAACGTAATTCCTATATGATCAAAAATTCCACCCTCTTAATTGCCCTATTCAACGGTCAATCAGGCGGCACAGAAAAAACCATATTACTTGCAAAAGAGCGAGGATTGAAGATAATAATTATAAAACCATAGAGCTTCATTTCTATCAAGCTCTTTTTTATTATACAATCTTCCGTCATAGGAACTAATAATTCAATTATGTTTGAAAAGAACTTAGACTGCCCAAATTCTATTTTTATCTAAGCGCAATCGCCTACACCACTCATCTCTTTCGCTTTCAAAGTCGTGATATAGTTTGCTTTCCATGCCAAATCTTTCTGCAATTGTAACTATTCCAAGCGTATAGTAGCGGATTTTTTTGAGGATTTTACCCAATTTTGCTTTTGGCTTCTCAAAAACACAATAATAGTCTTTATATAGCTTATAAAATCGTGATTTTCCATAAGCCTTTAAGCCGAGTTTCTTTGCAACTCGGCAATATTTCTGCCAAGCACGAAATTTAGTAAAACTACGTTTAATCTTATCCGTATCTAATTCATACCAATTCGGTAAATAGTACTCCTTTTTTCTTCCTCTTTTCGGATAGAGCATCAAATAAAGATCGTAATCAGAGATTGAATCAGATATAGGCAGTGTTAGATTGAGTTCTTTTGCTCTTTTTATAGTCTTTAATACGGTAGTACGAGAGCATTGACAAATAACGGCAACCTGCGTTGTCGTATTACCCTGATAATGATATTGCAAAATGGCTCTGTAATTCGTCATTGCTCTCTCCTAATGTCTATATTTTAGCACTTTTTTTTAGATAAATCAAGTGTTCAACTTGTGTGGAAAGAAATATTTTTTTCGTTTTTTTAACCCTTTTAGAAGCAAAAGAAAAGGGCTTATCTCGTTAAGAAATAAGCCCTAAACCACAATATATTGTGTTTTAATTTTTATCGACCACTATTTAGTCGCCCTCGGATGTCGTATA
>CANQPI010000013.1 GCA_947625725.1 uncultured Clostridia bacterium | reverse complement strand
CCACCGCTCTTTAATGGGCGAGCGCCATTTGTACCGTTATATTCGGTGTTCTGTTTTTTTGAATCATCTTCCCAACCCTTTGGATAGAATTGGCGCATGATGTAGCCGCCCGCCTCAACGCCTGCCGCGGGCGTAATGGAAACCTGCGCGACATGCTGGGCATCTCTATATAGCGGTCCCTGCACCTTAATCTCAGGATAGAGGTGATGTCCGGAGTCGAACGCGATCTGCGTGTGGTCGGTTTTCGTGAGCGAGAGGTAGAGGTTGGAATCGGCAAGCGACTCTTTGTTATTTGAAAGATAAGCCGCAATAGTCTCTGCCGAGTAGGACATATGGAAGTCGAATTTTTCGTTGCAGGTATAGTTCCCCATGATCTTGCCGGGACCATTCAGATAAATACCGGCACTGTCTTGGAACATATTGACGCCACCGCCGCCCACGTTCGCTTCCGGAATTGAGATATCCGAATTTCCGTCCGGTCCCTTTTCCGAAATCGTTGCGCCCGTAATTGTACGCACTTCGCCCGTAACGACGTTGCCCGTGATCTCGCCGCCGTACATCTTGAAGAAGCTATCTTTGTTGACGTTTACGCCGCCTGCATATTCGTAACTGTAATTGTTGGCGATCGAGCCGCCGTACATATTGAAATATGTATTCACAAAGACGCAGACGCCGCCGCCCTCGGAATTAATCTCGCCCGACTTGATATTTTGGCTTGTTGAACCGCCCGAATAGCTTTTTACGTAATTCCATGCTGTTTTGTCGAAGTTTTCACCGAAACCTCTGAAGCCCGTCCCTGCGCCTTCTTTCTTCCACTCCTCGGGGATAGAAGCAATCGGCTTTTCGCTATCAACCTGTGCCTCGTTTTTCACATGGACATAGCGCGTGAAACGGCGCCAATCCGCGCCGTTGCCCGAAATGGAGCCGCCGAACATGTTGAACACCATTTGGCTGTTGGACGAAAGATAGGTCGCACCGCCCTTGCACGCCGTGTTGCCCGTCATCACGCCGTCGTAGATATAGATATAGTTGTTGGCCGTGCCGTACACCGCGCCGCCATACACTGCGGAGTTGTTTGTGATCGTGCCCGAGTGGAGCGTGAATTCCGCGCGGGGACCGAGCTTTATGCCGCCGCCCTTTATGCTGTTGCCCCATGCGTCGACATCCCAGGCGGGTTTATCACGACGCGTAGCATAATCGGGCGGGCAACCGTCGATGAGTCCGTCGCCGTTGATGCCCGTCGCGCCCATGATCTTGCCGCTGCCGGCGGGGTTGTCGCTGTCGGCGGTGCTATCGAACACTTCGAGACGCGAATACAGCCCCGCCAAAAATACGGAGGGGCAGATCACGTTTTTGTGAATGGTTTCATCGACCGCGTCGAGATTGCGGTCGAGCTTGTGGCCGTTGAGGTCTACGATGACGTAGCAGTTATCGGGAATGGCAAGCCGCCCGAAGGAGAAGGGTTCCTCCGAGGGCGCCGCTGAAAACTGGTTGTACTTGATTGCATTGTGCAGGCTGGAAATGGAGTTCTTATTGGAGAAACTCGTGCCGAGCGAAAAATGCGGCCCGCTCTCCTTGCTCGCGCCTTCGTTCTCGGCGCCAAAGTGGTACGACCCGTTACTTCCCGTTTGAAGCGTATTGGTGCCGCCGTTGTTGCCGAAATCGAATTCAAAGTAGCCTGCGCCGCGCGCATGTGTTACGCCGGCTTCTTCCTCCGCATCTTCCGCCGTTTTGTTTCTGGCTTCCACGACAAAGCGATCTATATATGTCTTACCATCACCGGGAACAGTTTGCGTGCCGCCCTCTCTCATCGTATTTACAATGGGAGCCACCCAGTCCGCCATCAATCTGATGTAGATGTAGGTATAGTTGGCAACCTCGGTGTTCTGCTGCTTGCCGAATCCGCCCGTTGCCCCCGATCTATTAAAGTCCTCCGCCCAAGTGTCGTCATTGGGGAATTCCCTTTCATCAAGGGCCGACTTCGTTCCGAACATTTCGTTCTGTAAAATACCGCTCTTGGAATAGTGCGAAGCCGCGACGATAGCCTTTTCCCAGTCGTCCGCCATAGCCTGTTCGGACGTTCTTCCCTCCGAGCCGATCGTAAAGTACGACCCGAGACCGCTTTCCGCCTTTACAAGGTTATCGATCGTTATCATTTTGCCGTCGGCCGTTTGAATGCGCGACGGAAAATCCTCTTTCACGCCGTTCGTCGCCTTGGTAAGTTGAATTTTGCTTAAACTGTTGTCCTTGGGAACGGCATACGTGATGGGGAGATTGTGATTGCCGCTGGAGCCCCAAACGATATAGCCGTTGTTGTCGATATACCACGAGCCGACGGTCGTCTCGGTGGTCGTGTAGTTATCTGCACCCCAACTGATGAGCGTGCCAACCATAGAGTTGACGCCCTTGTATGCGAGAGGACTACGCCCACCGACGCGGGCTGTTTCAGCATAAGGCGAAACAACGGCAGCCCATGCAAAATCGGGATTGATGGCGGGAGTCATCGCACCGATCAAACTCGCCAAAAGCAATGCCGCAACCATCACCAATGCGGCAACAGTGACAAGCTGCTTACGCCTGTGCGAAGTTATTGCCGCCGTAGCCCTGCCGCCAACATCCGATTGCGTACGCTGATAGGATGGTACAACGCTCCTTCGATTTGACTCCTTTGATAATTTCGTTCTGTTGAATGACTTCATTTTTCAGTTCTCCCAAAAAACAAGAATTCTCCGTTGCAACGCCAAAACGCATGGTCGCTATACCTGCGCAAAGGCAATTGCCCGCGTGGAGTACCGCCGATTCTGCCACTAAATTTCCGTGGGCATGCCGTCAAAACGTCTAAGCATCCACGACGCACGCGCACGATACGCGCACACGCGCATAACAAAAGGGCAAAATTCGACAATAATTCTATTCTAATATAGCACCAATGCCATAGTGATGTCAATTATTTTCAAAAAAAATTAAGGATGGGAGCCAAAAATAACCATTTCCTAACCATCTTTATCGAAGAAAAACCATTTTTTTGACCCCAAGTCGCAAAATTTGAAGTCATTTTTGCGTCACCCCCCCCCATATCGAGAATTTGTTCTTGCTAATAAATGCAAAAAAAATTTTGTTGAGAAGTTTGTAATATGCAAAATTTTGCTGAATCTATCAATAAAATTTTTCAAAAAAATATATTGACTTGTTTTCCGCGCACAAAAAAAGCCTCTCCCGCTAAAACGGGGAGAGTGTGAGGCAAGGCGAAACAAACGTCAATCAAAAAAGTTTATCGCCGAAAAATCGCGAGCCAAATGCAACACATTGGTCACAATTACACTGTCGCGTTCTACATAGTAAATTACTCCGTAACTAAACACAACCACATAGCGATATTTTACGTCAAAATGCAACTTGTTGCTCAATTTGTTGCCGCTTTGCGGAAAAATCGCCAAACGCTCCATTGCTTCCAAAATGGATAGAACAACCTTTGTCGCTTGATCTTGGCTGTCCTCGGCAATATAGTTTTTTATTTCCAACAAGTCGTCGTAGACTTGCGGGTTTATCCTTAGTTCCATGATAGTCTACACTCCCAATTTGGAGCGCAGTTCGGCGAGAGAAATGTATTCCTCCCCCGAGGAAACGCGTTGCTCGGCAGAAACTATCTTGCCAATCAACTTCAATTCCGCCATGATTGCGTCGTACTGCTTCACGTCCATAAGAACGTATCTTCCGCGACCGTTTTTTGTCAAAAACACGGGCGAATCCGCCGTGCATGCGCTCAACACAGTGTTGTAGTTGCGCAAATCGGAAATAGGTTTTATGCTCATAGTCTAAAACTCCTTTTTTTATTTGCTGTTAAAATTGTAGCATAATTTTACGAAAAATACAACAGCATTTTCAAAAAAATATGAAAAGAAAAAGGAGCGGCGAGGTTGCCGCTCCTTGGGGTTGATGGTTGTTACTTTGGGTTGCTAAACCCTCTTACGCCGCTGTCAAGTGCTTTTGAAAGTAGGTTACGCAAAAAACTTCGGTAAAAAAGATTATGCAAAAAAGACTATCCCCGACGAATGAGGAAAGGTGGGATAGGCTTTGGTTATCGCCAGCAAACGGCATGCCGCACCTTCGGGATGATTGCGCCCCGACTCCCACGCCTCGACAGTCTTGACGGAAACCCCCATATACTTGGCAAACATTGCTTGGGTCAGCCCCGTACTGTTGCGTATAGCCTTTATTTCCTGCGCGGAGAAGGTATCGGGCGGCAAAACCGTCAATTTGGTAGTTTTGGCTTGCAAATTGCCTTTTTCGTAGTCGATAGCCTGTTGCAGACCGATTTTTATTTCTTCAAATATGCTCATTTTGTTTCTCCTAATTGTCGTCGAGTTGACGGCGAAGAATTTCTATAAGTTGTTTTAATTCATTTCGCTCGGATTGCGTGAGATTATCTTTTTCATTTTTAGTATATGCCGTTAAAAGATAAACTTTTTCGTGTACTTCAAAGTCAACATATATAACTCTTACGCTTCCGCTTTTACCTCTGTGTTCAAAGGCAAAACGCATTTTGCGCACACCACCTGTGCCCTGCATAACCGCCCCGATTTTGGGATCTGCAAGCAATAGTTCTTGTAGCCGTTTCAAATCGTTATCGTTCAAACCGAGTTTTTTCCATTTCTCAACAAAAATGGGAAGTTCAACAAATTCTCTTGTCACGTTTTCACCTCTGTACAAATATATGTTACCCTATTTAATAGGGTTTGTCAACCTATTTTTTACATTTTTTCAACAATTGGTAGTAAATTTGTGAGGGCGAGCGGGCGAAGAAAAAGGAGCGGCGAGGTTGCCGCTCCTTGGGGGTTGATGATAGTTATTAAGGGCTATTGAACTTTTACATTCATTTTCCATGGACTTGCTGTAATAGCAGTTAAGGTTACTACTTTGTACTCACCGGATTTTGATGTTAATCTTAAATTGTCACTATTTGTGTCATAAGTAACATCAGTACCGCTTTGCGTGATAGTTCCCTTGTTTGCGGCGCCAAAGGTGTATTGATCATCCCAACCATACGTACCTTTGGATACATTTTGTTTCATCTTAAATTCTTCGGTAGGATTGATTTCAAGCGTCAAAGCATAGGTGTCGCTACCTATATAGTAGAACACATAAGTTGAAGCGACTCCGCTGACCTTCCATCCCGTTACAGTACCGCATATTATCAAATCTGTATATGTAGCACCCGTGGGTTGTGTAAACTTTGTTACTTCAATATCGAGTTGCTTTGTTCTGACATTGATTGTCAATGTGGCAGTACAATCATACTTTACGGTAATGTTGGAGTAATTGGCAATATGAGCAGCATTTACCTTGTAGAACAGTCCTGTCACAGTAGACGATACACTGCTTGATTTGCTAATAGTGCCAATGTTAGTTGCATTGATCTGCCAATCCCAACTGCTGTCGCCGTTAATCTTGATCTTGAACGCGTCGCCAACTTTGAAAGAAGCGGACAGCGAATACACGTTAGTTGATACATAGGTGAATTTTCTATTTGTTGCAGTTGTGCTGTCGCCCCAATTGACAGAACCGTTTAAGTATCCTGTCAAGATGTAGGTGTTGGGGTTTTCTGCAATGTCGGCTGCTTGGCAAGAGTCAAACACATTTCCGTCGCAAGTGATCCAAACTTCCGTTTTATCTTCGGAAATTGTCACGTTTTCGACCTTGAATTGCGTGTTGGTATTGTCATCGTTGTAGAAGTTGACAGTTACCTCAATATCTTTGATAGCCTTGATTGTGGCTTTGTACCAACCCTCTGTGCCTTCGATTGCCATTGCTTGCAACACAATGTCGTGCGTGTTGTCGCTTGCCTGATAGTCTTTGAAACTACCCGTTACAGAAACAGTAGCACTGCTCCAAGAGGTATTTCCCTTGTGATAGTGAACGACAATTTCTTTGGAATAATCTTGCTCGCAATACTTGCAGGCATAGGAGTCGCTTTCGATTGTGCAAGTTTCAGGAGTCAACTCGCCACACTGTTCACAATTGCCCGTATGTTGATGTTGTGCCTCGTCGGTTGTGTATGTAATTTCACCGTGAGGTTGTTTGTTGCCATACGTTCCGCAACCGTTTTCACATAATTGACTGTGATAGCCGTCGCCGTCGTCTTTATATGCGCCAGCATAGTTGTGACCTTTTGCAACGTTTGCGGTTTTGACAATATGCTCGTCGGAGATCGTTTCGTCAATCGAGTAAACGTCGTAATCGGTCAACTTGCCGCCGCCGACTTGCTCGGCTTTGCTTTCGATTGCGGTTTTGTTCTCGCTGAAATTGAGAACTGTCTGCTCGTCGTCCGTGCAAGATTGCGCCGTGTATTCGCCTTTAATACCCTCAAAAGCGATTTCCAACGTTTCGGTACACTTGTCGTGGTTGCATTTGAGATACAATGTGACAGTGGCTTGGTGCGTTTCGCCGTCGGGGTCGCCCCAAACAATGCCGTTGCTGTTGCCTTTGGACGTATCCACTACCCATTCGTGACCGGACGGCGTTCCGCTGTTTGTGTGGGCGCGAGTGACAGGCTCTGCGACTGTAACCTTGTCTTTGTCGGAAAGTTGCGCTTGGAGAGCGGCTTGCTCGGCTGTTGCCGTGTAGGTCGTTTCACCTGCTGTTGTGCAGTCCTGAGCCGTAGATTGGGTTGTGACATTTGCACTGACTGTTGTTGTAGTGGAACATTTACTACATTTGAGATGTACGGTAGCAGTCCGATAGTCTAACGCCCACTCGATACCGTTTTTGGCTTGGTCGTCGCCATCTGAACCTTGGGTGGTATCAATGACGTAACTGTGACCGGTGTGAGTGTAAACCTCCGTGAAGTCTTGCGACTGCGTTGCGGTAAAGGCGGCAAATTTGTCGTTTTCTTGTGCGCCTTGTGCTTGGGCAACTTGCAAAATCGCGTCAGACTGCGCAGTGTAGGTGAAGTACACTACTCGGTCTGTCGTGCAGTCGGCAGCCGTTTTTTCGGTGGGTTCGGTAACATCAAATGTTATGGTAATATCATTTTCACAAGTATCGCAAACGAACTTGACGGTAAGTTTTGCGGACGTTGCCGAAACCTTCGACCAACTGTAAGCGCCTTCTTCTTGCGCGACCTTGTAGTCATGACCCGTTGCGGCAAGTACAAAGCAGAGGTCAGTGCTGTCCTTGGCTTCGTCCTTGTGTCCGTCGCCGCTTTCGTTTACTTCGAACCACTTGTTGCAATCACCGCATACATAGTGAGCGGCTGTGCCGTTTGCTGTGCAGGTTGCGGGACTTTCATCGATCTTTGCACCGATTTTGGTGTGATTGTTGAGGTCAAGATCGAGTTTGAGAGAATTTTCGTCAGTCTGTTCGCCCGGTTGACCGTCGGTTTGCTTGAACAATTTTTTGCAATGTTCACATTGATAGTGAACGTCTGTACCTTGGGTTGTGCAAGTTGAGGGAACTTTTTCTACCAGGTTGTATTTGTGAGCCGTGGAATCAATGCCCGTGAACACTTCCGAGGCGGACAAAACGTTGCCCTCGGCATCCAAACATGCACGGCAGCCGTTTGCGCACTTGTAGTAATCGTTGTTACCGCCCGTTGTGCAAGTGGCTTCTACTTTGTCCACCTTGGTGCCTACAACGTGTTGATCAGACCAACCGCCGCGAGAAAGAACGTTGACAACAACCTTGCCACCGCTATACGAGAATGCAATGCGGCAGTTGGCGTTTATCTTGATGTTTCCGCCGTTATTGGAGAACAAACCGGAAGAACTGACGCCGCTTGCATAAACGTAACTATATATGGCATTGCCGTAACCGTACCAAGTACTACTTCTGCGTACTTTGAACTCACTGCCTGCAACAAAGTCCATAACTAATTTCGAGTGCGTTGTTGTGTTAAATGCGCTATCCCAATGATAGAGCGTTCCGGCAGGCCAATTGTTGAAACTGCCCGAAACCACATACGCTGACGCCGCCGAACTTGACGTTTCTGCCGCAATCGCTTGTTCCTTGGTGAGATAGTAAGTATTGACGCGCTCACTTGTACCGTAATTGGGAATGTAGATCTCGTTGTCACAAACGCAGATGTTGCCTGTTTGATGTGACGTGTCGTGAACAATGACTACAAGATTTTTGCCCACATTGCCCCAAGGCAGAGTAAGTTCGTATTTGTACCAACCGTCATTTTGATTGGTCATTGTTGCTTCTTTGGCGTCGCCCCATGTACCGGTCAATAATTTGGTGTTCGACACAGTACTTTGAGTAAACGCATACAGTCTGAGTGTTGTAGACCAACCGCTCTTGTAATGGAAGTATATATTGACGGTTTCCGTGTACGTTTCCTTACACTTGGAGCAAACACCCGTGGAGGCATTGATGTAGTTATCGCAAGGTTCGGTTGCAGTGTAACCGCACTCCTCGCAACTAGCGGTATGCTGCCTGCCGGAAGCAGTGCCCTCGTGGGTGTACGTAAAGGTGTGAGTTTCACGACCCTCAGTGTAGCCGCACTCGCACGCTTGCCAATGTTGAGTCGTGCTGTGCTTGTCTGTCATAACGTGCTTGTCGTATGTAATTATCTCATGGCAAGTTTCGCAACGATAGCCGTGACCATTCTCGGGGTGGTCGGCGTCGTACTCCAACTTGGCGCCGAGTTTGTGTTCGGCAAGTTGCAACTCGACGGTTCTTGCGTCGGTAGCCGTCACACCATTGTAGTCGGCAGTCGCCGTGTAGGTGATCTTGCCCGCAACCGTGCAAGTGGATTCGGTACGCTCAGACGTGGGAGTAACTTCTACGTCGTGGGGGTCGTCCTCTCAAACTGGGCAATTGAAGTGCGCCGTCGCCTTGGAGTAATCGGGATCCCAAGTCCAATTTTTGAGTACGTAACTATGCTCGTGTTCGCCGACTTGCTTGGTTTCCGTGTAGATCTTGCCGTCAGGTCCTTGCGCCGTCGCCGTGAACACTTTGTAATCGAGGACGTCCTCGCCTGTTACTTGCGCCTCTACCGTCACAACGGGATGCGGACAATTTGCGTTGTCGCAACGGAACTCCGCCGCCGCCTTGGTGTTGGCGTCCGTCCAATTCCATTGGGTGAGTTTGTAACTGTGACCGAGCGCGGCAAGCGTTTTGGGATAGATGATGATCGTTTTGCACTCCGAACATCTGCTGCCCGCGCTGTAACCTGTGGCTTCGCAGGTGGGAGCAACCGCGCCGTAAGGTTCGGGTTTGTGAGGCAATTTGTCGGTTTTTTGCTGTTGTTGCAACACTTCGCCGCAACGCTTGCAAACTTTGCCCTCGGTAAGTCCCGTATGTTGGCAGGTGGCTTGCTCTGCGGGCAGAGTCTTTTCCTTGTGACCAAGTTCTTTGACGGCAAGTTGACTTTCGTCGATTGGCGTTTTGCGTTCGTCAAAGAACGCGTGGCACTCCGAGCATTGATAGTAGGCAATGTGTCCCGCTTCGGTGCAGGTAGCGTCTTGGGCGGGGATCAAACGTCCGAAAACGTGTTCGATTTTGTCCAATACCTGCTCGAAAATGTGTCCGTCGCCCGTGCAACCCTCGTTTTGGCAGGTGAAGGTCTTGATACCCGTGTCGGAGCAGGTGGGCGCTTTGGTAATTACGCCGTTGTCGTAGTTGTGCGCCGTTTTGGCTACCGACAGGGCTTCTTCGTCAAGCACGTTGCCGTAGACGTCCAACTTGACCTTGTCGCCGCAAGTTTGGCAATCGTAGTACTCGACAGTACCCTCGCGCCAGCAGGTTGCCTCGACAGCCTCGTGCTTGGCTTGCAGGTTGACTACGTGATTGCCCGTTGCGGGTATCGTGTAGTCGTGCGTTTCGGTACAGTTTTGACACTTTACCGTACCTTGACCGTCGGTACTGCATGTGGCAGGTACCGTGACGGTCGGTTCTCCCCAAACGTGGTCAACTTTGGCGGTAGGTTCTTCGACGGTTTCGCCGCAGATCAAACAACGCCTGAGGAGTTTTCCCTCGGTCTGACAGGTGGGTTCCAAGGTGACAGAGCCTTCGTCCCAGATGTGACCGTTTATTTCGCAGGGGTCTTGTTCGCAAGCGACAAGAGCGGTTGTCATTGTCGCCACAAGCAGGATCGCAAGCAAAATCAGGATAGTCTTTTTCATTGCGATTTTTCTCCTTTTTTGAAATTTTATTCTGACGATGTCGTTAGTGACATTTGAATACGATTTGTACACCGAAAAATACTTGTAGGCAACGTGTTTTTCGTTTGTTCAAACGAAAAACTGCCCGCGGGCAGTGTGCGCAAGATGATTTATGCACCGCTGTCGCCTGTATTAGTCGATTTGGATAATATGCGTATAGATATGGACTATAATTACCTATAATATATTATATCAAACCGCGCAACCGAATTCAATACCCTTTTGAAAATTTTTTGTTAATTTTTCGTTAAAAATAGAATTTTGAAGAAATCGCTCGAAAAAACGACGTTGGCGACAACCGCCCGCGACCGTCAAGCCCAAAGGCAAAATGCGGCAAAATTTGTCCAACACGGAAAAAAAACCACCCCATATCGGCAAAATCGCCCAAAAAACAACAGCGCCGAATATTCGGCGCCGCTGTGTGTTGAGTTGAAATTGACTAGGCAACGTGAAGGTCTATTTGCAAAGTATGCGAAGCGGGTATCCACGTAAAATCGACAGTACACGTTTTTTGAACAACAATGTTGTGGTCGTTACTGAGGTCGTCTTTGAAGTAGGTCGTGTTGAACGCCGTACCTGTACGATTGATTTGTGTATAAGAGAACCAACCGTCTGTGCCGAAAATTTTGAATTTTTTGCCGACAGGGAGAGTTTTGTTGGTAAGGGTATACTTGCCCTCGCCCGCGGCTACAAATTTCCATGCAGTGCCTGTGCTTGCGCCCCACTTCGCGCCGTCCAAATCGCCCGCAATGTACCATTCGGCTCCACCTTGACCCTTGGTCAAAGCCGTTACATGTACGGTGATCTTTTTGGCTGCCGTGTAGGTTACTTCAATAGTCATGTTGTGATTTGCAGCAACGTTGCCGTCGAAATTGCGGAACAAATCGGAAACGTGTTCAACGCCCTCTGCAAACGTAGTCGTGATGCTGGTAGATGAATCCCAAATAGCAACCCAATTGGATTTGTACTCAATAATTTTGAAATAGTCATTTTCTTTGAGGGAGAAAGTGATTGTGTAACTGCCATCTTCTTGGGCGACAAGAGGATTCTTTGTGGAGTCGGTATTCCAATCATCAACGCCGTTGATATGACCAAGTAAGATGTATTTGGGAAGATTTGTGGGAGCGGCGGGAATTGTGCCGTCCAAAATTTTGATCGTTACGGATTTGGCAACGGGATCAAACGTGAATTCCAATTTGCAAGCCGCTTTGACTTTGAAGTTGGAGTTTTCTCCGCCTGAGAACATGTTGGCGGGATCGCCCTCGATGGCATCGTCCTTGGTAAATGTGTACTTGCTAGTGTCGCTGTAAGTAATTACGTCGTTCCAACCGGAAACGTTTTTCTTGATTTTGAATTCGTTGTTTGCGGCAAATTGGAGCGTGAGTTTGTAATCTTTCTCGGAGTCAAACGTGTTGAACCACTTGGAGGTTGTTTCTGCCCAATAGTTGGCAGTGCCGATCATACCTGCAATGATCCAATCGTCCGAACTTGGAAGGCGAACATTTTCCGCAGCGAGAGCGGCGTCCTTGGTTGTGTAGCCTTGGTCTGCGCCCGCAATTCCGGGAACCCAGATCTCGGCAGCGTTGACCGTGATGTTTCCTGTTTGGTTGCCTGTGCCGTCTGCCGTTTCCTTATCTGTGAAGATAACCGCAGCGTCGCCAGAGGTGATTTGACTTTGAACAAGTTCGAAACTGATAACATACCAACCTGCATTTTCACCGTCTTCCGCAGTGGGCTTGCCTGTGCCGGGGAATTTTCCGAACAACTCTCCGCCGGATTTGTCAAATTGATATACTTTGAGTTTGTCTGCCGCCCAAGTGGAGGGAAGATGGAAGTGAACCTTGACGGTTACTTTGTCGCCGGGTTGGGGGGGGTCGGGTCGTCGCCGCCACCGCCGCAGTTGGCATGGCAAAGGGTGCATACGCCGTTGACTATCGTGTGTGCGACTACGTCGTTGTAGGTGTCGCAACGAACACACTTTTGATGGTGTCCTTCCTCACCTACGGACACATAGGGTTGATCACTGTAATCGTGATCGAGCGCGGGTATGTCCTCGGTGACTTCTTTACCGCAAACGGTACATTTCTTCGTTTGAGAACCATTTGTGGTACATGTGGCGGCAGTATTTACTTTGGGAGTGCCCCAAACGTGTTCGCCGTCTTTGCAAGTGTTGTTGCAAGCGACCAGGGCAATTACCATTACCGCCGCAAGCAAAACCGCAAGCAAAATCTTGACTTTTTTCATTGCATTTTTCTCCTTTTTTTTTTGATTTCAATCTTAATGCCGCAAGGCATTGAAATTCGGAATAAAAGTTATATTGCAATAACTAACTATTGTATCTATATTATTATAGCGCGGAAATCGGACAAAATCAATACCCAAATTCACTATTTTGACAAAAAATTTTTGGAAACAACGTTCAAGCAAAATACATTCACGTCGGAAAAGTTACTTCTTCGTTATCGAGTTTGTTTCCCGTCACAACGGAAAGCAAGGATTTGTTGTAAAGCGAGTTCCCCGCTCGTCGACGAAGCCATGCGTCGGTTGCAAACTTTGTTTCAAACAAACGGTTCTAATCGGAGTTTTGACCTTGTTGAGAGCGGCGTTCTGTCTTGGAGAGGAACTCCGTCAAAATTCGCTCGTAGCCGACGGGGTCGGCATGGTAACTGCGCGCGTGTCCCGCCGAGGGCACAATGTGCAATTCGCTATCGGGTGAAGGGCTTGCAAGGTACATATCCTCGCTGTGCGACGGCGAAATAAATTTGTCCGCCGCGCCGTGAATGAAGCAAACGGGCACGTCGGAAGAACGCACGTCGTCTATCGGGTTGACTTTGGCAAAGTCGTAGCCGTACTTGCGCTTGGACATGACGTTGCTGATGTCCACCACGGGAAACCCCGGCAGGTGCGTAGCCTTGACGCAAAGTTCGCGATAGTAGACAAATGTGTTGCTGAAAGCGCAATCGGCAATTACTGCGGCAAGATCGCGGCGCAGGGACAACTCGCACAGGACGGTGACTGCGCCCATGCTCTCGCCGTGCAAAACAACCATGGCGTCCTTGCCGAATATGCCGCGAACGTAATCCAACACCGAGGACAGGTCGTACCGCTCGTAGTAGCCCAGCGACGTAAAATTGCCGTCGGACAAGCCGAAATAGGCGTGGTCGTAAATTACCGCGTGATAGCCGAGTTTGTAGAAAATTGCCGCGTATTTGAGCGAATTGATACGATTCCAGGTGTGTCCGTGACAAATGACTGCCACTTTGGGGCGATCGCCGCAAGCGGGGTTGAAAATGACTTCGCCGCGCACTTTGCCGTGCGTGCCGTCCACCTCGAAACTTTGTTTGCGCCAAACAGTATCGTAGTCGGCGTAGTTGACGTTTTCGTACTGCGACTGAAATTCGCGCGCTTCGTCAAGTGTGTGCGCAACGGGCGTGGTTGCCGATTTGAGCGTGCCTTTTGCCACTACCGCCGCCACAACTACGTACAACGCGCCGAGAAACGCCGCGCCGCCCAATACTATCAAGACTATCCAATACCACTCCATTGCTATTTCTCCACCAAAATTTCGCCCGTTTTGCCGCATGTGGCAAGATAGAACACATCACGAGCCACTTCGTCCGCGGTGTAAATTCGGCAATTGTGCCGCGCGCAAAAATCTTGCTTGTCCGCTTGGGTCAAACGCGCGGTCATTTCCGTAGATACTATCGGCGGACAAACGCAGTTGACACTGACCGCGGGGGCAAACTCCAACGACAAACTGCGCGTCAAACCGACAAGCGCGTGCTTGCTCATGCTGTAAACGCTTTCGCACGAGGCTCCCTCGACGCCCCAAACAGAGGCTACGTTGACGATCGCCGCTTGGGGCGCGCCTACAAGCAACGGCAACGCTTGCCGACAACAGAAAAACGCCGATTTGACGTTGACGGACATCACGCGATCGTAGTCCTCCTCCGTTACGTCCTGTATCTGCTTGACAAGCGATACCCCCGCGTTGTTTACCAACACGTCCAGATGCTTGAAATATTTGCCTACCCAATCGAACATTTCTCCCACGACCGCAACGTCGGATACATCTCCTCTGAAAAGGTGCGCGTCGCCTTGCTTGCGAAGTTCGTCGCAAAGACGCTCCGCTTGCAAAACGCTGCGATTGTAGTTGATTATCACGCTGTAACCGTTGCGGACAAATTCGGCGGCGATAGCCGAGCCTATGCCGCGGCTTGCGCCTGTAACTAAACATACTTTCATTTTGTGCCTGCTATATCGAATATTGTAGCATATCGCTATCCGTTTGGCAATGAATGTACGAAAATTGTCGCCTGTTTTGTTTGTTGACAACATTATTAAAGGTGATATAATTCCAATATAGGAGAAATACTCATGAAAAACATACCCATGGCGGACAAGCGACAAGCGCGCAAAGAAGGCTTTGCCGAATACAAAAAACAAACGCGCATGCTACTGCCCGTTTGGAAAAAACAAAAGTAAAAATGCGCTTTGCAATTGACAAAATTTAATAAAATTTTTTTGATTTGATATTGTTTTGCTTTGTAACGACGTAATGCAAATTACTACAAAAAATACAAATAATTTGCGGTTTTTTAGTTAAAAACAAGTTATTTTTGATACTATGCCCGTCATAGTACTCTACAAAACGGGCTTTTTCGCGGAACTAAGCCAATTTTTCCCATTCCGAAAGCGTTTGTTCCAAGAGGGCGTTGGCTTGGTCGAGTTGCTCCATTACTTGCGCCGCTTGAACGTAGTCGCAGGCTATCTGCGGCGAAACCAATTGTTCGTTTAGCCGTTGCACGGTTTGCTCCAACTCGGTGATACGACTCTCCAATTCGCGCACGCGACGGGCGCGGTTGGTCTGTTCGGCGCGCTGTTTGGCGTTGCGGTATTGCGACGTCGGTTTGGGTTCGACGGGCGACTTTGCGCTCTGCTCCGCCGCTTTTTTGCGGGCGAGAAAACCGTCGTAATTGCCCTCGTAGTAGCAAAGTTTTTCGTCGGAAAGTTCCAATATGCCGTCGGCGATACTGTTGACGAAATACCTGTCGTGGGATACGAACAACAGCGTTCCGCAATAGCGTTTGAGCGCGTCCTCCAACGCCTCGCGCGAGGGCAAATCGAGGTGATTGGTGGGTTCGTCCAACAGCAACAGGTTGCAATCCTTTGCCATGATCATTGCCAAGCCGAGTTTGGCGCGCTCGCCGCCGCTGAGTTCGCAGACCTTTTTGTACACGTCGTCCGCGCCCAGCGTGACCTGCGCGAGCAAATTGCGCACCTCCGTTTGGGTCATGCGCGTGTTGTCAAACCACAATTGATCGAGTACGCGACGATCGGGCGCAAGATTGACGTTTTCCTGATCGTAGTATCCGATACGAACGTTTTTGCCGAAGATAATTTTGCCCAAGTCGCGGGGCGATTGTTCCGCAATGCGCCGAATGAGAGTGGACTTGCCCGTTCCGTTGAGCCCCAACAACGCGATTTTTTGCCCGCGACGAAGTTGAAATTGCCCGTCGGAAAGCAAAACTTTGTCGGAATAGGACAAATCGAGGCGTCGAATGGTGAGCGGAAACTCCGACGGCTCGGAATTGCACGGAAATTCGAAACGCGGCGGGCGTTCGTCGGGAACGGGCGCGTCCACCGCTTGCATGCGCTCCAATGCCTTTTCGCGAGATTTTGCCATATCCGCCGTTGCGGCGCGAACTTTGTTGCGCGCTATGTAGTCGGTAAGTTTGGCAATTTCGCGCTGTTGACGGTCGTAAGCCGCCTGCAAAGTTTTGTTGCGTTCGGCTTTGAGCAACTTGTATTTGGTGTAGTTGCCCTTGTACGCGGTGACGCAGTGCGATTGAATATCCCAAACGGTCGTACACAACCTGTCCAAAAAATATCTGTCGTGAGATACAATGAGCAAAGTGGATTTTTTGTCGGACAAAAAGTTTTCCAACCAATCCAACGTGCGGTAGTCCAAGTGATTGGTAGGCTCGTCCAAAATCATAAGTTGCGGGCGCAAAAGCAACAATTTACACAACGCCGCTTTGGTCTTTTCGCCGCCCGAAAGCGTTGATACCGTGCGCGCGGCAAATTGCGCCATGCCCATTCCGTTCATCACGGTGCGCACCTTGACCTCGCTTTGGTATGCCTCCGAAACGTCCGCCTCGACGGTCAAACGGTGATACTTGTCGGCGAGTTCGCGATAGTCCGCGGCGGAGGGCTGAGCAACCGACATTGCTTGGGATACCGCCTTGATCTGTTCGATAAGTTGCGTTTGGCGCGCAAATACCGACATAAGTTCGTCAAAAAGTGTGTTGTCCGATACAAAATCGCAATGCTGTCTGAGATAGCCCACCGTCAGATCGTTGCGGCGCACTACCTCGCCTTCGCTGAGTTGCAAATCCCCCGCAATGCAATTGAGGAGCGTGCTTTTGCCCGCTCCGTTTGCTCCTACCAACCCTATGCAGTCGCCCTCGTTGACTTGCAGGTTGACGTTTTTGAAAATGTTTACGTCGCCGAAATCGAATTTCGCCGAGTTTATTTGCAACAGCATTTTTTCTCCGTTTTGCCGCAATTACTTGCTTGCGATTTTGTTTTTGCGCTTGGGCGGCTTGGGTCCCGAAAGTTTGCCTTTGCGCGATTTGCCCCTGTCGAACAACCACATAAATACGTACATTATGAATGGCGTTGCGAGAATTTCTACCAACAAAAGCAAAATTTGCTCCCTTTGGAGAGGTTTGTAATCCAACAAACTATAAATGTACGGTACGCTCAAACATACTATCACTATCGCCCAAATGCCGACAAACAGCGCGATCTTCCATTTGTTGAACGGACGGCACGCGTAGTACAGAGCAAACAACCCGCCGAATGTGTAGGTGAGCGTTATCAACGTGGACAAAATATCCCCGTCGGGTATCATTTCCTGCGTTGTGCCGAACAGCACATACAGCGTTACCGTCGTGACGATAAACGTCAACGAGGCGGGCAGACAACGTTTGAGAACGTTGACGAAAAAGTTGCCCTTGATCAACTTTTCGTTAGGTTGCAACGCAAGGAACGTTGTGGGCAGGGCGACTATCACCCAATCCATAAGCATCACGCTTATGTTTTTGAGCGGCGATTGCATTGTCTTGCCGAAAGCGAAATGCAAAATAACCAACAACAAGTTTATGACAATGACGTACACCGTTTTCATAAAGTACATCGCCGTTGCGCTTTGTATGTTGTTTACCACGCGACGCCCCTCCGCAACCACCTTGGGAAGCGCGGAAAAACTGTCGTCCAACAGCACCAAATGCGACACCTGACGCGCCGCCGCACTGCCTCCCGCAAGGGAAATGGAACAGTCGCTTTCTTTCATAGCCAAGATGTCGTTTACGCCGTCGCCCGTCATTGCAACGGTTGCCCCCGCCGCTTTGAGCGCGCGCACCAAAATTGCCTTTTGATCGGGCGAAACTCTGCCGAATACCGTGTACTCGGAGGCGGCTTCGCACACTTGCTGTTCCGTCATGCCCTCCAAACTTACGTACTTGTCTGCGTTTTGTATGCCCACGCGCATTGCAATGCTGGATACCGTCGCGGGATTGTCGCCGGAAATAACTTTGATGTTGACGTCGTTTTTGCGAAACCACTCTATCGTGTCCTTGGCGTCGTTGCGAATGTGATCTTCCAACACGATCACCGCGACGGGACGTCGGGTCTGCGGCAAAGAGTTGTTGTAGATAGCCGTTGCGGACTGCGCAAGCAACAACACGCGCATGCCCTCGCTTGCATATTTGTCCACAAGCGCGCTCACGCGCTCGTTGGGCGTTTTGAGTACAAACTCGGGCGCGCCCAAAATGTATGTGCCGCCCGTCTTGAACGTGACGGCGGACAACTTGCGCTCGGAAGAAAACGGAATGACGGAAACCGCTTCCAAAGCGGGTTTCTTGGGACAGCCGAAGTACTTTTTGAGCGCTTTGCTCGTCATGTTGTCCGCTTTGAGCGCGACGTTGATACCGGACATTATCTCTCGCAAAGTATTGGCGTTTGCGCCCGTGCGCAGATCGATCGCTTCCACCACGCGCATGGTGCCGTCGGTGATAGTGCCCGTCTTGTCCAGACAAAGCGTGTCCACGCGGGCGAGCATTTCGATACAGTACAACTCCTGCACCATGGTTTTGTTACGCGCCAACCGCAAAAACGAAGCGGCAAGAGCAATGCTCGTCAAAAGGAACGGTCCTGCGGGTATCATAGATATGATAGAACCCGCGGTATAGTTTAGCGCGGAGTTGAGTTGTCCTTCGCCCAAATCAGCCAACCTGAACGACGTCCAATCGGTGTAGTTTTGCGCGGCGGCATTGACCATGAAAAGACATATCGTCATTGGAACAATGACAATGGCGACAAAGATCAAAATGCCGTTCAACGCTTTGAGCATCTGCGAACGCGGCTTTTGATATTGGCGCGCGCGCCCCGTCAACTTGGAAATGTAGTTGTACTTGCCGACGGATACCACCTGCGCGGTGCATGCGCCCGATACGACAAAACTGCCCGCAAACAACGTGTCGCCTTTGCGCTTGATGACGGCGTCGCTTTCGCCCGTCAAAATCGCCTCGTTGACCTCTACAAAGCCGTCCAGAACAACGCTGTCCGTGGAGAGTTGCTCGCCGCCCGACACAAAGAAAATGTCGTCCAGCACCAATTCCTTGACAGAAACGTCAACGTCCTCGCCGTCGCGCCGTACTTTGACGTGAGGCTCCGTTATCAGGTTGAGTTTGTCGAGGGTCAACTTGGATTTGATTTCCTGAATGATCGCAATTGCAGTGTTTGCCACCACTACGGGAAGAAACCCGCATTGTTTCCACAGACCGTAGATACACAATATCACGGTAATTATGATGTAAATGACGTTGAAAAAGGTAAAAACATCGGAAAAAATTATTCCCGCAATGCTTTTGCCCTTTTTGCCGCCGTCCGAATTGATCAAGCCCTGTTCGTTTCGCGTTTGAACTTCTTCCGCAGTCAATCCGCGCTGAACAGTGGGCGCAAAACGTTGCACGCCGCTCAGATCGGCAGGCAGTTTGACGCGTTTTTTGCGTTTTTTTGTCGGATTTTCGTTCATGTCAGTTCAACTTGGTGAATGTGCCGTTTTTGTATTCATAGATCGTTTGATAACCTTGTTCGGTCAACTGTTTGATCTGAAAAGAGAAATTCTTGATTTTGCGCAACAGCGTGACGTTGGAATTGAGCCGCGCGTTGCGACATGCTTTCATTACGTCCACCGTTTGCTTGGCGTCGAGGTTTTTGTCTACCAACACTGCGCTCCCGCGCGACGCCCCGAATTTTACTCCGCGCTCGGCAAGCAACATTGCAATACGTTCGAATCCTATGCTGAAACCGCACGCGGGTACGTCCGTCCCCGTCATGCGCCCTATCATCTTGTCGTATCTGCCGCCGCCGCCCACGGAAATGCCCAAACCGTCCACGGACAACTCGTAAATGGCTCCCGTGTAGTAGCCCATGCCCCTGACGAGCGTAACGTCGAATACCACCTTGCCGTTTTGGACAAGGTTGTTGGTCACATACAAAATTTGCTCGACGTTTTGCGCCACTTCTGCGGGAAGGTACGCGCCCAACTCCTCTACGCACTTGCCGAACGGATCGGGCGCGGAGGTTATGCGGTTGATCAAATTTACAAACTCCGTCGCCTTGCCGGGGGCGATTGCGTCTATCTCCTGCATAACGCCCGTTACGCCTATTTTGTCCAATTTGTCCAACGTTATGAATACCGACGGCTTTTGCTCGTCGGAAAAACCGCACTTCTCCGCCAAGGCATTGAGCAAACGCCTGTCGGACAGACGGACAGTGACGTTTTGGAAACCGAGGTTGTCCAACGCTTGCATGGTGGCGGAAATAAGTTCGGTTTCCGCCAGGTTGCTCTGTTCGCCAATTATGTCGATATCGCACTGCATAAACTGCCGAAAACGTCCGCGTTGCGGTCGATCGGCGCGCCAAACGTTGTCCATTTGCATTGCCTTGAATACACTTGGCAACTGTCCCACGTTGTTGGCGTAAAAACGCGAAAGAGGTACGGTTAGATCGTATCTCAAACCGAGATCGCACAAGTCGTCGCTATCGGCGGCGGTCAGTTTTTCGCCGCGCTTCAATATCTTGAAAATGAGTTTTTCGTTGTCGCCGCCCTGCTTGGAAGTGAGCAAAGATATGTTCTCCACCGCGGGGGTTTCGATACGGGTAAAGCCGTAACTTTCGTAAGTTTTTTGTATTGTTGCCAAAATGTGCTGTCTGAGAGCATATTCGTCGGGCAAAAAATCTCTCATGCCCTTGGCGGGTGTTTTGGGTAACATGTTTTCTCCTATCAGATGATGTATTTGTCCAAGTCGGGCTTGGAGGAATTTATTTCTTTCGCCTTGCTTTCGTAGCCTTTGCGCCCGAACAGCGCGTAAGCGGCGTCCTTGCCGCCCTCCACTCCCGGTTGATCGTAGGCGTTTACGTTGAGCATTGCGCCCGCATACGCCGTTTGCAATTGCAACAGATACAACAGTCCGCCGATGTTATAGGCGTCCACCGTATCAAGACTTATCGTATAGTTGGCCCTTCCGCGACGAGTAAGCGCGTAGCGCGTGGCGTACAACTCGTTGTGCATCAACTCCGACAAGGTGTGACCGCAAAGGAAGTTTACGTCGGGGAAATCGGCGCAACCCTCGGGAATGGTTACGTCGCTGTGGAAATTTTCCACTTCGAGGAAAGCGATTACCTTGTCGAACGGTCCTTCGTTGTAGAGTTGAACCTGACTGTGCTGATCGGTAACGCCAAGCGCCTTTACGGGCGTTTGTCCGACGTTTACCACGTTGCCGTTTTTGTCCGTTTCCTTGCCGAGCGACTCCGCCCAAAGTTGAGCATACCAATCGGCAATGTATTTGAGGTTGTCCGCATAGGGCATCATGACGGAGATATTTTTGCCTTGCTTCATGGAAATATACTGCAAAACCGCAAGCGCGAGCGCGGGATTTTTGGTATAGTACCTCGAACGGCATTTGCGATCCATATCGCGCGCGCCTTTGAGCATTTTGGAGATGTCTATGCCCACGACCGCCGCGGGAAGAAGTCCCACGGGACTCAACTCGGAAAAACGCCCGCCGACGCCGTCGGGAATGAAAAACGTTTCAAAACCCTCTTTCTGCGCAAGTTTTATCAAATTGCCCTTGCTTTGACTTGTTGTGGCAATGATGTGTTCGCGCGCTTTGTCGCCCAACTTTGCTTTGAGCATATCCATTACGATGAGATACTGACTCATTGTTTCGGAGGTGGCGCCCGACTTGGTGATCACGTTGAAAACGGTTTTTTCCACATTTATTACATCGAACAAATTGTTAAGCCTGTCGGGATCGACGTTGTCCACTACATAAAAGCGCGGTCCTTTGCGAAGTTTCTTCGGAAGTTCGTTGTAGTAGTAATGTTTGAGCGCGGTAAATACCGCGATAGGTCCCAGCGCAGAGCCGCCTATGCCCAAAACGACAAAGTTGTCGCAACTTTTGCGAATTCGCGTTGCCGTCGCTTTGATAGATTTGACGACCTCGCTTTGATCGTAGGGGCTGTCCATCCAACCCTGCATATCCTTGCCGCGACCCGCCTCCACCAAAAAGTGCGCGCTTTGAGCAAGAATATCGCACTCTTTGAGTTGCGCGTCGGCAATACCTTTGTCACCGAGCGCATATTGCATCATATTGTTGTAATTGACTTTGATACTCATAAATTTTTTTCTCCTTGTAGTTGTAACGTCAATCGAATATTTTACCGCGCAACGCCGCCAACGCTTTGAAAGGTTTTTTGTTGCCCTTGTAAAGCAAATACATAACGTATTTGGATTTGACGCCGCCAACGCTCATCAAAGATATCAACGGCGTGGAAAGTGCGGACAGGTAGGTCATTTTCGCCACGGGGTCGTCGGCGGTTTTGGTCGGGGAGTGCTTGATCGCATACTTGCGCACGTATCTGAGCAACATGCGCACCATACCGACATTCGGAGCCATCTCGCCCAATGTACTCGTCAAAGTGTACTCTCCGCGCTTGGGCGCGACGTATCGGCTTGGACGATATTGCGCCAACGCGTAGAACTGCTCGCTTTCGATTTGCAACGGCTCGCGCGGTTCGTCGGAGGCTTTTTTTGCGGAGGACTTGCGCGGATAGTAGGCGGGATAGTTTTTGCGATCCTGCCCTTTGAGCGTTTCGCCCGCCACTTCCACCGTTTGAGAAAGCGTTACCGTTTCGACATCCTTGCAAATGCACAGTTTGTACTTGCCCTTGACCACGCGGAACTTGCCGTCGGCAAACACGGAAAAAGCGCGGTTATCGACGTGCAAAGCGACCTTTACCGATCCGCCGCTCGGGACAAACACCTTGTCGAATGCGGCAAGTTGACGTTTGGGGCGAAAATAGCCGCAATCGCAATTGTCTACAAAAAGTTCCACCACCTCGCTTGCGCCCATAGGACCGTAGTTGTTGACGGTGACGGTCACGTCGTAGCCGTCCTGCGCGGGAACTGCCGTCATATCCGTGTAGACAAACAAACAATAGGACAAACCGTACCCGAACGGGAACTGCACGGGCACATCGAAACTGTTGTAGTAGCGATAACCCACAAAGACGCTTTCGCGATGCTCGTCCGCACGCTCGTCCTGCCCGACGTTGTTGTAGCAGGGAACGTCCTCCAAACGAAGCGGATAACTCTCGGCAAGACGTCCGCAGGGCGAAACGTTGCCGAATATCAAATCGAACGCCGCCTCGGTGACGGCTTCGCCCCCGAGGTGCATTTGCAACAACGCTTTGACCTGGTACAGCCATGGGCAAACAAAGGGCGCGCCGCCGACAGCCACAAATACCACGTTGGGGTTGTGCTGGGATACCACGCTGAGCAAACTGCGTTGACAGTTGGGTATTTCCAAATGGGAGCGATCGAACCCCTCGCCCTCCGAATCGTCCGTCAACCCGCCGAAAAACAGCACGGTGTCATATTTGAGCGCCAACCGAGCCGCCTCAAATTGCAAATGTTCGTCCACCTTGTCGCCCTTGACGTTGTAGCCCTTGGCATAGGTGTACTCGACGCCGTTTTCCGTGAGAATTTGCAAAAACGACCTGCACTTTGCGTTGACGTGACTACTACCCGCTCCCTGAAAACGAGGTTTTTCCGCAAGTTCGCCCACCACAAGCACACGACTATCTTTGCGAAGGGGCAAAATTCCGTTATTTTTGAGCAAAACGGCGCAATCCGCCGCCGCCTTGCGACTGAGCAAATGATGTTTCGCCTCGCTGACGACGGTTTTCTGCTTGGGGACAGAACACTTTTGCACAAGTTTTGCCACGTTGAGGCAGGCGCGGTCAAGGCTTTCCTCGTCCAACTCGCCGTTTTGCAACGCTTTGGACACCAACTTTTCGTGAAACTTGCCGCCGTCGGGCATTTGAAGATCGACGCCCGCCCGATACGCCTTGGGCAGATCATAGCATGCGCCCCAATCGGACACCACCGCGCCGTCAAAGCCCCATTCTCCGCGCAAAACGTCGGTGAGCAAACGCTTGTTGTGAGCGCAACTCTCGCCGTTGACCTTGTTGTATGCCGCCATTACCGTGTAGGGACGCGCTTGCTTTACCACGCGCTCGAAGGGCGCAAGGTAAATTTCGCGCAACGCCCGTTCGTCCACCACCGAATCCGTCGTCATGCGATCGGTTTCGCGAGAGTTGACGGCAAAATGCTTTACACTGCAACCCACGCCCGCGTTCTGAACGGCATTGACGTACTCCGCAGCAAGTTCGCCCGCAAGCAGAGGATCTTCCGAAAAATACTCGAAGTTGCGCCCGCAAAGGGGATTACGCTTGATGTTTACCGACGGTCCCAACAACAAGGAAACATCCTCGGCAACCGCTTCGTCGGCTATCGCTTCCGCGACCTGACGTACCGTAGCCCTGTTCCAGGAGGACGCCAAAGCCGAACCGGTAGGAAAGCAGGTCGCCATTTTGCTGTCGTTGATCTCTGCGCCTACTTGCTTGCGCAAACCGTGAGGACCGTCCGCCATCGTTACGGCAGGCATACCGTTGACAGAATTTGTGTGCCAAGAGCCTTTTCCGTGAGAAAAAAGTATCTTTTGAGCGACGGAAAGTTGTTTTACAAAACTGTCAACATCCATATCGAACCTACCTTTTGTAATTTCGAAAAATCCGAGTATATTTACGTTTAATATTCTAACATAATTTATACTTATTGTGTACTGTTGAAGCGCAAAAATTAAAAATATTTTCGTAACATTGTAACAACGCTTTGCGTAGAAAAATGCTTGCCGATAAAAATTGCCAACTGTTTTTACGACGATATTCGAGCCCCCTATCGACAGGATCTCTTTGGAAATTTGTTCGTCAACGAACAAAAACAAATTGACAATATCCCGAAAAAACTTTTACGCCCCGTCGCAAATTCGCAGTCAAATACTTAACAAAAAAAATATTAGTTCCGACAAAAAAAACGCGTCGCCAAGCGTTTGTCAAAATCTTATTTTACCGATGTGATGAGCAAAAAGTTTTTTTTCACGCTTTTTCGGAAGCGACGCTTTGTTTGGCGCATATATACCGCTTTTTTATTGCATAAATATTTCATTATTCGATACTATGCCTAAAATAGTAGTCTATAAAACGAGCAAAAACGAAGTTATTCTTTCGAAATCAAGGTTCTTGCATAATTTGCCGCATATAATCGTCGGGCGGTGATTCGACATAGCAGACATAAGGCAGATCGCTGCCGTCCGCGGGATATATCTTGACCGTAAGTTTGCGAGGAACGTCCGAATAGACCACGCAATTGAAAACGAACGCAGGCACAAAACCGTCCTTTGTTACGGCTACGGTAACGGTCCCCCATTCGGTAATGGAAGCGTCATAGCAATTGGAAACGTTCGACAGCGCAAAATTGGGCGAGTTTCCCTTGTTGTCGGTAAAGAACGTTTGATCGTTCACTTTGACTACGGCGTTGTGAACGGGAACGCCGTCCAAATCCACTACCGTCACTTTGAGCGAAAGTTCCTTGCCGTTTGCGGAAACAGTGCGCGTTACGTCCACTGCCGACAATATCAGTACTATCGCCGCCAACACCGACAGGGCTATCGCGACGCTTTTGAGAGTTGTTTTGAACATATCTCATTATATGTACCAACCTCTGCCGCTATGTTACGATGGATTTGTCCGACGTCGCGACAAAGTTTGTAATTTATGTTTTTTTGCCGCAATTACGCTACCGATAATTCGAAAAAAGCAGGCAAAATATTTGTTTGCGCGCGAGAATCGCCGAATCTGAAAACTGCTCGCAATGATACATTTTTGCGACCTGCCCTTGTTCGGTCAACGCTTGCGCTACCGCTCCCGACGTTTCCTAAAAAAAGTACTGCAAAAAGCGTTGACAAGGAAAATATGCGGTGCTATACTGTGTATATCGAATATGCACAGTTGCGCAAACTGTGTTCACAGGAGGAACTATGCTCAAAATAAAGGATCTCTGCAAGAGAATGAACGGCAATTTTGCTCTTGAAAACGTAAGTTTCGAAGTGCCGAACGGCATGATAGTAGGGTTTGTCGGAGCAAACGGCGCGGGAAAGACCAGCACTTTGAGGTGCATAGTCAACGCTATCGTTCCCGACAGCGGTCAGATTGAGGCGTTCGGTTTGGACGTAATGCGAAACGAAGAAGCGGTCAAGCAACGAATAGGCTACGCCGCGGGCGCGTTCGAATATTTTCCCAATCTCAAACTGTCCAAAATTACCGCAAGTTACTCCGCTTTCTTTGACAAGTGGGATGGATCGGTCTTTGACAAACTGTGCGCCAAGTTCGGACTCGACGTCAACAAACGAGTCAAAGAACTGAGTCAAGGAATGAAAGTCAAATTTGCGTTGGCGCTTGCCATGAGTCACGACGCGGAGTTGTATATTTTCGACGAACCGACCAGCGGATTGGATCCGATAATGCGCGACGAAGTGTTGGAAATATTTCGCGACATTGCGTCTTGTGACAAGAGCATACTGTTTTCCACGCATATCACAAGCGATTTGGAAAAATGCGCCGACAGGATCGTATATATCGACAACGGGCACATTGTGTTGGACGCGCCCAAGGACGAACTGTTGGAGGCTCACGCTTTGATAAGAGGCGGTTTGGACGATCTGACGCCCGATTTGACCGCTCGCGCAGTTGCCGTAAAGCGCAACGAATTCGGTTTTACCGCGCTGATAGAACGCAGCAAATTGACTGCCGCGGACGGCTTCGAAACGGAAAAGCCCTCTATCGAGGACGTGATGGTCTACTACAACAAAGAGTTACACAACGACTGACTTGACGACGTTCGCTTGCCGTCGCCGTCAGATCACGTTGCCGCGTAAAAAGCAAATTTAGTCGCGCCGCAACAAAAAAAGTTCAAAAAAGGTACTGTTATGCTAAGAAAAATGATTTCGTCCGAGTTGAAACTAAACGTCGTCAAGATATACTACGTTGGCTTTGTCGCAGTAGCCGCGCTGTCGCTATTGGTCAACAACGCAATTATACTGCTTGCGGCGGGATGCTACGTGACGGTAATGTACATTCCGACTGTCCGCAACAACGATTCGCTGAAATTTTACGACGGGTTGCCCGTCAAACGGTGCAAAAAATACTCGGCAGCCGTTTGCGTTATGCTGATATTGGAATTTGTCGCGACTTCGATCGCCGCCTTGTCCGTCGGGATCGGGCGGTTAATAAGCAACTTTACAAACCCCGCGCAAAATATACTCTTGTTGAACTTGACTGCGCTTGGCGCAATATTCTTTGCGCAGGGCGTAGCCAACTTGATAACGCTACCGCTGTACGCTTACGAAAAAACGCGTCCGATCTTGTTTTCGCTGCCGGTGCTGGCGTATTGTTCTGCTTTTCTGGGCGTACTTTTGCCCGCCTCTCTCATCGTGGGCGAATTAGGACACGTCGAATCGAATATACTCGGCAATTACAACGCGGAGTGGCTGTGGCTCAGAGCCGTGATATTTGCCGTCGGAGTATGTTTGTTTGCAGTGTTTACCGCTATCGGTTACGTTATCGGCAAAAAATTGTTTGCCAAACGAATTATCTGACAATCGGCAACGGGGGATTTGATATGTTAAAAAAACTACTCAAAGCGCAACTGAAATTGGAATCTAATTGGTTTACCCTATTTGTACTGTTGATGCCGCTATTTGGATTTGCCGTAGTTCCGTTGATTTGTTTGTACACGCTGTTATTGCCCAACTACCTATTGCGGTCGGAAACGGAGGCTTCCGCCGCCATGGCAATGTACTTGCAACTGCCGATGAAACGCAACGACGTCGTGAAAGGACGCCTGCTGTACGTCGCATTGTGGCAGATAGCCGTGTGCGCGTCATTTTTGCTTGGAGCGTTGTTCGGCTTTGTCTTGAACGCGTTCGTTACCGACATTGACCTCAACTCTGTCTACTCGGGCTGGGTACTCGATCAAAATTTGACTTTGTTGGGGATACTGTTGTTGGGCATGGGTTTCCACAACGCCATCACCGATTTGTTTTCATCCTACTACAAGCGTTTCGCGGCGTCAATTTCGGCGATAGCACTGTGCTGGGTGCTGAACACGCTTGCCGTGAAATTTGCTTCGACCTATCTGTACGGTTACGGTCTGACTTTTATGTGGGTGAGAGCGATCGTTTTCGTAGTGGGAGCGGGCGCGTTTTGCGGACTGACGTACGTCGGTTATAAAAAGCATTTGAAAAAATTTGCCGCAAAACTGTAAAAAACAACGTTTTCAGTTGAAAAATGTCGCCAAAAAAGATAAAATATGACATGACGACTACATTGGAAACAATATCGAAAATAGAAACTTTATGCAACTGAATGTTTATCCGAAAAGCGAAACGCCGCTGTACGAGCAATTGTACAAGCAAATATCGGCGCAAATACTTGCTCACAAGATAGAGGCACACTACTGTTTGCCTTCTATCCGCGTGGTCGCGCGCGAACTGCGGATAAGCGTTATTCCCGTCAAAGCCGCCTACGACAAGTTGGAAGCGGACGGGTACATTTACACCGTACCAGGCAAGGGTTGTTTTGTAAACGAAATGCACACCGACAACCGCAAAATCGAACTCGCCCAGGCAAAAGTGCGCGAAGCGATAGACTACTGTCGAGGTATTGGACTGAACGTTGAGGAAATATCGGAAATTTTGGACAAAACGTTGCGTTGAAACAAATAAAGAACTCCGCTCGAATCGCAAGCGGAGTTCTTTGTTTGTTTACATCAATGTTTGCCGTCGTTGAAATACAAAATGCCTATCGTATTGGCGCCGCAATGGGTGGTAACGGTACAACCCGCGGTCGTTTCCAACACTTGGTCGAACAGACCCCAGGATTTGACTGTGGCAATAACTTCCTCGGCAATGCCCTCGTCCATTTTGGTGTGAGTTACAAATACGCGCGTGGGATCGGGGTTGGTGATCTTTTGACGGATATTTTCGCAATACTTGGCGACGCAACGACGGTATTTACCCATCGGTTTGGATTCCACGCCTATCAAACCGTTCTTGACTTCGAGGCAGGGTTTGATATTGAGTAAATTTGCCCCCAAATAGGCAAGCGCAGAACAGCGTCCGCCTTTGTACAAAAACTCCAACGTGTCCACAACAAACGAGGACTTGGACTCATTGCGCCGTTCCATCGCTCTGTCGTAGATCTGTTGCGCGTTCCAACCTGCCGCCGCCATGTCGCAGGCGTCCAACACCAACAGACCTATACCCGTACTAAGTTGGCGGCTGTCCACCACAAACACGTCGGGCATATCCTCAGCCGCATTTGCCGCATTTGCATAGGAAGCGGACATATCCGCCGAAATACAAAAATGCACCACGGCGTCGTTGCCCTCGGCAAGTTGTTGTTCGAAGAACTCTTTGTATTCCTGCGGACTGCGCGCGCCCGACTTGGGCAGTTTTTTGTTTTGCGCATAGTAGGCGTAAATATCATCGGGTTGGATCGTCACTCCGTCCAGAAAGTCGTTTTCGCCAAGACTTACGTGAAGCGGCATTGTTGCTATGTTGTACTTGGTCAGCAGTTCGGGCGAAAGATCCGCCGTGCTGTCCGCACTGATTTTTACTTTCATTGTCATCTCCGTTTGTATTGATCAGATTTGTCCGTTTTGTTGTGCGCATTTGGTCGGATCGGCCGTTTCGCAACAATCGCCGAAGTTGGGGCAATCGCCGCAATCGGATTGCTGTCGCCCTTGGGGAGTGAGGATACGTCCTACTCCCACCACCGTGCAATTGTCGGGGATATTCTTCAAAACGACGGAATTTGCGCCGATCTTGACGTTGTTGCCCACCGTGATATTGCCCAGCACCTTGGCTCCTGCGCCCACCACCACGTCGTTGCCCAACGTCGGATGGCGTTTGTTGTGTTCCTTGCCCGTTCCGCCCAAAGTTACTCCTTGGTAAATCGTGCAGTTGTCGCCGATAACGGACGTTTCGCCGATAACTACTCCCATGCCGTGGTCTATGAACAAATGTTTGCCTATTTTCGCGGCGGGATGTATCTCTATTCCCGTGTTGAAGCGCGTTATGTTCATTATCAACCGAGCGATAAATTTGAACTTTATTTTGTAAAAAAAGTGAGATATACGGTATCCGATAATAGCGTGTACGCCGGGATACAGCAACAATATCTCCAACGAATTGCGCGCCGCCGGATCACGCTGTTTTATCGATTGAAAAAATCCTACTTTTTTCTGTTTCATATCTTGTTACAGTACCTTGCTGAGAAACTCGGCGATTATTTGCAAATGCGACGTTGCGCCGTCATATTTTGCCGCCACATATCTGTATGCCAAAAACGATATAGTTATTATCTTTGGATTTTTGAGATAGAGCGAATTTACCATATACTCCGAAACCGTGTTGTACTCGATAACGTCGGCGGGAGATAGCGCGGGGTGCATGCTGACAGTGAGTTGACGTATCGCTTCCATTTCGTCCAACACGCGATTAAGCGCGGCGGTTTCGATGTAAATTTTTTCCGCTTTGAAAAACCGTTCAGCCTGCTCGACATATTGAAAATTCAGACTTTCGGGGTCGATTTTGGACAAAATCGCCTCGCCCGCCTGTTTGAACGGTTTGAGTACCTCGTTGGCGAATTTGGCAAAACTGCTGTCGTTGCTTCCCGCGTTGTAGTACTCTTTGATGAAGTCCATCAAATTGCGCCTGCCGCAATCCACCTCGGTGAGCAGACACACCACAAACGCAAACAGCCTGTCGCGGTCTGTCGGCAACTTTATGCTGCTCTCCACCGTACCGTCCAACTTTGTCCAAGTGACTCTCGCTCGGGAGAACTCTGTGGCGTAGGACATGTTTTTCGAGGCTTCGGACAGGGCATGACACAGCGTCGGAGAGGATACTACGCTTTTCAAAACCTGAGCAATATGTTTGTCTACAAGTATAAGTTGCCCTTCTATCAGGGTGTTTACGCTATCGGTAAAAATTGCAAGTTCGTTTGTATCCATACCCTCTCCCGCATGTTGCGTTGCCGATTGATTTGCTTTTTACTGCTGTCAGAATATTATTTTAGCACAATCAATATGTTTTTGGAAGTATTTTGCGCAAAAACGTTGAAAACTCTTGTTATAAATTGCGAATTGATGTATAATAACAATTGTCACAAAAAAAGGAGCGACTATGCAAGCCGGTATCACGCAAGACAGCACACTTAACAAACTGATACTTTTGTTCGTTTTCGACAAAATGGAAACGGCTTTGACAGAGGCTACCATTTTGGACTTGTGCAGTTACAAAAACAATTGGATAGACTACACTAACTGCAAACAGACGCTATACGAAGTTGTGCAAAACGGCTTTGTGTACAAAAGCGTTCCCATGGGCGGCGGCGACGAATTGTACGATTTGACCGCCGAGGGCAGATGGTGTCTAAAAAACTTTTATACCCGTATCCCCGGCAGCGTTCGACAATTGATCGCCGACGACATAAAACACAAACGCATTGACTATCGCAGAAAGCAAGACTACGTGGCAACTTACGAAAAGTGTCCCGACGGCAGTTACGACGTTATACTGAAAATAGTCGAACCGACCAAGACCACTTTGGAAATAAAATTCAACGTGATGACGCGCAACATTGCCAAGTATATCGAACGCACCTGGGCGGAGAAAGCCCCGGGTGTGTACAGCAAGATCTCCGACACGCTCATAGACTAGCACCGCCAAACGGTGCTTTTTTATTTAAGATCACGATCGCATAAAAAACGGTTTGGTACGCTCCGCTTGCAACAAATTTCAAATTCTTTTTCAAAACGGTTGACAAATTTATGCCGATAAACTATCATAATAAGGCAATGCGGGATTGGCGGAACCGGCAGACGCGTGCGTTTAAGGGGCGTATGGGAGACCGTGTGAGTTCAAGTCTCACATCCCGCACCAACAAAACTGCAAATCAGTTGCAACAGAAAGGAAGCGTACAAAACGCTTCCTTTTCATTTTGCTTCGTTGCGGATTGTACACTCGGTATATTTGACGTTGCGTTTGACGTGCCCCGCTTGCGCTTCGTCGCGATAGTTGTCACGTAATAAATTTAACCGTAAAATTTCTTTTCCGCAATTCCAAAACAAAACCCACGCTATCACGCCATACAAGTTGTTGCAAAGCGTTGTCAACCGCTTGAAAATCGATATTGTTTTGTGATATAATTATGTAATGACAAAAATCAACGCGGATTTCGAGGTGCGGGCTTGCATTTTCGACTTCGACGGGGTGGTCGTGGGCAGCGAAAAATACCACCACCTTGCTTGGGAACAGATCGCCCGCGAACTCGGAGTGGAATTCGACTACACGGAATACGGACCTTTCAAAAGCGCGGGGCGCAGAGCGATCATTCCCTACTTGTTTCAAAAAGCGGGCAAGCAAATGACCGAGTGCGAATACCAAAGTTATTCGCAATTGAGAGATATCTACGCAAAAAGGGCTCTTGCGCAACTGTCGCAACAAGACATCATGCCCGGAATCGTCGAATTCGTTCGCTATCTGCATGCAAACAAAATCAAAACGGGAGTCGCGTCTGCCAGCGCGTCTAGTCATATTGTTGCCGAGCGGTTGCAAATATTCCATTTGTTCGACGCGTTTGTTGACGGCGAAGCCGATCTGCCGCACAAGCCGAATCCGGATATTTTTTTGAACGTCGCAAACAAATTGGGCGTAACTCCCGACGAATGTGTTGTGTTCGAAGATTCCGCAAACGGACTGCAAGGCGCGCGCAACGCCAAAATGCGCGTAATAGGAGTGCGAAGCCGTTTCGGCCGCGAACCTGTGATAGACGATTTTGAAAATTTGACTTTACAAAGGATCAAAGAGATATGTACAACAAAATTTTGACGGATAACCCTGCTTACCGAAGGCTCAGAATGTTCACGGGACTGTTGTTTTTGATCGCTGTTGTACTCGCCGCCGAATTGATATTTTTGGGCTTGGACAACTCGCGCAATCTTAACGGCGACGTGTACCAAGCAAGCGGCACGGTCACATACGCAGGCAAGGACAAAGACAACTACTATGTGATAGTTTTGGACGGCGACGCAATATATATGGCAAATTTGCTTTCGAAACATTTTGACGGTTGGAACTCGCTGCAAGGACAATACGTTACGCTTTTTGTACCGCAAAGTCAGTTTGAACAAAAAAACAAGTCGGTACTCGGCATCCAAATAGACGACCGAGTCGTCGTAGATTGCAACGACGTTATTGCCGCAATGCGAGAAGGAAATCAAAAGGCAATGATATTGTTCGGCGTGCTGACGGGCGTCTTTGTCGTGGCAAGCGGGGTCGTGTACTTTTACCAAAAGAAAACCAATCCCGCGGTGGAAACGGATCTATGCCACGCCTACTGCGAATATATGTCCACCCGTCAACCGAGTTGCGCCGCCTATCGCAAACTCTCCTACGTCAGCCTTGCGTACGCGCTTTTATTGGGATTGTACATAACGGTCGCGTTGATCGTAGACGAATATATTTACAATATGCCGACAAAGATCGCGATCGACGTGATTTTGTCCTTACTTATGCTGATGGACACGGCAGGATACCTCGCGTTCGGTCTGTGGTGGCTGCCCAAAAAAGAAAGAGAATTCTATGCAACTCACTATCCGTTTGATTTGAGCGATATTTCGCATGTTATTATGAACAAAAAAATGAAAATACGCTTGCAATCGGAGTTGAAAAACGAGAGAGAAACGTATCCCGACAGATATGTTGACGGCGGAAACGGCTATTTGGTAGATTTTGACGCAAACGGCGTGCGTTTGTCCGTGGAAAATTCGGAGGAGAGCGTGCCTTCCGCGCAGGAAGTATTCGGCGAGGGCGGCGACATATCCAACGGCAATCAAACGCTTTGCAAACTCAGTTACGCGCAACTTAATTTGGAGGCCGTCCCCCACTACCGCAAAAAGGATCGCCCTTTGATCGTCGTCGTTAAAAGCCGTCTGGAAAAAACAGACGCACTGCCGCAGGACATGATGAACGATATATTTATTTTGTTTGACAAAAATTTGCTGAAAACTTTGCGCAAATTTGACGTGCAAGTAGAAAATTTCGATGAAATTTTGAAAAACAAAGCGACCTTGATACAAGAAAACTGCAAAAGAAAATCGGTAAAATAACAAAACAATCGACGTCGAAAGGCGAACACCTAATTACGACATCACCAAAAGCGGTTTGACGGAGTTACCCGTCAAACCGTTTTTTTGCGCAAAAAACTCTGACAAACTCTTTTTGCCGCGCGACATTTCCGAGCGACGACCTTGTCGTCAAGTCCGCGCGCCTTGACAATGCCGCATTTCGGCACAGCGCGCTCAACTTCAAATTTATATCCTAAAACACATAGACAACCTATTGCAAAATTTGCAATACTTATTTTTTTTGTATAAAACGTGAGCGGTCAACGCTTGGGGCGTGTTTACAATGATAAACGCGTTGGATAAGGCAAAAAAGCCGCTTCCTCGACAAATTTTTGCGCGCCTCGGTTGGGTAAAAAGTCTAGTCGGCGTACAAAATGTCAACAATAATTACGAGGTGCAATCATGATCGCGAACTATCTTTACAAAAATATACTTTGGAAATTACGTCAAAATCCGTTTGAAACGCTATTGTGTCCGGCGACGACGACCGACGATTACCTGGAACAATTGGAAAAAATCGCCAACGGATACTATCCGAAAGAACGTCGAATCGACACTTTGACAACGGAGTTTTGCCTGAACAAAATTGCTCTGCTCAAAGCCGACACCGAAGCGGAACAAGCCGCGCTCGAACACTTTGGCGCAATTTGGCAACAATTTGTACGTTTGAAGAAGATCTTCAACAAAAAGTATCTCACGTTTGCCGCCGACGACCATTGCGTCAGAGCGGAACAAATTGCGGAGTTGTGGGGAAAATGTTCTCAATTTGCCGCCGACAAAACGCTAAGCGAAAATATGCTGGCTCAAACGCGGGAACTGTTGCAACTGACGGAAAGAGAAAACAGATACCTTGCGGACATTGTGGAACTCGAACGTATCAAATACTACTGCGCGGCAACGTTGAGTTTGTTTGCGAACAAAAAATATGCGGAAATTTGCTTGGCACGAATGTTGCGACCCAACTTGTTGAAATGCGAATACCAGCCCAACAAAAAATACCGTCAAGTTGCGTATGCGGGCAGTTCGATCGCGTCCGTGATAGATTGTATGGGAAACTCCGCAACGCGTTTCGGAACAATACCGACGAGAGTGGAAACAAAACTGTTCGTCTACTCCAACGGACGGAATGTTTTTGACACGTTTTGCAACAGCAAAATGGGAGAGCGCACCGCAAAATTTTTGTCCGTTACGCCCACCGTCGAGGTGGAAATGCACTACTTTCTTGCAGGCAACCGCGAGATACGCGCAGTCACGTTGCGCAACAAAGGCAAGCGAGCGCGCAAGTTCTACGTGGAAATACCTTTTGCGTGCAACGCCGCAAAAAGCGAATATTTCAAAATGGGCGACGCACTGTGCCTGTCGGGAGATGTGTTTGCCTCGTTGAGCGTTGTGCATAACAGCACCGCAATTGCCTGTCGCGGAGAAACGAACCGCTCTTTCGACATAACGGTGGAAAGCGGCGCGCGCTTTGACTTCGAGATCGTCACCACCTTCGCAGAGGACACGCCCACGCTTGCCGACGCCATAACTAAATCGGAAAAAATGGGCGAAACAAATTGCCCGTATCTTTGGGACAAGATTTGCTCTCGCGTAAGAACGACCGATACCGCGCTGAGGTTGTTTCCGCACGGATACACCAAGTCCGATCCGCAAAGGATAAGATCCTCTCAACTCAACTTTTCGTACAGAATGGGCAACGACGACGTAGCCACTTTCGTCGATAACGTCGGCAACTCCACCACTTTGTTGGACGGGTTTGTATTCGGAGTGGGAGGCGAATCCGTTTACTCGGTGTATGCGGGGTTGGCGACCAAACTTAACGCGGACAAGTTTGTTTTGGACGGGGACAGGTTGCAATACCAAAAAAGTTCGATATGCAACGTGCGCCACTCCAAAGGCAAATTGTACACGATCACTCACCCCGTCGCTAAACGAACGCTGTTTTACTTTCCGTTGGAAAAAAAGTCCAAGATCGGCTTCGACGCAAAAATGAACGTGTTCGAAGTGGAGGACGAAATGCGCCGCTACTACGTGTACTGCGTGGGCAAGATCGAGAGTTACACCGCCGACGCATTGGAGTGCAGCGAAGAAAAATTGCGGTACAAATTGAGCAACAATTTGCAGGAGGGCAATTGCCTTGCCATTTGCTTTGCCCCCGACGTGCAAGTAAAATTGGAAATCGTTTCCGCAAAATTCACTCCGCAACAAACGCCCATAGTGCGCGAGAGTTTGGTTTCCACCTACCTCAATTACGTAAACGGCAAAAACGTGTTTTGTTTGCGAAACCGCCTCAAACGTCCCGACGCGCTGAGTTTGGCAGCCATTTGCTACACAAACCCGCAATTTGTCAAAAATTATCTGGACAATAACTTGCAAAACAACGCAAACGACGGTTTCTACTACGACTCCGCGGGCGACAAAAAGGCTTTTTGCGACAAATTGGCAGTTCCGCTCGCCACCGTGTACTATCTCAGTCTGATAGGCGACTTGTCGGAAGATTTGATAAAGCAAACGCACGACGCGTTGTTTTGTCAAGACTTTGACGGAAAGGATATTTGCATAAAGGCGCTTGCCCTGCAAAAAGCCGCAAAACTCGATTGCTTTGACAAAGTGCGCTGTCTGGTGGAATACAGCAAATTGAAAAAACAAATTTGCGCAAGCAAACTGTACGCTTACGCGCAAGCGATCGGAGCCGTACCGCTGACAAATCCCTCCAAGGAACGTCTGAAAGACCTTTGCAACAAATACGATATTCCCAAAAGTTGGTACTACGTATCTCAGTTGGAAAACCTTTACGGTTTGAGCATTTGCTCGGGAAAACTGCAAATTTCGCCCACTGTTACCGCGGAAAACGTGCTGGAACAATTTGCTCTGAACATAGCGGGCAAACGTATAGATACCACTTTCGCCAAAGCGTCGGTACGTTGCATGACGCTCAACGGGCAACAATGTTTTCAACCGTTCTTTGCTCCGTCGCTGACGAACGAACAAAATTCCCTTGTGGTACACTACTAAATAAAAATTCCCGTCGGCGGCGGGAATTTTTTTGTGAATTTCGGTTGAAGCGTTTGTCGAATGAGTTATATCACACGATATGTTTCAAAGACGGTTTCATCAGGTGCGGCACGTAATCCAACAGTTCCTGCACCACGGTCAATTGCGCTTTTAACTGCGCGTAGTCGCCGTCCTCGGCATAAGCCTGTCCCTCGGCAAAACGCAGATTTATCTCGTAGACGTCCACGTGCGGCAAAAGCAATTCGCTTTTTTCCCGCAAGTCTACCCATTTGTCGCGAAATGCGTTGTATTCTTCGACGGTGAGCGTTTCCGCCTCGCATTTAGATATTATTTCCTCGCAATCGGCAGCGAGATTTTTGTAGCAACGCGACAGAAGCACCACTTCCAACACGCCGCAGGCAATTACAAGCACAAGCGCGATAAGTCCTGCCCATATATTTTTGGTCATTTGTGCGTAACCTCCACGTCTTTGAAGTAAATTTTGCTTTTTCGTTTTTGCAACGTCATTCGATTGTTTTGATCCACCGCAAGCAAAATGATGTTTTTGAGTTTGACGTTTTCGGAAGCGATAAGTTGTTCGAGTTGCTTTTTGTCAAAACCGTTTTCGGTGATGTTTTGCTCGTTCCACTTGCCCTCCAAAACTACGGGAATGGGCAACGTTTGTTGCTTGTCCTCCATCTGCTTGTTGGCGACGACGGTCAACTGTCCGTTTGTTTCCATAATGCCGTAGATAATTTCTTCCAGACTGAAATATTCCGCCGCGCGCATTGCCTGTAACAGGTCGTTGACGTGCATGTTTAGTTGTTTGAGCGCCTCGATATCTATACCGTTAGGGTCTATTACCATAACGGGTTTGCCGTTGATTATGCCTTGCATCTTGTCGCTGCGCGAAAGTATCAAAATGAATTGATGAATGACAAACATAGTCAATATCGCCACCACGCCAAACGTTATGGGAATGGAGCGATCCGCCATGGGGATACACGCCAACTCGGATATTACCAACGTGATTACCAACTCGAAAGGCTCCATTTCGCCTATTTGCCGCTTGCCCATAAGACGAAAAACAAACAGCAACACGGCAAAAAGTATTATTGCTCGCAAAAATATTATGATCATAATTCTAGTGTGAGCAACCGATTTGGAAATATACGACTGCTCCGTATGCAAAACAGAAACAATCGCCCGCCGTGAGCCGATTTGCTTGCGCCGCAAACTTCGATAATAACAGCGCGCATGGGACAAAATCGCTTTACAAATTCGGCTCGGGCGAATATAATGAATACAGCAAAGTTGACGGCGCGCGTCAAGTGCCACGTTTAGGAAAAGGCGTGGACGAAAGAACTCATCTGTTCTGCGGTGCGTCGTTTGGTCCGTTGCCTCATCAAACCGAACGGCTCATTTGTCGCGGCATTGATACAAATGCGAACGATCTGTCGCACATCGGACCTTTTTTGCAATAGCAAAAAGGGGATTTTTTTTGTGAACAAAACTTTGAAAATTTGTTGCGTCGCAATGTTGACGGCGTTGAGTGTGGTAGCAAACTTTTGCACGATTCCTTTGCCCGGTAACAACGCCGTTTCCTTTACCGTTGCGATATGCTTTTTTACGGGGATATATTTCGGCGCGGTACCTGCAATGATAGTCGGCTATGTAGGAGATTTGATAGCGCATTTGATACACCCTTTGGGCGACTACAATTGGTTTATGGCAATTTCCATAACGCTCTACGGCGTTGTTTGCGCGCTGATCTACAAGGCCAAACTGCCCCAAATCGCGAAGTTGGCAATATCTGCTATCGTGTGTTATATTGTGTGTTTGTGCGGACTAAACACTTTCGGACTGTGGTTGCAGTACATTGTCGGCGTTCGCCCAAGCCCGTTGGGGTTGTGGGACTTTTTGCGCGGCGAACACGGCGACATAACAAAGACTTTTTGGCTGTATCTCGCGGGGCGCGCGCCTATGTCCGCCGTCAATCTTGTAGTAAACGCGGTAATCGTTGCTATCTTGCAAGAATCGCGTACTATCGCAAAACTTGCTACCAAACTCAAAGGAAAACAAAACGACAAGGAAACCGCCGCCCTTGCCGACGAACAACACTCCGACGCGATCAAACGGTAGCGGTACGTTTCGCCGAGCAAGGCGCGACAGCGCAATCAGGCTAAATATCTATGTGAACAAATCGCGTCTTGCCATACCAAAGCGAGGCGCGATTTGCCGCAAAATCGCTACCTGTGGTAAGAAAAACCGTGTTGGGCGCGCCGAAAACTTTGATTGAATCGTCGGGAACAAAATCGGTAACGCACTGCACCGTGCGCATATTGCCGACGTACTTGGCAAGGTGTTTGCTCAGCAACGGAAAATGCGTGCAACCTAGTATAACGGTATCCGTATCGGCTTGGGGCAGACAACGGAGCGTATCCGCCACAACTTGTTCGCACTCGACGGTATCGACTTGCCCGTTCTCTACAAAGGGAACAAACGCGCTGCACGCAAAACTTGTGACGTCGATTCCGCGTTGCGCCAATACCGTGCCGTAAATATTGCTTTGAACGGTGGCGTCGGTGGCAAGCAACGCCACGCGCTTTGTTTGAGTTGCGGCGGCGACTGCGTTGCAGGTGGGCGTTACCACATCGAATATCGGGATTTCGAACTGCTCGCGTAGCGTATCGGCAAAAACCGACGCCGTGTTACAGGCGACCACTACCGCGCTTACACCGCCGTTGACGAACAGCGATATTATTTTGCGCAAACGGGCGAGCAGTTGGTCGGACGACTTTGTGCCGTAAGGGAAAAATGCCCCGTCCGCCAAATAAACATAATTGCAAGGATATTGCCGAACAAGTTGACGTAAAACCGTCAAGCCGCCTACACCGCTATCCAAAACTCCGACATAATTTTTATAGGGCAAATTCATACCTTACACTATGTCGAATAGCGGGCTTTTGATACTCCAACTCAAACGATATATTTGTAAAAACGTTGACTTTGCTTGCGAATCCGCTTGCGAATGATAGCGACTTCGCGGCGCAGAAAATCCTTGCGTACCTTTCGACCCGACGAGCCGGACATGTGCCCGAAACAGAATTGCAAGCAACAAGACAGCAATGGAAAAGGGAGCGACACAATTGCTCCCTTTGCTGTTGCAACTCACACGGCGTTGCCCTCCGTATGGTGCGGATGACAGGACTTGTCCGAGCAAAGCGAGGTGAGCGAAGTGAAACGGAGCGCTACATTATTTCGATTTTCTGTACATTTGTACCCCAAGGCAACAAGCAATAAGGTAGCAATGGAAAAGGGAAACGCTTGACGTTTCCCCTTCCGTTGCAACTAAAAGCGCAGTTGCCGCTTTGTAAAAGATGACTGATTTTAATACAATTATAGATAAGAAATATTAAATATTAAATATTTATTTTTTTCTTTTCATCACGACTTTATAGACAGGACTCAACCAGCCTCCACGCCAATAGTCCTCTTCCATTGATACGACCTCCCATCCTTGTTGTATGTAAGGCATTAAACCTTTGTTGACTGCGCCTTCTCCTCTCCCCCAACATCTTATATTAACAACTTGTTGTTCATATTTTGGCACAGTTACGTTTTTCAGAACATAACCGCAGTGAGGGCAAGATACAGCACTCGTGCTGATTTGATTTTTGCATTCCGGACACTGAATCAGTGACATTACAATCATCTCCTTTTTTTAATTTTATCAAGCCCTTTGGGGCTTGTCAAGTGCTTTAACCTACAATTTAACGATTGCTTATGATTTTAACGATAGCCCACAAATTTAACGATAGCGTTTGCGGAAGGAAAAAAGAAAAAGCCGCCCTGCGAGGAACCGAACGGCTGTGAAAAGTGGATTTTCGGAAAAACAGCCCCCAAAATCCAAAAATGGCAATAAAAAAAGAAGTATGGAGCCGATATTTTTGTATCATTTTCATGCTTCTTTTTTGGTGCGGATGACAGGACTTGTCCGAGCAAAGCGAGGTGAGCGAAGTGAAACGGAGCGCTACGTCATTTCAACATCCTGTCATCACAAAAGACGAGGAGGGCGCGCCCAAAGGAAGCAATAGCAAAAGGGAGCAACAAAATTGCTCCCTTTGCTGTTGCAACTCACACGGCGTTGCCCTCCGTATGGTGCGGATGACAGGACTTGAACCTGCATGATTTCTCACATGAACCTGAATCATGCGCGTCTGCCAATTTCGCCACATCCGCATAGTTGTAGATTGCTTATATTTTACCCTGTTTTTAGCCTAAAAGCAAGCATTTTGAAGCATTTTCCGCAATTTTATGCGATTTGCGGAAAGAGAGGTTGGAATTATCTTGTTGCGTGTACCAAATTTTTACCAAATTTGTACCAAAAATCCCTTGACACAAAAACCGTTCTATTTTGGGGCGGTTTTTTGTTTGGCAAGCGTCGTTCAAACGTTAATGCGCGCGACAGGCAAATTGCTCTTAGCACAATGTACGCACAATTTTGTAACTTTGCGCAAAATTTGTCCTAAAAGCATTATATAGCGAAAAAATAATTGAATTGTTCAGTTAAAATTTTGTAAATTTGCTTAACTTTTTGAAAAATGTCATTTCAGATTTAGTAAAATTTCCTTATTACCAATGACAGGAGGTTTTTTATGAAGGAAAACATTGGCTTGACAGAATTTATTGCATATTGCAAAATTACCAAAAATTTGAGCGACAAAACGATCTGCGCGTACAGGCAGGATATAACTTCTTACGAACGGTACATAGCGGAAAACGGCGGCAACGTGATGACCTACGTCAATTACATGCTGGAAATGCACCGCAAGATAAGCACTATCAAACGGCACTTGGCAACGCTGCACCAATACTTCAAATATGTTTACCGCAACGACAAACTAGCAAATCCAATGTTGCAATTCGAGTTTCATCTCAAATCGGAAAAAGTTCTGCCGCGAACAATAACCGTGCGCGATGTAAAAAAACTGTTGCAAACGCTGTACCGCAGTCGGGAAAGCGCCGACACGCCCTTTGCGGTGTTCGAAGCGACGCGCGACTTGGCACTATTGGATCTGTTGTGTTCTACGGGCATAAGGATAGGCGAAGCCGCCGCAATGACGTTGGACGACGTGGACCTGCGTTCCAAAATCGTGTTGATACACGGCAAAGGCAAAAAAGAAAGGTTGATCTACCTATCCTGCGCGGAAACTGTATCGAATTTGAAAAATTGGCTGACATTGCGCGCAAAAACGGAGTTGAAACACAATTTTGTGTTTGTAAACCGCAACAAAATGCCCATATCCATACACGGGATCGAAGATATTTTTGAAAAATACAAAAAAGCCTCGGGCATAAACGCGCACGCCACGCCGCACTACTTGCGGCACACATTTGCGACAAATTTGCTTGCAAACGGTTCGGATCTGAGGAGCGTTCAGGAAATCCTCGGGCACAGCAACGTTTCCATAACCGAACGCTACACCGAGGTGACGACGACGCGCAAAATAAAGGTGCTGAAAAAATTCAACTACCGAAACAATTTGTTGCAGTAAAAAATCGCCACCCCATTTGGCATTTGGGGTGGTTTTTTTTGGTAAAATCATTTTCGGGACGGTCAAGGCGGGAATGTCGATTATCCGCCTTGGCGTTGCCGTTTGCAAATCAATGCGCAATGCGGCACTTAATTACCGCCGAGCCGTCCTTTTTGACGGAAAAAACGTCGCAGTTGTCGGATACGGATTTGTGTACGGTCAGCGCGTCGCCCTCGTAGGACTGCGCCACATAGCACACTTCTATTTCCTTCACGGCAAGGCGTTTCAGTTCCTCGACGGCGTAGGTGTTGAAAATAAAGCGCATGTACTCCACGTTGTTGCAATGTTGGCTGTAATCGATATTTGTGGAGCGCACGGTAACGGTATCGACCTGCGGCAAATCGGCGTCCTCTATCTTGTCAAAGGAAACTTGCAGTTGAGGAGTTTCCACGACAAAATTTTCGTCAATGCCCACGGTGGACGTGCGACGAATACGCTTTGTTTCCACATCCAACACGCACATTTCGCAACAGGAATAGGCAACGAGCGTGCCGTCCAAACGTTTCAGCGCGGTATCCACCGCCATTTTTGCCGAACTGAGCGACGAAACAAAACTCTCCACAACAAACTCCTCGCCCCAAGCAAGCGCGCCAAACAACTTGATTTTGTTTTTGGTAAACACCCAAAAGGCGTTGTAATCGCGCTTGACGGTTATGCCGTCGAGATGCAGTTTGCCCATACATTCCGTAATGGCGTCCTCTACAACGTCAAACAGCCCGATATAGGAAACGTGGGCGTTGGCGTCGATAATGGAACTGGTTGCAATTTGATGTTTTCGGTAAATCATAAATATATTATATATCCTTTGCAACATACGGTCAAACATTGCGGCGATATTTTTTCAAACAAAACCTGCGCTGTTTTTGTTGTCGGTAACGCAGAACACTTCTCACGCTCATGAAAAAGTCAATTTTCTATTTTCGGCATTGCTGTGGTACAAGTTGTTCTAATCAGAGTTCCGACCTTGTTCACACAGGCGCGAGTGTATCCCTCGCAAAATAATCTACAACACACTCGCCCTTGTAAAAGGGGCACTGAGAGTGTTGTGCTACAAAACAATCTGCAACAAGCACGCAGTGCGCAGTGAAGCCGTTTTGTGTGCAAGCACCAGAAGTGCTGTATGAAGCCTTTTCGCGAGGGATATGCGAGCGCAAAACTTGCGCTTGGTCGGAACAAAAGGAGAGGGGCTGTGCAAAATTGCACAGCCCCGTTTTCACGAGTTTTTCCCAACCTCATGCGCGCAGTCGGAGAAAAAACACAATGAAAAACTAATTTGTTCGGTAGACAAGATGTTTTACCACTCCAAAGTTATACCTGCAATAATAAACTTGTTTGCGGCAATAGCGGATGCGGCAAATTCAAGATAGTTTGACGCTTCGGTCAGCGTTACCGTAGCGTCGAACATATCCGTTGTCGTGCCGCTGTACACCTTGTCAGCAGGTCTGTCAAGTTTGAACTCAACCCCGTTGACGGAGAATTGTGTTACGCTAGACTCTTTGGACGGAATGATCTTGAATGTAATCTTTTTGATGCTGTTTGTTGTGGTAATTTGCAATTTTCCACCGTAGTTTGCGTTGATATTGTCATCTCTGTAGAAGTTTACGGCAAATCCGGGCAATTTTGCTTGGAGAATTTGCGTACTTGTTTTATCGTAAAAACAATATCCACTGTATTTCAGTGCGGTTATCTCGGTAAGATCGGGATTCCATTCCGTCAGGCGATTCACTACCGACGAAAATCTGCTCGAATAGTTGAGAACGTAAAAATGTCTTGCACCCTCACTATCGGTAATATTTGAAACGCCACTCTGCTCGTCCATGGCAGCAGTAATTCCCACAAGTTCCGCAGACCAATCGTAAACTGCAATATTTGCCGAAAAAGCATTTACCGTCACGGTAAAGGGATCGGACGTTATATTTCCGCAAGATACGGTGATTTCCGTCGTACCTGCCTCAATGCCCGTAACTTTGCCGTCGTCCACAGTCGCCTTGCCTTCTTGCGAGGAATGCCATTCCACGTCCTCAAACGGAGCGCTTGCGGGTACGGGTACGGCTTTTAGGTAGATAACTGAGCCCTCCAAAACTTCGTTGTCGCCCGTTATCGTTATACCCGTAAGCGCAGGATAAACGCAAGATACGATAGTGACGAAACGAGAGGTTTGACTATCGTATATCACTGCGTAATTTTCGCCGTCAAATTTGAAAGTCCCTTTTACAATTACCGTACAACCGTCCAACATACCGTTCTTCATGTCGGCAAATTCTTTGCCGAGAGCATCAGGACTTGTTGTAGTTGTGAAAGACATCTGCTTGCTGCTACCTGACATTGTAAACTTCCATACGCCTGTTATGGTCGAACCCTCATTGACAACACCGGTTATATAGTATCCTGCACCCGAGTCGTCGGCGCAAACTTCCACGCCGTCGCCCGCTTGATCCATAAGTGCTATCGCTTCGTCTACGGAGAGAGGATTGTCTTGCGTGTAGCCTTTTTGAGTGTTATCCAATACTTCCACTGTTATCGTTGCGGAAACGTTTGTACCTTTGGCTTTCGCTGTTATTGTGGCTGTGCCTTGCGCAACAGCTCTGACTAAGCCGTTGGTAACGGTTGCCGTCTGTTCGCTCGACGTACTCCACTCAATATTTTGAGAAGCTTCGGCAGGGAGGACGGTAGCGGTAAGTTTGTACGAATTGTTAGGCAACAAACGAATTGTTCCCGTTTTGCTCAATTCTACTGCTGTCGGAGCCTCGGGCTGTACAAATGTGCCGAGTTGCGCTTTGTAGTTGTCTGCCGCATGAGTTGCGTATTCGCCGCCGCCTATCGTGTTGTATGAGCCATAAGTTCCGTAGAAGTAGGTTCCGTTCTCCCAAGTGAAGATCTTGTACATTGCGTCCCAAGACCAATGCTTGCCCGCTGTTTGAGCGTCTTTGAACACGGCGTTGACGTGCGTTCCGCTGATCTCTATTTCCATATATTGCTCGCCTTGTTTGAGCAACCAGCCGTCGCCGTCCGCAACAAGCGTTACTACTACCGCGTCCTCTTGATTGCTGGAAGTCGCCATATAGAATCCGTTCATACCGCCTTTGAGGTAGTAGTATGTGTCGCCACTGCACTTCATACCCATGTAGTATTGACCTGCAACGGGTTGCGTAATGGGAGTGAAAACTCCTTCCTTGGAAGGCGCTACTTCGTGTCCTTGGCATTTGTCTGCGCAGGTGGGGTCGGTGCAGGTGCTATCCGTGCATTTGCCGCAAGTCGGACAAACATGTCCGCAGACGTGAGGAGTCAGTTGGGGTATCTCTACGGGCTTGCTTATTTCATTCTTGCCCTCGCTATCCGAAAACATCTTGCCGCACACACTGCACTTCCAATA
>CANQPI010000012.1 GCA_947625725.1 uncultured Clostridia bacterium | reverse complement strand
TTTCTTAGTAATGAAAGTTTGGCGGACTTTAAGCAAAAAAGATTAAACATTGTCCCATAAGTTACTTGCCCCACAGGTGCAACGGGTCCGCAAGGTTTACAGGGTATTCAAGGTTTGATCGGCCCTACCGGTCCCGTCGGCGCGACAGGCGCAACGGGAATTCAAGGCCCGCAGGGCGTGCAAGGCGATGTCGGTCCGCAAGGTCCTGCAGGACCCGCAACAGACGGTCTTGCTGTCTATGGCGGTTTGTACAGTACGTCGCCCGCAACGATCGCCATACCGCAAACGCCCACCGTGGTCACGATACCGTTGGCTACCGCAATGCCGCTGCTCAATGCAACGACAGCGGATAACGGTATAACAGTCACGCAGGACGGCGACTATGAAATCAACTACAAACTCGTCGGACAAGTAGATACGCCTTCTACGCTTACGTTGAGCGTGGCGGTGGACGGAGTTCTGCCCCCGTCGGGTACGGTCTTGCGCGAATTTACCGCCGCAACGGAAAACGAACTTGTCGGCAGCACGATCGTCAGCCTGACCGCAGGCAACGTTGTAACGCTTCAAACTACGGGTAGCGCGGCAACTACGTTTACGCCTACCGACAACGTAAACAGTTATCTTACGGTCAAAAAACTCAACACAGGCAACGTGGTGTAACGTTGCGCAAACAAAACAGCCGAAGCGCTTTTGCTTCGGTTGTTTTTTGCAATAAAATAGAAATTCGGTCAGGAAATTATAGGGTTTATAATAGATATTGCTATGTGGGAGTAAACAAACACAGAGAAACATATTGTTTCTAACTCACTCTGCAATCACGGGCGTGTACCGAGATTGCAGCCCTTGCGGGGGTTGGTGGGGTTGCGACTCCCCGCCAACGGCGCAACTCGGCTTTGGTTAGCACCAACTACACTGTTGTGCAGTCGGTACCGCTAACAATCGGTTGCGCCTTCTCCCACGCAATGACACTCGCATTGCGTGGGAACCCAAAAATGAAGGCGCGTGTAGCGACTTCCTTAGTAGTCCGACCAAGTCGGCGCACTTGCGCCCCGTAGGGGTCGGTCGCATAGTCGAACGAACCGACTTGCGTTTGGTCGGTAGGCTCTTATGGCAAACGTTGGGGGCGAAACATTTTATATTTTTTTCTGTTTTTTATTCGTCCCAACATTTGACATAGAGCCGAATTTTACGACAAGGCGGGTAACAATCCCATTGAAATAAGACAGAAGATGATCAGTGACAGCGCGTCCACAATGGTGGTGATGAAAGGACTCGCGACGACGGCGGGGTCTAATTTGCAAACTTTTGCAAGCATCGGCATCATACAACCGACTACCTTTGCGATTACAACGGTTGCAAACATCGAAAGCGACACTGCCAGACAAATAAACCAAGTGTAATTGTATCCGAAAGCCAAACCGTCCAAAAGATACAGTTTGCCAAAGCAAACTACCGCAAGGCAAGCCGCGAGCAAAACGGATACGCGCAATTCTTTCCAAAGTACTTTCAGTGTGTTTCGCGGTCGAATTTCGTCCAAAGCCAATCCGCGTATGACTGTCACGGACGCTTGACTGCCCGCGTTTCCGCCCGTATCCATAAGCATGGGTATGCAAGCAAACAGCAACGGGCTTAGTTTGTTTAACTCTCCCTCGAAATGATTGATTATCAACCCCGTAAAGGTGGCGGATATCATCAAGATCAACAGCCACGGAATACGGTTTTTCCAAATTTGCCAAACGCTTTGTTCCAGGTAGGTGTCCGTAGAAGGAGTAACGGCTGCCATTTTGGAGATGTCTTCCGTCGTTTCCTGTTTGATAACGTCGATTACGTCGTCTACCGTAACGATACCCACCATACGGTTTTCGCTGTCAACGATGGGCAGCGCGGACAGGTCGTATTTGTCGATTTGCTGGGCGACCGTTTCCTTGTCGTCCGTTGCTTCGGCGGAGATCACTTCCCTCTCCATAAATTCCGTAATTTCCGTATCGTAGTCGTGCAGCAAAAGATCCTTTACCGTTACCGTCCCGATAAGTTTACGTTTTGTATCGGTAACGTAGCAGTTGTAAATAGTTTCTTTGTCCAGCGCAATTTTGCGAATACGGTCAAAACATTCCTTTACCGTCCAATGTTCGCGCAGGCTGACGTATTCTACGGTCATGATCGTGCCCGCGCTGTCTTTGGGGTACTTCAATATTTCATTTATTTGTTTTCGCGTTTCGGCATCCGACTGTTTGATGATACGTTTTACTACGTTGGCAGGCATTTCCTCGATAATATCTACCGTATCGTCCAAAAACATCTCGTCGAGTACCGCTTTCAGTTCGGCGTCGGTAAAACTGTTGAGCAAAAGTTCTTGCCCGTCGTAGGACATTTCCACAAATGTTTCGGCTGCGTTTTCCTTGCTTAACAATCGAAAGATAGGCAAGATATCTTTTTCATTCATCGCGTCCAAAAGCAACGCGCTGTCTTGCGGTTGCAAATCGTTTATCAATACTTTGATTTCGCGAAAGTTTTTTTCCGTAAGCAGTTTCAACACTTTGTCGGTAATTTCCGTCAATTCTTCGTATTCCATTTGTACCCCCTTTGATAAGTGAAAAAAGCCCGTGCTTGTAACAGCACAGACCGCAATGTTTCTCACTGACGGAAACGACGTCCAACCATTACAAGTTTTAGCATCATGGGGCTGTGTAATTGCATTAGGATAAGCCTTGTTTTCGACAAATCCTGCTGCCCTGACGTCGCGTGTCTCCACGCTGTGTCGGTAGCAACCCGTATCCCCATGGTAGCCTCACCTACCGGATTTATATTGTATCTACATTGTAGTTTTATTTTTATACAATGTCAACATATTGAATACAATTTTTCGGCAGTAAATTTCATTTTTATTTTACGCAAATATGCAAAACGTCGTCACCTTGCGCGAGTTGACAAATTTCAGCCGTTATTGTAAAATTTTATAAAAACTAACGGTTGAAAATATGAAAGAATACTATCTTGACAGACTGCATTGGATATTTTGTTACAGAAGCAAAAATTTTTGGTATTGTTTGGGCAAAACGTTGTGTTTGATCGTCGGCGTTCCCGTTTATGCCGTTTGCTTTGCGGTGGAAATGATTTTGACGTTTATCAATATGCTATTCAGTTGGATCCCGTTTTTGAGCGTGGTGATGACCGTTTTGTGCAAGGCGTTGATAACGGTTTTCGGATCTTTGTTTTACATAAATATTTTACCCGATCTCCGTGCATACAGACTTGCTCACAACAAGCAGTCGGTTGACTCGACGAACGAAGATTCGGCGACGGAAGAATTGTTTGCGTCCGACGCTCATACGACCGACGAGCCGATAGACGCGGCTACGGACAAAGAGGACGACTTGGACAAACAATAAATATTTAATCGACAAATGTTTTAGTCGAACGGCATTGAAACGCGCTTCGAACGCAAGACATTTTCGGGCGCGTTTTGCATTTTTTTGCCGTTTGGGGAAAACTAAATGTAAAAAATGAGATTTTTCGACAAAAAATAGTAATTTACGACTTTTTTAGACTGTCTACGGCATTTTGATACGTGTTACAATATATGCACAAACCACAAAAAGGAGATAAGTTGTGATTACTATTGGATTGATCGGTCAACCCGACCTCAAAGAAAAATTGCAGGGAAACAATGATTTTTGCGTCGTGTTTGACGTTGACGGCAGGGAGGCTCGCAAACATCTTGACGAAAGCATACCCGACGTCGTGATAACGGAACTTGTTATGAGCGGAGAGGACGGCTTTGCTCTGTTGGAAAAATATCATGACGCCAAGTTTATTGTCGCGTCGGAACTGAAAAGCGAAGTTTTCATTATCAAATCGCTGGATCTCGGAGCGAAATACTACTTGGTCAAACCGGTAGAATACAGCGTGCTTGAACAAAGGATCGTAGACGTTTACGAGGGCGAAAAACTCAGCGGCAAAACCGTTCGCAAGAAAAGCATATCCGAAAAGACTCTGGACGAACGTATCAGCAGTATTTTCGTGAGCGTTGGTATCCCAGCCCATATCAAGGGCTATCAATTTTTGCGAGAGGGCATCAAGTTGGCAGTAGACAACCCGCCGATAATCAACGCCATTACCAAAAGTCTGTACCCGAGTATCGCTCGCCGTTTCAACACAACGTCGAGCAAAGTGGAGAGGGCGATCCGACACGCGATCGAAGTGGCTTGGAGCAGAGGTAAGATCGAAAACCTCAACAGCATATTCGGAGTAAAAGTTTACAATTCGTCCGACAAGCCGACAAACGGAGAATTTATCGCCTTGTTGGCAGACAAAATGCTGTTGGAATGCGCATATTGACAAAAATGAAAATTCACGCGTATTTTTAGCGAAATGGGGTTGCTATTCTCCGCGAGTTATGTTATAATCGTTTTACGTTTGATTTCGGGCAGCAGTGTTTGAGATCACGCATTTTGAAACGACAACGTAACGGAGAATATGTAGTTATGCAGTACTTAAAGAAAGAGATCCGCGACAGGATATTGGCGGCCGCAGTGGAGGAGTTTAAGGAACAGGGTTATGCCGACGCATCTATACGAAACATAGCCAACAACGCGGAAATCTCTCTCGGAAATATTTACAGATACTACACAAACAAAGAAGCGTTGTACTTTGCGGTCATCAATCCTTTTATGGATAGCGTTCGGCAGTTTGTCGACAACGAATTGGCATTTGCAAACAAAAGCATGAAGGAAATATCCGAATTGCTTATTTCGTTCATAATGCAGTATAACGACGAGTTGCTGATTATTCGCAAAGGGAACACGGTCTACTACGGCGCATTTGTAAATTACATCATTGACGCCATTGCAAGGAAAGTTCGGGAACTTGTTCAAAGCGGTTTTCCCGAAATTGACTCCAAGATCCGAAACCCCGATTTTTATACGGCGATAGCAGATGGGTTTTTGACAAGTTTCTTCCGCATATTGGACAACGGTGACTCCAAAGAAATACAGGAAACCAAAGCGCGCGAGATAATAACATTCTATTTCGGTCACATGAAAGATCGTTTTCGTCATTTCGACACAGACGAGTAACTTGCGACGGCACGTAGAAAATACGTGCCTTTTTTGTTGTCAACACATTTTGCAAAAGAGCGGCATACAATACATTGACTATCATAGGAGGTAATCAATGCCGGTAAACAATTTAGATGGCAACAATTGCAGTGAAAAAATATGTATCCAAGGCAAAAAGGTATTTGACGCATGCGTCAAACAAACCACTTTGCAACAAATTACGGTGAGCGTTTCGGACGTCAACCCGACAGATCCCGCCGTCCCGCTCAGATTTGTGAGCGCCAAGAGTACGACAACGCGCGGCGTTATCGAAAATCTCGTCGTAGAGCGTTTGACGGAACGCCCCAAGTACGGGAGAGTTCAGGCGGACATAGTCGTCCCCGTAGAAGTAACTTACATAGACGGCAACAATGAGGAGGGCAGCGGCACGGGTACGGTAACGGTACCTGTGGACGTGGTGATGTTCTTGCCCGAACCTTCCATTATTCCTTATACTATCGAGGCGAGCGTTTCGGCGGTAAGTCCCGAGGGACAGTACAGTCAAACGCAGGTTATCGACGGCGTAACATACTATATCTTTGTGATAAACTGTTGCGTAACGGCAATTCTCAAAGTTACTATGGACGTGGAATTGATCATTCCGAGTTACGGCTATGCGGTAATACCGCCCTGTCAGGAATACACCGAGGAAGTTTGTTCGGGCTACTTCGAACTGCCCCTTTTCCCCGGCGGTCGCACAACGGGCGGCGGCAACAACACATAGCGTTCGACGTCGATTTTCGAGGGAGATTGAAGTCTGTCAATCTCCCTTTTGCATGCAAACCTACTTTGTCGGATCTCTCCTCAACGATTTGAGCGAGTAACACTTGTTGCGACTGTTACATAGTTTGAAAGAGGATTGGGAGTTTGACAAATGAAATACAAAAGGTGTCCGAGATGCGGACTGAACTATATTTTGCAAAACGAACAATTGTGTCGCGTTTGCAAAGACGAATTGGAAGGGCGCAAAAGCATATTCGACGACGAAAGTTTTTCGCAACTGCTTTGCCCGTATTGCGAAAAAAATCCTATCGGGATAGATGATGTAATGTGCGCCGAGTGCAGAGCAAAACGCGTCAAAAAGGGCGGTAACGCCTAGACAAAACAGGCAAACTGTGTTACAATGCAAATATGAAAGTTTTTGCGATAAGCGATTTGCATCTTTCCACCGTAGCGCCAAAGCCTATGGACATCTTCGGTAAGTCGTGGGAAAATTACTTTGACGAAATCCGCGCCGATTGGGAACAAAAAGTTTCCGAGGACGATTTGGTGCTTTTGCCCGGCGACTTTTCGTGGGCGATGCATATCGAGGAGGCTTTGCCCGATTTCGAGTTGGTGGCAAAACTGCCAGGGCAAAAGGTTATTTTGAGAGGTAATCACGATTATTGGTGGAACACGCTTGCGCAGGTTCGTTCCTCCATACCGCAAGGCTTTTTCGCTTTGCAAAACGACTGTCTGCGTTTCGGCGACGTTTTGATTTGCGGAACTCGCGGATGGGTGTGTCCCGACGGCGACAATTTGTCCGCAGAGGACGCCAAGATATATCTTCGCGAGAATGAACGGCTCAAACTTTCGCTTGCCGCCATGCAAAAAATGCGTACTCCGTCCGACAAGGTCGTCGCCATCATGCATTATCCGCCCTTTAACGGCAGGTATGACGACAGCGATTTTATCAAACAATTGATCGTGGCGGAAGTTCCGACGGTGGTGTACGGACACTTGCACGGCAAGGATTGTCGCGCCAACCTGTACATGAACAAATTCGGCATTGACTTCTACTTGACAAGTTGCGATCTCGTCGGCAACAAACTTACGCGCATTATATAATTCTTTTCATCATTTTTGTAACAAAACTTGCGCCAAAGTCTTGAATTTTTTTGCGCGGTATGTTACAATACAAATGCAATGCGGGTAGTGCGTCTGACAAAATCGCAATATCCGTTCGGCGATTTGTTTTTATTTGTTTATTTTGACAGGATTTGTTGATTATCGACAAATACCGTACAAAAATGAAATATTTCTTCATTTGTTTCATTTGAGCCTGTACAAAATGCGATTTTGGGTCGGCTCAAAAAATTTTTTCGAAAAAATGGTTAAAAAGGGTTGAAAATGGTTAGAGATTGTGCTAGAATGGTTGTACTACAACAAGAGGTGCAGTTTCGTGCTTTTGCTCGGTAATTTCCAACATACATTGGACGACAAAAACAGAATAAGACTTCCAGCGAAGTACCGCGAAAAACTTGGCAACGAATACATAATGTTGCCCGGCAACAACGGCTGCATTTCTTTGTACCCTGCCTCTGCCGAAGAAAAGTTTATTCGCGTGGTAAACGAATTGGGCGAGTTCAGCGCCGAAAATGCCGAAACATTGCGTATTATTACGGATATGGCAGCCACAGTAGAGGCAGATTCCCAAGGCAGATTTATGCTGCCCAACGAGTTGATAAAGTTTGCTAAAATAGACAAAGACGTGCGTATTATCGGCGTTATTGATAGAGTGGAAATTTGGAGCGAAGAAAAATACGTCGAGTGGCGTAACGGATCCGAAAGGACGGCAGACGCCCTTAATGCGCTCAACATGAAACTCCACAATGCAATGCACAAACAACAATGATTTTCGAACACAAATCGGTACTTTTGGATGAGTCGGTAAACGCGCTCGAAGTACATTCGGGCGGAATTTACGTTGACGCTACCGCAGGAGGCGGAGGTCATTCTTCCAAAATTTTGGACAAACTCGACGGTACCGGACTTTTGATAGCAATAGACAAAGATCCCGACGCGCTCCAAGCGTGCGCTGAGCGACTTGCAAGCGGAAACGTAAAATTGTTTCATAGCGATTTCAAGCGGATCGATACGGTTTTGAATGAACTCGGAATAGACAAAGTGGACGGAATTTTGGCTGATCTCGGCGTGAGTTCATATCAGATAGACAACCCCGACAGAGGTTTTTCGTATATGATCGACAACGCTCCGCTGGATATGCGCATGGACACAACGCAGTCGTTGACGGCGGCAGAATTGGTCAATACCTATTCGGAGGGAGAGTTGTGCAAGATCATCCGCGACTACGGAGAAGAAAAATTTGCCAAATCCATTGCCCGTAACATTGTGGCTGAACGGCAAAAGAACCCCATCTCCACCTGCGGACAACTTGTAGACATCATCGAAAGATCCGTTCCGCACAGTTCACGCAAAAAGGGCAGTCACCCTGCAAAAAGAACTTTTCAGGCGTTGCGTATCGAGGTAAACAGAGAACTCGACGGCATAGACGATTTTATCCGAAAAGCGGTTGAGCGTCTTAATTCAAACGGACGGCTCGCGGTAATAACTTTCCACAGTTTGGAGGACAGGATAGTAAAACAAACTTTTGCGGATCTGGCGACAAACTGTATATGCCCGCCGAGTTTTCCCAAATGTGTTTGCAATCACAGGTCACAGGGAGCAGTGCTTTACAAAAAGCCGATAGAACCCTCTGCAATAGAACAAAACGAAAACCCACGATCTCAAAGCGCAAAGTTGAGAGTATTTGTAAAAAAGTAATTGTATCGCAAGGCGGTGAATATAATGCAATGGAACAATGACATAGGATATCAACAACCGCAACAGGACGTTTACGCAAACGCGAGCGCGTCCTATTCGGCAAACCCGTTTACACAGGACGGCGCGGATACTCAGGAATTTTCGCTTGCCAGCATTCAACAAAGGCTTGGCGCGCTCAGTTCCGTAGAGGAAAACGACGCTGCGTCCGTTTCGCCGGACGCAATGCCTTCGACGCAAACTCTCAACATGTCTTACCAACGCGACTATTCCGCCGAAAAGACGCGCGTGGCAAGCAAACTTTCCACCAAGCAAAAGGTGCTTGTGGCAAGTTATGTCATAGTGGTGCTTGCATTGATAGTAGCAGTTACTCTTTGTTCCGTATCCGTAACGAATACTTTCGGCGTGGCGCTCGCGGACAACGCGCAATACAGCGAACAGGCTTCTCAAATAGAAGATCTGACGGCTCAATTGGCGGAAGAAGACTTTGAAGAGTTGAACAGACGCGCAACGGAATTGGGCTACGTTGACGCATCCCGCGCTAACACAATGACGTACACAGAGTTGGAAACAAGACCCGCACAAAATTTCAGCGTTGAATCAAATTGGTTCGATTCATTGTGCGATTGGTTGTGCAACGCTTTCGGGGGCTAATTTGCAAGATAATTATTACATAACAAAAAAGAGATTGCTGTCACTTGTCGTGGCGGCAATTTTTTTGTTTTTAGTCATATTTTTGCGTTTGGCGTATATACAAGTAATTTGGGGTAAAAATCTTCAAGCCCGTGCAGGCGAACAGTGGCAACGCGATTTGCCGATAAGAGCATATCGCGGAGATATAGTGGACGCAAACGGCAATTTGCTCGCCACAACGGAAACGGGTTACAGCCTCTATGCGCGCCCGCAAAGCGTGGATCAACCCGAGTTGGCAGCCGAACGGTTGTCTGCGGTTTTGCAAACGGATTACGCCACGCTATATCAAAAGTTGACCAAAAGGGGCGTTTCGGAAGTTACCCTCAAAAGGCAACTTACGGCTCAGCAGGCAGAGGAAATTCGCAGTTTCGATTTGAGAGGCGTATATCTTGCGTCAGAAGGGCTACGCAGTTATGTCTACGGAGAATTGCTTTCGCAAGTGTTGGGATTTGTTTCTTCGGACGGCGTCGGTCAAACAGGCTTGGAAGCGTATTACGACAAGTATTTGCAGGGTATAAACGGCACGTTGCTTACCGAAACGGATCTTGTCGGAGATGAGTTGGACAACGGATCGACCGTTTACGTTCCTGCGGTCAACGGGCTTACCGTAACGCTTACGATTGACGTCGCAATACAAATTGTCGTCGAAAACGTTTTGGAATTGGCAATGTATCAACAAAAACCCCAAGCCGCCCGTGCCATTGTTTTGGACGTCACAACGGGAGAGATTTTGGCTATGGCGTCCAAACCGGGGGTGGATCTGAACAATCTTCCGCGCGACGATTTGGAGTATCTTATGAAGTATTCCAAAAATACATTGCTTACCGACGTTTACGAACCCGGCTCAACGTTCAAGGTGCTTACCGCTTCGGCTTGTTTGGAAGAATACAAAAAGGGCAATCCGAGAGGTTTTTCCGCGGATCATGTTTTTGCCAACTCATCAGGAACGCGCATTATAGACGGGTCAAAAATAAGTTGTTGGACCAAGCACATCAACGGAAAACATTCCAACCAAACGCTTTCCGACGCGCTTAACAACAGTTGCAACCCGATATTTACGGATATAGCATTATCGCTCGGCAAAGACACAATGTACGAGTATTTGGAAAAATTCGGCTACGGAAGTTTAACGGGTATAGATTTTGCGGGCGAGCAAGCGGGTATTCTCGTGCCCGAAAGCGCGGTGACGAACGGAGATTTGGCGCGTATCGGTTTCGGTCAGACGATAGCCGTAACGCCGTTACAATTATGTATGGCGACGGCAGCCGCCGTTAACGGCGGGTTGCTGATGCAACCTTATCTCGTAAAAGAAATTTCCGATCCGACTACCGGCAAGGTCGTAAAACGTTTTTCGCCGACAGTGGTCAACAGAGCGATCAGCGAAGAAACAAGCAAGCAGATCGCCGCGATGCTCAGGCGCGTAGTGGATGAAGGCGGCGGCAAAAACGCCAAGATCGAGGGCTATCAAGTGGGCGGGAAAACGGGAACGGCGCAAAAATTTGTTGACGGCGCGTTGGCAAGAGGAAAGTATGTTTCCTCTTTTGTGGGATTTTTCCCCGCGAGCAGTCCAAAGTACTTGGTGTTGATGATCGTGGATGAACCGGAAGGGCAAAGTTACGGTTCTATCGTTGCTGCGCCTTATGCGGGACTTGTTTTCAGAGAGATAATCAATCTCAAAAATATCGCTCCGTTGGAGTAAATGTTTGCAAACGTATCTCTGTACACATAATTGTAAATAGTTTTCAATAAAATAATCTGTACCCGACAGTACGGATTATTTTTTTTGGAGAGCAATCGATGTATTTGCAACAAATTCTCAACGGAGTAAGTTACGTTGCGGTGGGCGAAGGCAATCCCGACGTTACCTCTCTTGCGTGCGACACCTCGAACGTCAAACAGGGCTGTTTGTTTTTTTGTATCAAGGGACAAAAGCACGACGGTCATGATTTTTTCCGTAAAGCGGTGGGCGACGGCGCCGTGGCATTGGTGTGCGATCACCCTGTGGAAACGCAGATATTGCAGATTGTGGTAGAAGATGTGCGCGCCGTAATGAGTATCGCCGCCAAAAATTTTTTCGATTGTTGCGTAGATCGACTGAAAGTGATTTCCATAGTGGGTACCAACGGCAAAACGTCCACTTCCTATGTTTTGGACTCTATTTTGTCCAAAGCGGGTTACAAAACCGCCGTCATTGGCACCAACGGAGTTTTTATAAACGGACAAAAATATCCCTGTCAGTTGACGACGCCCGACCCTATCGAGTTGCATTCGTGGTTTCGTCAAATGTATCTGAACAAAGTGGACATTGCGGTGATGGAGGTTTCCGCACACGCTATTGCCTTGCGCAAGATGGAAGGGATCAAGTTCGAGGTGGCGATTTTTACCAATTTTTCGCAAGATCATTTGGACTTTTTTCACACTATGGAAAACTATGCCGCCACAAAAAAGAGTTTTTTTGACGCAAAATATGTCAAAAATGTAGTTACAAACGCCGACGACGAGTTGGGCGTCGAGATCGCCTCGCTTTTGCCGTCCGCCACCTACGGTATCAACAACAAAGCGGATGTACAGGCGACAAACGTCAGGATTGGCAAAGAGCAGACCGATTATCGCGTGCAACTGTTCGGGCAACAGGCGTTGATAGTTACCCGTTTGGCGGGGCTGTTCAACGTTTACAATACCTTGGCTGCGGCAACTTGCGCCTCCGTGTTGGGAGTGGACGTGGATACGATCGCTTCGGCGATCGCCGATGTGCAGAGCGTCAGCGGACGCAACGAAACCGTCATTCGATCGGACGGCGCGCGTATAGTCGTAGATTTTGCTCATACTCCCGACGGCGTAGGAAACATTTTGGAGTTTTTGCGGCGTACTACCGAGGGAAAACTTGTCGTGGTATTCGGTTGCGGCGGTAATCGCGACAAATTCAAGCGACCTTTGATGGCGCAAATCGTTTCTCGTTATGCCGACTTTGCCGTTCTTACAAACGACAATCCGCGTTTCGAAGACCCCAAATTGATAGCGCGCGACGTTTCGGAGGCGTTGACGTGCAAATACAAAATAATTCTCAATCGCTCTCAGGCGACAGAATACGCCCTTTCCGTCGCTACGGGCGAGGATACCGTCGCAATACTCGGCAAAGGAGCGGAAGAATACCAGGAAATACGCGGACGAAAGTTTCCCTATTCCGATATCGAAGTGGTGCGAAATCTTTTGAGAGTGGAGTAGAGTACATATTATTTCGGGGGGAACTATGCAGGCAGTATCTTTTTTGACGTCGTTTGCCGTTTGTTTGTTGCTATGCGGAATGTTGCTGCCGTTGCTTCGTCGCTTCAAGGCGGGACAGGAAATTTTGCAATACGTTACCGAACACAACGGCAAGCAGGGAACGCCCACAATGGGCGGAATCGCCTTTATTCTTTGCGTCGCGCTTGTTTCGGCGATCTTTTGCAATTGGAATTTACGCGCTACCGCGGTGGCTGTGGCAGTGTTTTTTGCCTACGGCGTGGTGGGGTTTTTGGACGACTACATCAAGATCCGATACAAACACAATATGGGACTTCACGCTTATCAAAAGATAATCGTTCAACTTGCGATAGCGGTATTGGTGGCGGTATTTGTCTACGGAGAAATATCCGTTGGGGACAAACTTCGAATTCCTTTTACGGACAAGCAGGTTTCAGTGGGATTTTGGATAATTCCTCTTGTAATATTCATTTACCTTGCTTGCACCAACAGCGTAAATCTGACGGACGGAATAGACGGTCTGGCAACAAGCACGACAATTTGTTTTCTTGTCGGAATGATATTGCTTTTGCAACGAGAACTCGTTTCCTTGATGGCATTGGGCGACACCTATGCCTATAACCAAACGCAGGATATAGTAACGCTGTGCTATATATGCGTCGGCGCGCTCGCCGCGTTTTTGCTTTTCAACTGCAACGACGCCAAGATGTTTATGGGGGATACCGGTTCGTTGGCGTTGGGCGCAATGGTGGCTTGCGTGGCGATCTTCACACGGATGAGTCTGTTCATTCCCATTGTGGGCTTGATGTTTGTGTGGTCCAGCGTTTCCGTAATAATTCAGGTCGTGTACTTCAAGTTGACCAAAGGCAAGCGAGTTTTTCTTATGGCTCCGTTCCATCATCATTTGCAAAAACGTCGGTGGAGCGAAACGAGGATTTGCGTGTTGTACAGCGCGCTTACAATGCTGAGTACTTTTATTTTGCTGTGTTTTGGAGAATAATATGACAGACATAATAGTCTACGGAAACGGTAAAACGGGACAAAGTGTAGCAAAAATGCTACAAAGACTAGGTAAAAATGCAACAATTTACGACGACGCTGTTGACAAAGACGCAAAAGGAATTTTCTCCGAGAACAGCCTTGTAATCGTATCTCCCGGCGTTCCGCCTTTTGCAAAAGGGCTGTTGACAGCCGAAAAAAACGGTTGCGAAATAGTGGGAGAATTGGAATACTGTTTTGGGCTGTGCAAAGGAAAATGTATTTCCGTAACGGGCACCAACGGCAAAACCACAGTATGCGAAATGATATATCACATACTGCAAAAATGTAATGTCAAATCCAGACTTTTGGGAAACGGCGGAGTCCCTTTTTCGTCGCAAGTGTTGGACGTTGCGCAAGACGAAACGGTCGTGCTCGAAAGTTCGAGTTTTCAGTTGAAAGATTGTCGGCAGTTTGCCCCTTTTGTCAGCGTGCTTACAAATCTCGCTCCCGATCATCTCAACTACCATCGGGATCTTGATGATTACATACTTGCCAAGCGTAACAATTTTCTTCACCAAACAAACGGATTTGCGCTGTTCAATTTGGACGATCCGCTTTCCGTCAAAGAGTCGGAGCATTGCAAATGTGCAAAACTTTTCTATTCGGTATTTGACCGTAGTGCAAATTGTTATATTGACGGCGAAATGTTGATATTGCGAACGGCAAACAAAACGCTGCGCGCAAACTCCGCTCCGATAGCGGGATTTCTTCGTCACAACCTGTCAAACGCTTTGGCGGCGATTCTTGCGTGCCATTGCGCGGGCGTTGACTTGACTGCGGCGACAAATGCGCTTGCGGATTTCCGTTTTCCGCCGCACCGTTTGCAAAAAGTCGCTTCGATATGCGGCGTGGAGTTTGTAAACGACAGCAAAGCGACCAATGTACATGCTACCGTCAGCGCAATAAAATGTTTTTCTCGCAAGTTGGCATTGATAATGGGCGGTTCGGACAAGGGAGAGAGTTATGACCCGATATTTCAATCTATTCAAGGTAAAGACGCGATAGTCGTTGCGGTGGGACAAACGGCGTCGGCTATTGCAACTTGCGGCAAAAAATTCGGAGTTCACGTAATCTTGTCGGACGATATTGCGACGGCTGTGCGCTACTGTTTTGAAAAATTGCGTTCTGTCGGCGGAGTGGTGTTGATGTCCAATGCCTGCGCTAGTTTTGACCGATTTCACGACTTTGGCGAGCGGGGCGATTACTTTGTAAAGGCGGTGCAAGAAATTCAAAGTGAATATCAAAAAAATTGATTACATATTGCTCTCTGCCGTGCTTTTGTTGGTGGGGATCGGACTTTTGTTCGTATATAGCGCGAGTTGTTATTCCGCGGAACTGACTTACGGCAACAAATATTTCTTTTTGATGAAACAGGCGATAGGGGCGGCAGTCGGTATCACGGCAATGTTCGTTGCGGCCAAAATAAACGTCGATTTTATCAAAAAACTATGGATCGCGGGCGTTGCGCTATCCGTCGTGCTGTTGGCGTTGGTTTTCGTTCCTGGCTTGGGGATAGAAAATTACGGCGCGCGACGTTGGATAGGCGTCGGAAGTTTTTCCATGCAACCGTCGGAAATAGCCAAGTTTGCATACGTACTCTTTTGCGCTGTGTGTATGTCGCGCTTTGATATGACCAAATTCCGTTGGTGTTTGCTTCCCATGGGCGTTGGGGTGATTTTTTGCGGACTTATTATCGCCGAACCCAACATGTCCATCACAATGTGTATGGCGTTGCTGATGATCATCATGTTGTTTTTGGGCGGTATGGAGTGGAAACATTTTTTGTTGATGCTGATACCCATAGCGTTGATCGTTCCGCTGTTGATAATTTCAGAGCCTTACCGTATGCAAAGGCTGTTGGCATTTATCGATCCGTGGGCTTCTCCCAAGGACGACGGCTATCAACTTATTCAGTCGCTTTATGCGTTGGGCAGCGGCGGTTGGTTTGGCGTAGGTCTGTTCAACAGCAGACAAAAATACCGTTTTCTTCCCTTTGCGGAGAGCGACTTTATTTTTTCCGTCATAGGAGAGGAAACGGGGATATTCGGCTGTTTGATAGTTTTTGCCTTGTACGCCGTCATTATCGTGCGCGGCGTGCGTATAGCGGTCAACTCCAAAGATAAATTTCGCTGTTATCTGGCGGGAGGAATTTCGGCTGTCGTGGCAGTACAATCGTTGTTGAATTTTGCCGTAGTAACGGGCAGTATTCCTCCGACGGGTTTGCCCTTGCCGTTTATCAGTTACGGCGGCACTTCTTTGGTGGTTTTTATGACGGCGATGGGCATACTGTTGAATTTGTCAAGTCAAGCGTTTGACAACGGGTCGGGAGGCAAATTGTGGAATACATAATTAACGGCGGTAACAAATTGCGCGGCGAAATTGCCGTTTACGGGGCAAAAAATTGCGCGTTGGCGCTTTTGGGAGCAACGACGCTTACTCCCGACGAAATAATACTTCACAACTGTCCCGACATTGCGGATGTGGCAAACATGCTCAAACTACTTTCTGCAATGGGCAAAACCGTGTCGCGAGATGGAAACACGGTCTGTATCAAAGGCGAGTTGGTTTCCACTTGCGCTCCGAGGTCGATTGCAACGCTTTTGCGCGGTTCGGCGTTGATTTTGGGCGGAACGGTGGCAAAATACAATCAAATCGCGCTTCCTTTGCCGGGAGGATGCGCCATTGGCTCTCGTCCAATGGACATACATTTTCGTGGGCTCGAAGCGCTCGGCGTAAAGGTTTTGGACGCGGGCGACATGGTCAGTTGCTTGGGCAAGCCGCACGGAGCGGATCATACCTTGCGGTTTGCAAGCGTCGGCGCAACGGAAAATTTGCTTTGCGCTTGCGTTTTGGCGGACGGTCAAAGCGTGATTCGCAATTGCGCGATCGAACCGGAAGTGGCGGCGTTGGAACAATTGTTGATAAAAATGGGCGCGCAACTAGACGGCGTCGGTACAGATCGTATCGTTGTTAACGGCGTGCGTTCGCTTCACGGCGCCGAGTTTGACGTCATTCCCGATCGGATAGTCGCCGCAACCTACCTTTCGGCGATAGCGGCAACTCTTGGAGAAGGGGTCGTTTCCAATTGCAATCCCGATCACTTGCGTGCGTTTTTGCAACTTTTGCAGGAGCGGTTTGACGTTAAAGTTTATGAAAACAAAGTGTACCTGAGATCCGACAAACACCCGTCCGATTACGGTACGATCGTAACTGCGCCCTATCCGTTGTTCCCCACCGATATGCAGTCGCTTGTTATGAGTCTGGCGGCCTGTTGTAGCGGCGAAACGATTATTTGCGAGCAACTTTTCGAAAACCGATTGACGCACAATGCCGAGCAACTCAACAAAATGGGCGCGCATATAACCGTCAACGGCAACGTCGCAACGGTGCGCGGAGGCGATTTGCACGGAGCAAATTTGGCGGCGAAAGATCTTCGCGGAGGCGCGGGTTTGGTTATCGCGGCATTGGCGGCAAGCGGACAAAGCAGGGTCGGCGGGATAGAACACATAAACAGAGGGTATGTCGATTTGGCGGGCAACCTGAGTTCCCTCGGCGGAAACATTTACTTGCAAAATTGATAACAAAGGGGCGAACTTGCGCTCCTTTTTCGCTCAAAGGCAAACAAAAAATCGCGACTTATTATTTTTTTATTATACTAATTTATTGACTGCCGCGCGTTTTAGAGTTATAATTTAGTTAATTATAATTGGCGTAATATGGCTGATATTCAGTCGTAAGGGCTGTAAGCAGTCGTAGTTGTCAAGGGAGTTACACGTGAAAAGTAAAAAACTTCTCATCTCTTTGGCGATAGTAGCGGTGTTTATCGTGGTCGTGGTGATTTTGGCTTCCGTACTGACGGTAAAACAGGTCAAGTTGGTCTACCATGATTTTTCCGGCAAGCAGATCCAGGCGCCGCAGGACGGCGGCATTGCGCCGAGCGACGTGCTGAACTTTGCCAAAGGCAAGAGCATTGTTTTTTTGAACAAAACAAATTTGATGGAGAAACTCAACGACAATTTCGGAGAGTGGCACGCGTTTGCCGTAGTCAAAGAAATGCCCAGCATGTTGGTGGTGCATATCGTGCGTCGCGAAGCAATTGCCAAGATCAAATCCGTTGACGGAGATATTTACGTCGATTCGTTCGGGCGCAGAGCCAATCCCACCGAAAATTCCGTGATAGACATAACGTCTGCGTTTTCCACGTCTACGACTTTTTCGCAAAACGAAGTGGGCAAAGAATTGGTGTTTGCAGACGGCAAAAACAACGACCGTTTGGATCGGGTGATAGAGGCGACGCTTGCTATATGGCAGTGCAATGTAGACATTGAGGACATGACTGCGGTTTTGGGCGAATCGAACGTGTTTGGCTTTGACGGCGACGACAACATGCTGATCACTCCCAAAATGGGCGGAACGATCAAAGTGCAAAGTCCGGATGTAAATCTTACGGAAAGATTGATCAAGGGTTTCAGCGTTTACTACAACGACAAGCAAAATTTGCATGACGACAACTACACGGTCGTAATTCAGAAAAACGGCAACATAACCACAACCACCAAATAGGACAAAGTCAGTCGAGAGGAACTTATGAAAAACAATTTTGTGACGATTTTGGATTTCGGCTCGGGCAAAATTACCTGTATGGCTGCGACCAAGGTGTCGGACGAGGGCGAATTTGTAATCAAAGCAACGGGGCAGTCCGCTTATAGCGGATTTGACGACAAGGAGTGGTACGAACCCAACTTGTTGGAGGGGGCGATAACGCAAGCCATCTCACAAGTGGAAAACAAAATGAAAGCGAGCGTCAAGGAAATTTACGTGGGCGTTCCGGGCGCGTTTTGCGCGCTTGTGGCAAACGAGGCTTCGCTGACTTTTCACTCCAAAAAGAAAATCGACGCGGACGACGTAGAGGACGTCGTCAAAAAAGCCGATATTTACAAGGCGGGGGACGACTACATTCCGCTCACGGGCAGACCGGTGTATTTCATTATCGACGGCGCGATCAAAACGACAGACGCGGTGGGCAGTATCGGTAACAAATTGACCGGGTTGATTTCGTTTTCTTATATGAAAAAGTATTTTCGCAACACGGTAGCCCCCATTTTGTTGGAAAAGGGTATAACCAAAGTGCATTACGTAAACGGTTGCGAAGCCCAATCCTGTTTTATTGCAAACTCCATGCTCAAAGAGGGGTATTCCATAATTATCGATATCGGATACATCACAACAAACGTTTCGCTGTGCGGCGGCAACGGTTTGCTGTTTCAAAAGACGTTTGCGCTTGGCTCGGGTTATCTGGCAAGCGATTTGTGTCAAGTTCTCGGGTGCGACTTCAATTTTGCTCTGTCCGCATTGGAAAAGGTCAATTTGAATTTGGAAGTCAAACCGAGCGACGCTTACGCGGTGGGCGGCAGAATGATAGACGCCAATCAAACAAATGCAGTGATAAAGGCCCGTATCGCTCAAATCGGGCAGTATGTTATGCGCAGTTTCGACATGTGCGACAAGGAGATCCCCTCCAACACGCCTATCATTTTGACGGGCGGCGGTTTGGCGTATTTGCGCGGTGGCGTGGACAGTTTGGCTCATACGTTGCAAAAACCCGTAAGACTGTATCGCAGTCTTAATCCGCAAACCAACCGAAACGAATACACGTCAGGTTACGGCTTGATTTACGAGGCGATTCGCGCAGGCAAAAACAAAAGCGTAATACTTTCTTTTTTCAAAAAATTAACCAAAGGAGATAACTAATGGATTTCAACGATAACGGTTTGGCAAAAATTTTGATAGTAGGCGTCGGCGGCGGCGGTGGCAACGCCGTCAACAGCATGATCAAGGCGGGCATAAAAAACGTCGAGTATCTTGTACTCAACACCGACAAACAGGCGCTTAACAAAATTTCGGCAAGGAAAATAAACATAGGCGAAAAACTTACCAAAGGTTTGGGCGCGGGCGCAAATCCCGAAGTCGGCAAGGCGGCGGCATTGGAAAGCAAGGAAACCATTCAAGCCGCGTTGCAAGGCGTGGATCTGTTGTTTATCGCCGCGGGAATGGGCGGCGGCACGGGTACGGGCGCAGCCCCCGTTGTTGCGCAAATCGCCAAGGAATTGGAAATATTGACCATAGCGGTCGTTACCAAACCTTTCAACTTCGAGGGCGTTCGCCGTATGAAAAATGCGGAGATGGGTATCGAAAACCTCAAAGGAAACGTAGACGCGTTGGTGATCGTTCAAAACGAAAAACTCAATCGCGACAAAAACTTTTCCATCATGGACGCATTTGCCAAAGCGGACGAAATTTTGTTGCAGGGCATTCGCGGCATAACGGATATAGTCGTGCAGGAAGGTCGTATCAATTTGGATCTGGCGGACATCAAATGCGTTATGCGCAACAGCGGCATGGCGCACATGGGCGTCGGCGAAGGAAAAGGCAAAAACAAAACTATCGACGCAATACGCAAAGCGGTGTACTCACCGTTGTTGGAAACGACCATCCAGGGCGCGTCTAGTTTGATCGTCAATTTCCGCGGCGGTGAAGATCTGTCGTTGGATGAAGTAACTACGGGTTTGGATCTTGTCCGACAGGTGATCTCGCCCGACGCCAACGTGTTGTTCGGAGTCGGATTTGACGAGGATATGAAAGACGAAGTTCAGGTCACTTTGATTGCGACGGGCTTTTCGGGCAAAGGCGACGATCGGGCGGCATTTTTCAGCAGCGAGGCGGCAACTAACGTTGCGGCAACCAACATACAACGTTCCAATGCGGTCAATCAACCTAACGCTCAGTCGCCGCTTGCCAATCGCGATCCCGTGCAGGAAGCGCCAAGACCCTCTGTCGGCTATGCGCAACCGCAACAAACTCGCGAGCAACCGACTATATCGGGCAACGTCACCGTCGAAGAAGACCCGTCTATCCCGCCGTTTTTGCGCAAAATGAGAGGCTGATATATGGAAAGATTGCAAATAAAAACGCTTTTTGCATGCGCCGAGGAATACGCCGACAAGCATGTCACCGTTTGCGGTTGGGCGAAAACGGTGCGCGACTCCAAGGTTTTCGGTTTTATCGAACTGAACGACGGCAGTTGTTTCAAGAGTTTGCAAATCGTCTTTGAACAAGGTCAAATAGACAATTTTGAGGAAATTGCCCACCTCAATGTCGGCTCCGCATTGGTAGTGGAGGGCAAGGTCGTGCTCACGCCGCAAAACAAACAACCGTTGGAGGTAAAAGCGACAAAAATTACGGTCGAGGGCAGATCTACCCCCGACTATCCGCTGCAAAAAAAGCGTCATTCGGTGGAGTTTTTGCGTGAGATAGCCCACTTACGTCCGCGCACAAACCTCATATCGGCAACTATGAGAGTGCGTAGCGAAGCGGCTTTTGCTTTGCATAGTTTTTTCCACAGTCGCGGTTTCGTGTACGTTCATACGCCCATCATTACCGCAAGCGATTGCGAGGGCGCAGGCGAGATGTTCAAGGTGACGACGTTGGATTTGGACAACCTGCCCAAAGACGCCGACGGCAAAACGGACTATTCCAAAGATTTTTTCGGCAAACCGGCAAATTTGACGGTTTCGGGACAACTCAATGTGGAAACTTACGCTATGGCGTTTGGAAAGGTGTACACCTTCGGACCTACTTTCCGCGCGGAAAAATCCAACACTCAGCGACATGCCGCGGAGTTTTGGATGATCGAACCGGAAATTGCGTTTGCCGATCTCAACGACGACATGCAACTTGCCGAAGATATGATCAAGTACGTAATAAATTACGTTTTGAACAGTTGCCCCGACGAAATAGAGTTCTTTAACGCTTTTGTGGATACGGGACTCAAAGAGCGGTTGACAAAACTCGTTGACTCCCGTTTCGAACGCATGAGTTACACCAAGGCGATAGAATTGCTTGCTCCGCACAATGACGAATTTGAATTCCCCGTGTCATGGGGGTGCGACATAGCGACCGAACACGAGCGTTATCTCACGGAGAAGATCGTCGGCGGTCCCGTGTTTGTTACCGATTACCCCAAGGACATCAAAGCATTCTACATGCGTCTTAACGACGACGGAAAAACCGTCGCCGCAACGGATATGTTGGTGCCGGGCGTAGGAGAACTTATCGGCGCAAGTCAAAGAGAGGAACGTTTGGACGTTCTTACGCAACGTATGCGCGAGTTGGGACTCAAAGAAGAAGATTATTGGTGGTATTTGGAACTACGCAAGTTCGGCGGCACCAAGCACGCAGGTTTCGGTTTGGGTTTCGAACGTTTGGTTATGTATCTCACGGGAGTGTCCAACATACGCGACGTACTGCCTTTCCCAAGGACGGTAGGCAATGCGCAGTTTTAGTAGTAGACAAAGTATCCGTATTTTGCAAAAGTACCTTCGAAGTTCGAAACATCAAAGGTACTTTTTGATTGCGCTTATTTATTTTGTGCTTACGTTTGAATTTAATATAATGTATTTTAGGAGTGTATTTTGAATAATATAATATAAGAAAAATGTCGAAATATCGTATTTGCAACAACAATCAAACAACGTGTTCGGCGTTATTTGACAAACGGAACACAATGTTTTACAATAGGATCAATGAACAATTCGGAACAAAAAACAGTTGACGTTGCGCAAACGGGAACTACCGCGGAACAACAATCGCAAAACGATTGCGACGCTCAAAATCCATCCGATTCGCAAACGGTATCTCCGACGGAATCGCAGGGAGATCCCGCGCGCAAACGTATTTGGAAAACGGTTGCGACGGTCGCATTTGTAGCGATTATCGCAGCGATAATCATATACACCGCAGTCAAGGATTTTTCCGGCGAGGACGTAGACGTAGGCAGGGTGTTTCAACTTATCGGCAGCAGATGGTACTACTTGCTGGTACTGTTGGGCTTGTTTTTTGCAACGATATTTTTGGAAACGCTCAAACTTTTTTTCATGATCCGCAAAACAACGGGCAAATATAAATTCGGCACTGCGTTCAACTGCGCCGTATTGGGCAAATTCTATGATTATGTGACGCCGCTCGGTTCGGGCGGACAACCGTTTCAAATTTATTACCTCGCAAAGCACGGTGTTCCTGGCGGACCGGCAGGCGCAATACCCATAGGCTCGCTGTTTTTGACGCAGTTTACGTTTGTGTTGTGCGCAATAGTGTGCTTTTGCGTGGGCGTTCCCGTCGAAATCGTGCCTTTGTCAATACAGATCGTCGCTTATGTCGGAGCGGTATTCTATATCGCCGTGCCGTTGTTTTTGGTGATATTCTCTTTTTTCCCCAAAGCGGGACATCGCGTTATAGAATGGGGCGTCAAAGTGCTTGCCAAAATGAAAATTTGCAAGAATCCGCAAGGTTGGATCGCAAAAGGCAACGCCGCAATAGACAATAACAAAAAGAACATGGCGATCATTTTCAAGTCCAAGCGTGTTTTGATCGTTGGAACTTTGTTTGCATTGCTCTACAATATCGCTCAATGTTCGTTGCCGTATTTCGCTTTGTTGCTGTTTCCCGACGCTTTGGTAAAATACGGTTGGACTCCCTCGTGGGAGTTGTGGTTTGAAGTCACGCGCATAACGTTCTTTATCTATTGCGCGATCACATTTATCCCTACCCCGGGCAATTCGGGCGCGGCAGACGGAACTTTTTACGGCTTGTTCCGACAGGTTTTGGTGACGGTTGCGGGCGCAAGTTTTACCTGCATGATGGTGTGGCGTATTTACAGTTATTATTTGTATTTGATTTTGGGCTTGATAGTAACTATGATAATAAAAATCGCAGGCAGACTGCGTGCAAAAAAACAAATGAATATCGTAGGGATGTAACACAATTCCCCGAGAGTTTTGCTCGGGGAATTGTTGAACCGTCAATTTTTTTTGTTTAGTCGTTCGTTTTCTTCTATCAGTTGCATATACCGTTGATAAACTTTTTCCACAATTTCGTCCCATGTTATGTACAAATCTCGGTACGCATTTTTGCCGATCTCGGCAAGTTTTTGTTTGTCGTTCACCGCTTGGAAAACGGCGTCGGCAAATTTTTGAACGTCGGCAGGGAAAATATATCCGTTTACATTGTCTGTGACCGTACAGGAAGTGACGCTTCCCTCTGCGAAAGCAGTCGGAGTGTAGCGTGACGCCGCCTCGACCTGAACAAGAGAAGATACGTCGTATAAACTAGGAAACAGAAACATATCCGCCGCGGCATACAACTCTGCCAATTCCGACTGACTTAATTGACCCAAAAGTTTTGCAACTTTTTCCAATCCGTTTTCCGCCAGCCTCTTTTCGAGTTTTTCCCTGTCCGGTCCGTCGCCTGCAAAAAGCATGGAATATTTCAATCCTTTTGCTTTGAGTTCGGACAGCACGTCGGCGACAAACAAAATATTTTTTTGCGTAACCAATCTTCCGACAAATACAAACAAAACCGTATCGTCGTCAACGCCGTATTTTTTACGGGCGTTTTTGCGCTCGGATTCGTAGTCAACGGGCGGCATAAGACTTGTTCCGTTGGGAAACAGCAAAATGTTGCCCTTGTAACCGTAGTCTATCAAAGTGTTTCGGCTGGCGGAATGCATTGTCCAAACTTCGTTGCTGCAATTGTAGCAACGCATAATATAACGCATAAGCAGCGGAACGAACGCCTTGGCTTGTTTTTCGAAGTCCTGCTTGTATTGACTGTGGAAGGTGTTTACCAAAGGAATTTTACGCTTGCGATGCAGACTCATTGCAACTCGACTTACGGTGAAAGGAGAGTGGCAGTGAATTATGTCGATACGCAATTTTTTGAGGTATCGACGGGTACGCACGTCGAACAACGGCAGAGGGACTTGATTGTGCAATTTTTCGGAATAACCCGAGTTTACGCCTATGACGGGGTATCCTTTCAGACACACTTTACCCTTAAAATCCGGAACCAACATCATTACGTTCATGTGCCGAGAAAGACGTTTGGCATAGTTGTCCATAACCATTACGACTCCGTCTACCGTTGGGAAAAACGTGTCGCAGGTTATCAAAACGGTTTTCCTGCCGTTTGAGTTGTATTCGTTTATCACGGCGTTCAAATAATTTTTGTATTCCTTGGAGCGTACTCCGACTTCCGTATTGTTCAATTCTTCACTCATGGCTATATTTTATATTTTTTCGAAAATTATTGCAATTATTTGCAAAAGAAAATATGCGTTTTGTAATTAGTATTTTGTAATATTTGGGCGAAAAATCTTTTTTCTCGTCGCACAAAACTCCGCAAATAAAGCAATAAAGAGCATATAACGCACGGAAAAATTTCAAAAGTTGGTCGCAGCGTATAGTTTCCGCGCGTTTGGACACAATTGTACTAGGAGGTAGAAAAAATGAAATCTACAAAGAACACAACCGGCAAGTCCGCAAGCAACGCAAAAACAAGCGGTTGCAGCAACAGCAAGAGCAAAACGTCCAACTGCTGCGGCGGAAACAAACGCAACAGAAAGTCCTCTGAGCAAGAGGAAGAAGGCGACCCACAGGGGAGTTACACGGGCAACCCCATAGGATGGGGCAAATACGCGGATCCTGTACAGGACGCCGACGATTTGTAAAAAAAGACTGCGTTTTGCAGTCTTTTTTTAGTTGCAGGGCGGTTTGGGAAAGTTGACTTCCACGTTTATTCCGGCTGATCTTTCGTCGCAGCGCAACGTAAGTTTGCCCCGTTCGGAACGGTAAGTGTATTCAAAACAATGTCCGTATTTTTTGCAGGGACGGGCGGGCGGCGCGCATCCGCAACCGTAGCGTTTCAAATTGCAAACAGTATCCAGATAAGTCTGTTCGTTGAGATATCTTCCGTTGTTGTTACAGCATTTCATACTAAATTGTATGAGTCGCACACAAAATTTGTCAAAATGCTTGAAAGATTGACGATTGTGTATTATAATATATCCACATAGGAGGAAATAACAATGATTTTTGAAAAGGTGCAAAAACTTCTTGCGGAATCTCTTAATATCGACGATTTGAGCAAAATCACGCCGGAGTCGAACATAGTGCAGGACTTGAGCGCAGACAGTTTGGATATGGTAGAATTGCTGATGTCCCTCGAAGACAACTTTGGCATTACAGTACCCGACGAAGCGGCTAATGAACTTGTTACCGTCGGCGCGATCGTCAAGTATATCGAAGAACAGCAAAAATAGTTTTTTTTTGAGATATTTTTCCGAGCGCATTGTTTTGCGTTCGGAATTTTTTTTGAGAGTTATGACTTATCAACAGGCGTTGGAATTATTGCGGCAAAACAGCGATAGCAAACTTGCCGGATTCAACAACAAAATAATCAATAGCAGTGTTCCCGCAATCGGTTGCACGTTGCCTTTTGTTCGGCGTTTGGCAAAAAATTGCTCCGTGCAGGACGCGGAGTCCTTTCCCACGCACGAATATTACGAAACGGATCTGCTCAAAGGCATAGTGATTTCGTCATGCAAATTGCCATTTTGCGACAAAGCCCCCAAACTGTCGGCATTCGCGCAAACGATAGAGAATTGGGCGGTTTGCGATTCGTCCACAGTCAAAGTTTCGTCAGCCGAGAGAGAACGCTATTTCCGATTTTTCTGCGATATGTTCTCCTGTTCGACGCCTTTCGTTTGTCGTTACGGAATGATAAATTTGATCGCTTATCTCGACGACGATCATATCGGGCAAATATTCGACAAGTTGTCCGTTGTCACGCAGTGGGGACATTACTATGTGGATATGGGCGCGGCATGGCTTGTCGCAACGGCAATTGTCAAGTGCCGAGATAAAACGATCGCCTTTATGGAAAACGACGGGCGAAAGGTACTCGACAAATTTACCTACAACAAGGCTTTGCAAAAGATGCGCGATTCCTTTCGCGTGAGCGACGAGGACAAGGAGTGGACGCGAAGTCTAAAAATTTGACGAAGCATATTGCAACGTTTGTCCCGTCAAGGCTGTTTGTCGTGAGCAAATTTGCAATATTTGTCGCTTGAAAATAATAAAAAATAAAGTTGCATAAACTACAACTATGTACGAAGCAACAGTCAGCATAGTCAAAGAAAACGCGCATTTGTTAAATTACGTCAAAGACCAACTCGAACCCGCAATCAACGAAGTGGACGGACTTGTATCGGAATTGAACGAAGATACGAGGAATTATTTCAGTTTGGCTTGCGCCGACACATACCGCTTTCAGATAAGACGAAAGTTAAACGACGCGGTATCGCAAGCACTCACGTTGGGTTACAAAAATATTTTTGTACGCAAACTTTTGGGCGTACGCAAAAGCAATTTTTTTCAAGACGTATTGGTAAACACGATTTGCATTTTCGACAACGACTACGACAGACAGGCGGTATCGCGTATTCTGGACGTGGACAGAACGCTTTGTTTGGACGGCTATTACAATTTTCGGCTGAGTTCCGTCAAAAAGAAGTGGCAGGAAGTAACCAAGTTGGTATCCGATAATTTTTACGTTTTGTCGGATAGCGAATTGATAGTGGAATTTTTGCAGTATTTGTTGGAATCGACTCCCTGCAAAGTCAAGAAACTTTCGGTAAGTATCGACGGCAATTCTTTTGTGCTGTACGGTTCGTCCGACAAGGTGTTGGAACCCGTCGCGTCCTTGGCAAAAAATTTCGACGTCGAAGAAGAAGTTATGCTCAACGTTTTGTATCTGAAACCGCAAAAAGTAAAGGTGTACCACACAGTTCCGCCCTGTAAAGAATTTTGCGAAATGTTGGACGCGCTGTTCGATACGGAGTATGTTTCCGTGCATTAAAACGCAAAAAAAAATTGTTTGCAAAGTTCGCAAAACAGTTGACATATTTTTTTCTCGGGACTACAATTTGACTATCAAAATACGCTGTATTTCGAGATACGTTTTGCAAAGGTAGTTTTACAGAGAGTGACAGATGCTGCGATTGTCGCAAACGAAATTGCAAAATACCACTCGATCTGGCGCGCGACCTTGGCGTAACAAGGCAAACGAGCGTACGGCATTGCCGTAAAATAAGGTGGAACCGCGGAAATTTTTTCGTCCTTATGAGTTGTTGTCAACTTGTAAGGTTTTTTTATTTTACAAAACAGGAGGCTAATATGTCTGTAAACGTCAAACTGCCCGACGGCAGTATCAAACAATTCGATCATGATCCGACTTGTCTGGAAGTCGCTCAATCCATATCGGCGGGTCTTGCCCGCAACGCCGTGTGCGCGCAAGTCAACGGCGCAATGTGCGATTTGTCGCGCGTAATAAACGGCGATTGCGACTTCAAAGTGTTCACGCTCAAAAACGACGAGGGTTTGGAAGTGTTGCGTCACTCCACGGCGCACCTGATGGCGCAAGCCGTTTCGCGTATATGGAAAAACGCCAAATTCGCTATCGGACCCGCGATAAAGAACGGCTTTTACTACGATATAGACTTCGAGGGCGAAGTGATTGCTCCCGAGGACTTGGAGCGTATCGAAAAGGAAATGGCAAAGATAGTGCAAGAGGATCTTCCCATTACGCGCGAGGAAATGCCGCGCCTCCAAGCGATAGAATTTTTCCGCGAGCGCGGCGACAATTACAAGGTGGAGATACTTAGCGAACTTGACGTCGAAACGGTATCCATCTACCGTCAGGGCGAATACGTTGACCTTTGCCGCGGACCGCACATGAGCAGCACGGGCAAACTCAAAGTGTTCAAACTTACAAGCATTGCGGGCGCATATTGGCGCGGCGACACAAAAAACAAGATGTTGACGCGTATTTACGGCACTGCATTTGAGAAGAAGCAGGAGTTGGACGAGTACCTTGTTCGTTTGGAGGAGGCAAAACGTCGCGATCACCGCAGATTGGGCAGAGAATTGGATTTGTTCGACATCTTTGACGAAGGTCCGGGTTTTCCGTTCTTTTTCCCCAAGGGCATGATCTTGCGCAACCTTTTGGAAGATTTTTGGCGCAAGGAACACGCCAAAGCCGGCTATGAGGAAATCAAAACTCCGATGATCCTCAACCAAGAACTGTGGCACCGCAGCGGTCATTGGGATCACTACAAAGACAACATGTACGTTGTCAAGATCGACGACGAGGACTACGCCATCAAGCCCATGAACTGCCCCGGCGGAATGTTGGTGTACAAGCGCAAACCGCACAGTTACCGCGATTTGCCCGAGCGCATGGCGGAGTTGGGACTTGTTCACCGCCACGAGTTGTCGGGCGCGTTGCACGGACTTATGCGCGTGAGATGTTTTACGCAGGACGACGCGCACATATTCATGACTCCCGATCAAATCGAAGATGAAATCGAGGGCGTGGTGCGTTTGATTGACAAATTCTACAAAGTGTTCGGTTTCAAGTATAATTTGGAGTTGTCCACTCGTCCCGAGGATAGCATGGGAACAGACGAGCAGTGGGAAACGGCTACCAACGCGCTCAAAAACGCTCTTGAAAAATTGGGCAAGTCCTACGAGATCAACGAGGGCGACGGCGCGTTTTACGGACCGAAAATCGACTTCCATTTGGAGGACAGTCTGGGACGTACTTGGCAATGCGGAACGATCCAATTGGATTTCCAAATGCCCGAGAGATTTGACCTCACCTATGTCGGACAAGACGGCGAAAAGCACCGTCCAGTCATGATCCACCGCGTCGTATTCGGCAGTATCGAGCGTTTTATCGCAATTCTTACCGAGCACTACGCGGGCGCGTTTCCGTTGTGGCTTGCTCCCGTGCAAGTCAAACTCGTGCCCATTTCGGAAAATCAATCGGACTACGCGCATCTCGTGTGCGACAAGTTGGTCGCGCTCGGAATCCGCGCCGAAGTGGACGATCGCAACGAAAAAATGAACTACCGCATACGCGAGGCTCAATTGCAAAAGATCCCCTATATGTTGGTGCTTGGCGAAAAGGAAAGAGAAAGCGGCACCGTTGCCGTTCGCAACAGAAAGAAAGGCGACTTGGGCGTAATGAGTTTTGACGAACTTGCAAACAAGTTGGTTTCCGAAGTGGAAAGCAAATCCGACGATATGTAACGTATGTGCGGCTGCGCCCGACGGCGCAGCCGTATTTTTGCGCGTAAATCGGTTAAAATCGGTTGACATAATCATACATATTTGCTAAAATAGTCGTGTAATCAAGCAGAACTACCGTTCTCACCGAACAGACAATTGCGTTTGTCGGTTATCCGAAAAGATTTTTGCGCAATTTTTGCGTGTTGCGGACGTGCGGTATTTTGTTTGTTACCGCACTTTTTTTGGCTCATTTATCAAACAAAACAGTAGTTTTAGGAGGACACGGTTATAAAAGAGCTTCAAATCAACGGTCAAATCCGAGATAAAGAGATTAGACTAATCGGTAACGACGGACAGCAATACGGAATTCTTTCCGCTTATGAAGCGCAAAAGATCGCCGACGAACAAGGTTTGGATCTGGTCAAAATCGCCCCGACGTCCGTTCCGCCCGTATGCAAGTTGATGGATTACAGCAAGTACAAGTACGAGCAGAGCAAAAAGGAAAAGGAAATGAAGCGCAACCAAAAAATCATCGAGATCAAGGAAGTTTGGCTTTCCATGACGATAGATGTGGGCGACCTCAACACCAAGGCAAACATTGCGCGCAAATTCCTCAAAGACGGCGACAAGGTCAAAGCGACGATCCGCATGCGCGGAAGACAGCAGGCTTATGCGGCGCAGGGCGTGGAAGTAATGAAAAAATTTGCCGATATACTATCCGACGTTTCCAAGATAGACAAAGCGCCTGTAACCGAGGGCAGAAACATCACAATGTTTTTGACTCCTCTCAACAACAAGTAAACAATTCAATCGGAGGACAAATATATGCCTAAACAAAAATCTCATAGCGCGTCCAAAAAAAGATTTGTCGTTTTGAAAAGCGGCAAAGTAAAGCGCGCACAATGCAACAAAAATCACAAACTTGGCAAAAAGACAACCAAGAGAACACGCAACTTGCGCAGCACCGCCTACGTCAACAAGACGCAAGCCGGTACGGTCAAGAGCATGTTGCCGTACTAAGAGGAGGGTACTAGGTCATGAGAATTAAACGCGGAGTAAACGCAGTAAAAAAACGCAGAAAAATTTTGAGAGCCGCCAAAGGTTACTTTGGGCTCAAATCGACCAACTACCGTCTTGCTCGTCAAGCCGTAATGAAGAGCGGCAACTACGCTTACGTGGGCAGACGCCTCAAAAAACGCGATATGCGCACCCTTTGGATCGCGCGTATCAACGCGGCGGCGCATGCCAACGGTTTGTCTTACAGCAGATTTATGCACGGTTTGAAACTTGCCAATATCGACCTCAACAGAAAATCTCTTGCAGAAATCGCGGTGAGCGACGCTCATACCTTTGCGCAACTTGCCGAAACTGCAAAAGCGCATTTGAACTGACGCGTCAAGAGCCTTCACAGGCTCTTTTTGCTGTTTTGTTGTACAATGATCATCACTTCATTCGACAACCCCAAAATAGTCGAAATTGCCAAACTTGCGGACAAAAAGTATCGCAAGCGTAGCGGATTGTACGTCATAGAAGGATACCGCCTTGTGACCGACGCGCAAAAATACGGCGCGGATATAGCGGCGGTGTACGTCAGACAAAGCGTTGCCGAGCAGTATTCGTTTGCCGACCGGATGGTGGTGGCGGACAGGGTTTTCGACAAACTCGGCGACACCGTGAACGGTCAAGGCGTGCTTGCGGTCGTTCGCAAACAAACCGACAAACCGACTTCGCCTACGGGCAACAGCCTTGTTTTGGACGGCTTGCAAGATCCGGGCAACGTGGGAACGCTCATTCGAACGGCGGCGGCATGCGGTTTCAGCGACGTATATGCGGCAAATTCGGCGGATCTGTATTCGCCCAAAGTACTGCGCAGCGCAATGTCGGCGCATTTTTGCGTGGGTCTGCACGAGTGCGAAAATATCGAGCAAGCGTTCGACTTGTTGCGCGACGTAACGGTAACGGCTGCGGATATGCAAGGCGACGACGTATTCGAAACGACGTTTTGCGGCAAAATCGCGCTTGTCGTCGGCAACGAGGGCAACGGACTGTCCGATTGTACGCGTTGCCGTGCGGACAAGATCGTTTCGCTCCCAATGTCAAACGGTTTCGAATCGCTCAACGCGGCGGTTGCGGGAAGCGTGATTATGTACCAAATATTTTTACAAACAACCAAACGGAGGTAAATATGTCCGGACATAGCAAATGGAACAATATAAAGAACAAAAAGGCAAAGGGCGACGCGGCGCGTTCTCAGATTTTTACCAAAATCGGTCGTGAGATCGCCGTGGCGGTCAAAGCGGGCGGACCCGATCCGTCGTCAAACAGCAAACTTTACGACGTCATTCAAAAGGCAAAAGCCAACAATATGCCCAACGAAAACATTCAGCGCAGTATCAAAAAAGCCAGCGGCGAACTGTCCGCCGTCGAATACGTGGAAATAACGTACGAGGGCTACGGCGTGGGCGGCAGCGCGGTGATAGTCGAGTGCCTCACCGACAACAAAAATCGCACTGCGGGCGACGTGCGTCACGCCTTTGACAGAAACGGCGGCAACCTTGGGGCGACCAACAGCGTCAGTTATATGTTCGATCGCAAGGGCATTGTCGTTGCGGAAAATACTGTCGGTTTGGACGACGACAGCGCGTTCGAGTTGGCAATAGAGTCGGGTGCGGACGACGTTTCGTTGGATGACGGCATGGTGGAGATGACATGCGACGTTTCCGCTTTGGGCTCGGTACGCGACGCGGTAGTGGCGCGCGGACTGAACCTTGTTTCCGCCGAAATGGAGTGGATACCGCAAAATATGATTACGCTCGATGGCGACAACCTGGCTCGCTTCCAAAAGATGTTGGAAACGTTGGAGGACAACGACGACGTTCAGGAAGTGTACCACAACGTGGTGTTACCCGACGAGGAAGACGAGTAAGTCTTTTTGCATACAAACAGACATATTATCGCAAGGGAGTCAACCTGTTTTCGGTTGACTCCCTTCATTTTGAGTTTTACGCCAACAATCCTTTGGCAAAGCCCAGCAACATGCTTTTTTCGTTAGAGGACATTTTGTTGTACAATTTGAGCAAATCTTCCTGTTCGGACGTGAGTTCGCGGTTTACTTCGATTATCCCTATGTCGGACGTTCTGCCCAACAAGTAGTCAACGCTTACTTCAAAAAAATCGGCAATTTTCAGCAGTTTATCCGCCGTCGGCTGACTGCCGCGATTGAACCAATTGCAAATAGTTTCCAACGGAATACCTGTGCTTGTCGCCACTCTCGATTTGGTTGTATTTGTTTCTTTCAGCAATTCTTCAAACCGTTTTGTAAACATTTCCGTTACCTCGTTTCCTAATTATAGTTTGATTTTCAATTTGCCACTTGACAACTGTTCAAAATAGCAGTACAATACTGTTACAAAGAGTTACCACTGTCATATAGAGTGGTAAATTTCAATAAATTTACTCGTAAAAGTGTAACTTTATAACGATTTTACAAAGTAAAAGCAACTTTTTTTGCTATTTGCTTTGAATATTTTTTACAGGAGGAAATATGAAACAAAAAAGATTAGTTGCTTTGTTGCTCGTCTTGGCAATGCTGTTTACGTTCGTATCGGTAATAGCCGCCTGCGACAAAGACGATTGTGCAACCAACGGTCACAAGTTGACCGCAGTGGGCAAAAAGGACGCCACGTTGGAAGAAGCAGGCTACGAGGCATATTGGAAGTGCAGTGTGTGCGGCAAGATGTTTTCGGATAGCGAGGGCAAGAATGAGATAAGCAAGCCCGTAGAGATCCCCAAACTGACTCCTCACGTCTGCAAGCACGTTTGCGAAACTTGCGGCAAATGTCTTGACGAAACCTGCACCGACCCCGTCTGCGCAGACAAGTGCGAGGGACACGAACAAGCAGGTTTGGAAGCAGGCGACTATAACATTGTGTTGAGGGACGAAACCAACAATCTTGTCTGGTATGTGACGGGAGATATAGGCAGTAAGGGTGGTCTTATTGTCAATCACTCCAACGCAAAAGTGGCGGTACTTACCGTTCTCTATGAAAATGGCAAATACACCTTGAAGATAGGCGAGAAATACCTCGAAGCATATCTCAACGGTACATACAAAAATATGCGTCTTGTCAACACTCCGAGCAACGACGCAATCGAATGGAAATGGAGTGAAGAATATAATACTTTCTGTGCGACATATTCCGACGAAACACGTTACCTTGGCGGTAACTACTACAACGGACAGGTTGACGATTTATATGACAATGCGGTCACTCTTGCCAAAGAATATTACTTTGAGAACAATCCCGTTGTAATTCATTACGAAAAATATGTTCCCGCTCCTCCCGTTGAAGTAGAGTCAGTATCTTTTAACACCAAAAGGGATACTCTTTACTTGTTACCTGTGGAAAAGAATTTTATTGAACTTACCGCAACAGTTCAACCCGCCAATGCTCCGCAGGACATTGTTTGGACGGTTGACAAAGAAGACATGGTGACTTTTTCATCGGGTTCTTATGTTGGGGTTAAATTTGGGCGTGTGACTTACAAAGGTCAAACAGGCACAATCACGCTCACCGCAACGGCTAAGGACACCGACAAGTCCGCTTCCGTCACCATAGTTATTCAAGACCGAGAGGGTACAAAGCAAGATGACCCCATCACCGTTGACGAAGCGATCGCGTTGATCGCGAGCACCGATCAATATGTTAAAGGGGACGATTCAAACGAAACTCATGGATTTTATATCACAGGTACGGTCGCCGCAGGGTCTAAGAGAGTCAGCGGCGGTTGGGAGTTTTCTCTGCTCGGTAGCGACGACAAAACGCTTGTCTGCTCCGTAAAAGACGATCAATTGGAAAAAGACGGTATCACGATACCTCTCAAAGCAGACGGCGGTTTGGACGGCAGTCAAATCATTTTTTATGCGGCAAGTATGCATAATGACAACGGTGTCTACTCCGCAAGTGTGCTAACTTCAATGAACACAATAAAATCTTTGCAACTTCCCGTACTTACTGCGATAGAGATCGAGGCGGAGCAAACGGAAGTGACTGTTCCGTATTCCGTTGAAATAACGGTCAAGAGCATAACTCCCGCCAATGCGGTATTCGAAAATGTCGAATGGCTGACTTCCGACGAAACCAAGGCAACCGTAACGGGCGACGAGAGCAAAGCCACAATTACTGCTGTTGCCGCAGGCGAAGTGAAAATTTCCGTTAGATGTGCCAATATTACTTCAAACGAAATTACGCTTACGGTAAGCGACGGACAGTCAGATACCATAATATATGATTGGTCGGGCAACCTGACAGAGAATAGCATTGTAGATAATATTTACACTTACGATTCCGTATCGGACATGTTTACTAAATTGAATACTTGGTCGCCTGAGCAACAAGAAATAACTGCTTTTTCGGCATCAAATCTTTCCGTTTCCAAGAACGGTCAAGGTTTCGGATACTTTGCTTTGCCTGCAATAGACAACTCGGCTACGGCGACATTTACTACAATGCATCAAATTAAGAAAATTACTTTCAGAATAGTCCCGTTTGCCGACGCAACTACGACAGAGTTTACCGTAAACGGAGTATCGTTCAAAAAAGATAAAGAAGATGCTACTTACAACGGAAAACTCAGTAGTGCGTTTAATGCGGAAGTGGAATTGACGGAAGCGTCAAATATTCTCGAAATTCAAATGCCTTGGAAACAGAAAAATAACTTTGTTATAGTTGGCGTTACATTTGAGTGGTAAACTTTTTCTCTACCTACCAATTAGTTTTTCATTGTGTTTTTTCTCCGACTGCGCGCATGAGGTTGGGAAAAACTCGTGAAAACGGGGCTGTGCAATTTTAACTGCACAGCCCCTCTCCTTTTTCCGACCAAGCGCAAGTTTTGCGCTCGCATATCCCTCGCAAAAAGGCTTCATTCGCGCCGCACACGATTTAGTAGAGCAATTTTTTTACTTGTGTGCGGCACTCATTGCAGATTATTTTGCGAGGGATACACTCGCGCTTGTGTGAACAAGGCTGTAACTTTGATTGGGACAACTTGCACCGTAACAAAGTTGGTTGCTGTGGAGAAAGTTTTCCATTCGAGAGGCGAAGTTGTACTTGCGTTATAGCAAAATATTGCTTTCCATTATAATGGGAAACAACGTTGACAACTGCACTAAAAGCCTTCTCTTGGGGACGCAAGAGAAGGGGGACCGTCGTCAGACGGTGGATGAGTTTCGACTTTCAAAGCCGACTAAATATTACGATCATTGCCTCTTGCGTCTATTTGGAAAACAATTTTTTTACAGGCGGGATTTGAGTTTTGCCCGCTTGTGCGTTGTGTCCACACGCCCTGCGCTCACTCAAATCCCTATTTTTTTGACCAAATACAATTGTCACTCGGGCAACACACTCGTGCCTGTGTGAACAAGGTTGGAACTCTGATTAGAATTGTTTGTTTAGAGATAAAGATTGCCACTGTTACAACAAAACAATGCTTTCCATTATAATGGGAAACAACGTCGGCGACTGCATTAAAAGCCTTCCCTTGGGGACGCAAGGGAAGGGGACCGTCGTCAGACGGTGGATGAGTTTCGACTGTCAAAGCCGTCTAGATATTACAATTATTGCCTCTTGGGTTTATTTGAAAAAACACTTTTATGCAGACGGGATTTGAGTTTTGTCCGCTTGTGCGTTGTGTCCACACGTCCTGCGCTCACTCAAATCCCTATTTAAGTGCCTCGGGCATTGCTCGAAAAAAGGCTTCGCTTCAAACGCCACACATTTAGTAGGGGAACAAAACCCACTTGTGTGGCGTTTTCGTTGCAGATTATTTTTCGAGCAACACCCTCGGCACTCCCCAGAAACAAGGATAATGCTTGTTGCATATTATTCTGTTATGCAACACCCTCAGTGCCCCTTTTACAATGGCAAGTGTGTTGCAGATTATTTTGCGAGGGATACACTCGCGCCTGTGTGAACAAGGTCGGAACTCTGATTAGAACAACTTGTACCACAGCAATGCCGAAAATAGAAAATCGACTTTTTCACGAGCGGAAGAATTGCTCCGCGCAACCGACCCCTACGGGGCGCAAGTGTGCCGACGCTCCTTTTCGCGTTTCACTTGACTTTTGCGTTTGGTTGTTATATATTATATTCTAGGTTAATAGGCACGCTTATGAAAAGAGTTATCGGTTTCGACCCCGGGCTGGCGATAGTGGGCTACGGTGTGTTGGATTTTGAAGATTTCAACCGCAAATCGGTGGTGGACTACGGCGTTATCACCACGCCCAAAGAGGAAAGTTTTCCCGTGCGCCTTGCAATTATCTACAAGGCGGTGACGGATCTTATCGAAAAGTTCAAACCCGACGAAATTGCCGCCGAGGAGTTGTTTTTCAACACCAATATCACCACGGGCATAAACGTTGCGCATGCAAGAGGCGTGCTGTTGCTTGCGGCGGTACATCATTGCGGTAGGCTCTACGAGTACACGCCGCTGCAAATCAAGCAGGCAATGACGGGCTACGGCAGGGCGGAAAAGAAACAAATTCAGGAAATGGTCAAAGTCTATTTGGGGCTTTCCAAAGTACCTCGACCCGACGACGCCGCCGACGCGTTGGCTGTCGCTTTGACGCACATTCAAACGGGCGGACTTACGGACAAATTTTATATTCAGTAATTTGAGGTTTTGTTATGTTTAGTTACATCAACGGAGAAGTGACCGATTACGGCGACGGCACGGTAACGGTAGACGTCAACGGAGTCGGTTTCGAATTGGCGGTTTCCGCCTACACGCAAGCCGATTGTCGATTGGGACAACGGCAACGTTTGTACACATACATGCAGGTCAAAGAGGACGGTATCGGTCTGTTCGGCTTTTCCACCGTCGAAGAAAAAAACATGTTTTTGATGCTTATTTCGGTGTCGGGCGTGGGGTGCAAAGTGGCGCAGTCGATACTTTCGGGCATGGATACCGACGCGCTTGCGCTTGCAATTTTCAACGAAGATACCAAGTTGCTGACCAAAATCAAAGGTCTTGGCAAAAAGACTGCCGAGCGCATTGTGCTGGAACTCAAAGAAAAGGTTACGGTGGACGCGGTGGACAAGATCGCGCTTCCCCTAACGCAAAATCCCGATATGCCTCTCAACAAAGAAATGCAAAACGCCGTTGCCGTACTTTGCTCTCTCGGCAAAACGCAGGGCGACGCGCAAAATCTCGTAGAAGCGGCGGCAAAACTCGGCGCGACCACAGCGGAAGAATTGGTCAACATGGCTTTTAGAATAAACTGACAAAGGACAAGCAATGGAACAACAGTTTTTTACAAGTACACTGACGGAGAAAGAACGCGATACGGAAAATATTCTGCGCCCCAAAACGTTTGAAGACTACGTAGGGCAGGAAAAAGTGAAACAAACAATGTCCGTCTACATCAAGGCTGCGCTTTCGCGCGGAGAAAGTTTGGATCACGTGCTTTTGTACGGTCCTCCCGGGCTGGGCAAAACGACCCTTGCGCACATCATTGCCAACGAAATGGGCGTGCCTATCACCGTCACAAGCGGATCGGCTATCCCCGGCAAATTCGATCTGTCTGCGATTTTGTCCAAACTCAAACCAAACGAGGTGTTGTTTATCGACGAAATTCACCGACTCAACAGCAGTCTGGAAGAAATTTTGTACCCCGCAATGGAGGACTACCGTTTGGATTTTGTCGTAGGCAAGGGACCAAGCGCGACCAGCGTAAACATCAAGTTGGAAAAGTTTACCCTTATCGGCGCAACGACAAAAGCGGGCAACTTGGCTGCGCCTTTGCGTGACAGGTTCGGCGTGCAGATGCGACTTGTACCGTACACACCCGAACAACTTCAAGGAATCGTTCTCAAATCCGCTCGCAAGTTGGGTACGGAAATACAAACCGAAGCGGCATTTGAAATTGCTCGCCGCAGTCGCGGCACGCCTCGCGTCGCAAACAGGCTGTTGAAGCGCGTGCGCGACTTTGCCGAAGTGTTGGGCGACGGCAAAGTGACCCGCGACGTCACTTTGCACGCAATGCAGGTAATGGAAGTGGACGAATTGGGTCTGGACGCCGTTGACACCAACATTTTGACGACGATCATCGACAAATTCAGCGGCGGTCCCGTCGGTTTGGATACTCTTGCCTCCGCCACGGGCGAGGATACCGCAACGATAGAGGACGTGTACGAGCCCTATTTGTTGCAACTCGGATTTGTGGCGCGTACGCCGCGCGGTCGCGTGTGCATGCCCAACGCCTATGCGCATTTGGGGCGCAAATTGACAAAAGAAAATATGGAAAGACTTGCCATTTTCGCCGACGGAGCAAATGATGAGGACGAGTGATTTTTGGTACGATTTGCCGCAGGAGTTGATCGCCCAACATCCCGTCGAGCCGCGCGACAGTTCGCGGTTGCTCGTCTACGACAGACAAACAAAGACGATCGAACACAGGCATTTTTTCGATATAGTCCGATACTTGCGCAAAGGCGACGTGCTTGTCGTAAACAATACCAAAGTGCTGCCCGTCCGTATTTACGGGGCAAAGGAACACACGGGCGGCAAGGTGGAGTTTTTGTTGCTCAAACGTTTGGATCTTGACCGTTGGGAAGTGATTTTGAAACCCGGACGTATCGCCAAACCGGGCGCGGTTTTTTGTTTCGGCGACAAACTCAAAGCAAAAGTGGAGAGTATCGGCGAGGACGGGAGTCGCATTGTGCAATTCGAGTACGACGGAACTTTCGAAGCCGTTTTGGAAGAATTGGGCGAAATGCCCTTGCCGCCTTATATCAAGGAAAAATTGACGGACAAAACGCGCTACAACACGGTCTACTCCAAGGTGGACGGGTCGGCCGCCGCGCCTACGGCGGGGTTGCATTTCACCGAGGAATTGCTCCGAAAAGTACGTGATATGGGTGTGGAAATAGTGGAAGTGCTGTTGCACGTGGGGTTGGGAACGTTTCGTCCCGTCAAGGTAGAGGACGTTACGCAACATCACATGCACAGCGAGTACTATGAGGTTTCGTCCCAAGCCGCCGACGTTATCAACAAGGCAAAATCCGAGGGCAGGCGCGTGATTTGCGTAGGCACAACAAGCGTGCGCACTTTGGAAAGCGCAGCCGACGGCGAGGGTCATATCCAAGCAAAACGGGGCAATACGGATATTTTCATTTATCCGCCCTACCGTTTCAAGATCGTTGACGCGCTTATCACCAATTTCCACCTGCCGGAAAGCACTCTTATCATGTTGGTATCCGCGCTGTGCAGCAGAGAAGAAGTGCTACGCGTTTACGAGGTCGCCGTGAAAGAAAAATACAGATTTTTCTCCTTTGGCGACGCAATGTTCATTGAATAATATGTCACAATTCAGTTACGAACTACTACACATAGACAAACACACGGGGGCGCGCGCGGGAATTTTTCACACGCCGCACGGAGATATACAAACGCCCATTTTTATGCCCGTCGGGACTGCCGCAACGGTAAAGTCCCTGCTTCCGTCCACGCTCAAAGAGTTGGGCGTGCAAATTTTGCTGTCCAATACCTATCACCTGTATTTGCGACCGGGTAGCGAAATCGTCGCGCAAGCGGGCAGTTTGCACAAATTTATGAATTGGGATCGCCCTATCTTGACGGATAGCGGAGGTTTTCAGGTATTTTCTCTCGGCGATTTGCGCAAAATCAGCGACGAGGGGGTAACGTTTTCCTCACATATTGACGGAAGCAGACATATTTTTACTCCCGAAAGCGTAATGAAAACGGAACACGATCTGGGCGCGGATATTATCATGGCGTTTGACGAGTGTTCTACGTACGGTTGCGACAAAAATTACGCGCGACAAGCCATGACGCGCACGCACAAGTGGTTGGAGAGGTGTGCAAAAGTTCACCAAAACGGCAGTCAAATGCTTTTTCCGATAGTTCAGGGCAACATGTTTTCCGACTTGCGCGTCCAATCCGTCAAGTTTGTGCGCGAGTTTGCGGAGTGCGGCATTGCCGTAGGCGGTTTGTCCGTGGGCGAGCCGAGCGAAGTTATGTACAAAATGATGGACGACATTCGTCCGTATTTGCCCGAGAACATGCCGCATTACTTGATGGGCGTGGGAACTCCCGATTACATTCTGGAAGGTATCGAACGCGGTATCGACATGTGCGATTGCGTTTTGCCCACGCGAATTGCGCGCAACGGCACGGCAATGACTTCGCACGGCAAGGTCGTGGTGCGCAACGGCGTTTACAAGCAGGACTTCACTCCTTTGGACGACGACTGCGATTGTTACTGTTGCCGCAACTTTACCAAGGCGTACCTCAGACATTTGGTAAATTGCAAGGAGATCCTTGCCGCGGAATTGCTAAGCATTCACAACGTATATTTTTTGCTCAAATTGGTACAAGGCGCGCGCGAAGCGATAAAAAACGACGGTTTTGCCGAGTACAAAAAGGAATTTTACGCCAAATACTATCAAAAAGAGCAAAGTTGAACGTCGCTTACATTCAACTAAAAGAAAGGTATTGCAATTTTTGCAATAGTGCTGTATAATAAATAATACAATTCGCACGAAATTATCTTTGTTCGGTTGTAAAATAAAAACGGCTTTGTGCCTAAGGAGATTTTCATGTTAGAATTACTTAATTTCTTTGCCGAGGAGGGCGCCGCCGCAGATAGCGGAACTTCTTCGAATTGGTTCAGTCAATGGGGTATTTACGTTGTATTCGGCGTGTTGCTTGTCGGCATGATCTTGTTGATGGTTCTTCCGCAAAGAAAACAAAAAAAGCGTCAGCAAGAAATGATGTCCAAGCTCGGTATCGGCAGTATCGTCACGACGATCGGCGGTATTGTGGGCGAGGTCGTGCAGTTGGACGAAACTCATATTTGGCTTTTGACGGGCGTGGACGACAACAAAACGACAATGCAGTTTATTCGTCAAGCCATTTACTCCATTGCCCCCGCTCCCGGTTCTCCCGAAGCAGAGCAACAGGCAAAGGAAGAAAAAGCCAAAGAAGACGAAGTGGACGAAATCAAATAGTTGGAATAACGACAACTACCTCCGAATAAAATTTAGTAGTTATTCGGAGGTTTTTTTATGGAAACTAGCGTCAGAAAATCCACAATTCTTCAATCTATCAAGGCAGGTTTGCTTTCTCTCGTATTTTCCTGTATCGGGATATTGCTGTTGGCATTGATCGCCAAGTTATGCAACATAGGGGACAAGGCGTTGCCCATCATCAATCAGGTACTCAAAGTTATCGCCGTGGTATTGGGCACTTTGATATCCGTCAAAAACGAAAAATATTTGCTCAAAGCGTCTATCGGCGCGGTGTTGTTTTGGGCGTTGTCGTTGGCGTTGTTTGCCATCATGGGCGGACAAATTCATTTCGGACAACTTGCGCTCGACCTCGGATTGTCCCTTGTGGCGGCGATCGTAGTCGCGCTCATCAAGAGTCGCCGTTCCGCTTAGCGGCGGCATTTGGCGGCGGTGTTCGGCTAAAATTTTATACCTATATCAAGGCGGACAGGCTTTTGCGCTTGCCCGTCTTTCCTTTTTGCACCGCGTTTCGCCGTCGAAATATATATTTATATAAATAAAAGAGCCAATATCGGTGAAAAAAAACAAAAAACAATTGACTATTTTGTCAACTGCGATTATAATTGAATAGTTAAGTCAGGCAAAAGTCAAGGAGAGTCATTATGACTGTAAAAACAAAAAAATGTTTAGTTGCCATTTTTCTTTGCTTAGTATTGGCAATCACGGTAACATTGGGGGTTTTCGGTTTTATTCCCAACTTCAACGTAAACAATTTCGGCGACTATTACCAATCGCCGCTTACCGTAATACAGAAAAGCAAATCTTTTACAGATTCGGTCAAGGCCACTTACAGCGTAAAGTTTGACGCAGATGATATCGAAGCCGAGAACGTTGTCAAATCCATCAAATCCCGCCTTTCCAAAACTTACGGTTATTACGGAGCGGGAGTGGAGTACGACAAGGCAAGCGAAACGCTTACCGTAGAGATACCGCAATCCAACAACACCAATACTCAGGTCAAGCCTACCGCTCAGACGATCCTCAACAACGTGATCGTCAACGGCAAGGTGGAGATACTCAGCGTTGACTATTCTTCCAGTCCGAGTTATTCGGCGGACAGCGTTGTTTTGACGCAGGAGCATTTCAGGAGAGCCACCGTGCGCAGTTACCTCAATGAGGACACGACGCTTTACCTTTGCAGAGTGCGTCTGAACAAAGAAGGCAAGGAAATCGCAAACGAACAATTGCTTACCGGAACGCCCTATACCTGCGCCTTGGACGAAACGGTCGAAACTTGGGTATATTGGACGGGCAACGAGTTGCAGATCACCTACGCCTACACCAACGAAGTTACCAGTAGCGAACACGCAAAGGCAATGGCGGCTTATATCGGCAGCGGCGCGCTCGGCGCAACGCTGACTCAGGAAGGCAGCACGCAAGTCACCGAGAACAAACTCGGCTGGATATTCCTTGCGATATTCGGCGCAATAGTGTTGGCAAGTTTTGTGTATTTTGCGGTACGTTACAAAGGACTGAGCATTATTCCCATCTTGACGCAAGCATTGGCGATATGCATATTTATGTTTTTCGGCGCGCTTGTGCATCTGGAAATATTCAACGTTGCAATGGCGGTCGGCGCAATAATTGCCTATGCGTTCATGACGTTCTTTACGGCGTTCACCTTTGAAAAAATTTGTACCCGTATCAAAGAAAAGAGTTATTCTTGGGCAAGATACACAAGTTTCAAAGATACCAACATCATCAGTTTGATCGCGCACGCGGTATTCCTTGTTTTGGGTATTATCCTGTGGGCGATCCCGACGCTTGTTACTGCGCCTCTCGGAAATGTCTTTGTGTACGGCGCGGTGTTATCCTTCGTGATGACATTCGGTCTGAACAGACTGTTTGCGTTGATGGTGTCCCCTTTCTTCGACGCGGAGAAGGGAAAAGGCAAGAACAAAGCCGCTAAATAATCACAAACAAAAATTTTGCAAACAGCCTTCTAGTTCAGAAGGCTGTTGTGTTTTTCAGAGTATGAAACAGAAATATACAAAACGACATGTATCGGACGAGGATAGCGTCAACTACCTGCTTTCCAAAGGGCTTTCGCGCAGTATTGCCGAAATACTTGTTGCGCGCGGGATAAACGAAAGCAATTACGAAGATTTTGTCAACGATACCGCGAGTTTTCACTCCCCGTTGGAAATGGCAAACATGTCTGCCGCCGTGGAAACGATAAATTACGCCGTCGAATGTGGCGGAAAAATTCTTATCTACGGAGATTACGACGCCGACGGACTGACTGCAAGCAGTATCTTGTCCCTCTATTTCAGCGACAACGGCGTAGAAAACGACGTGATCATTCCCACTCGCGACGAGGGCTACGGTTTGCATGCCGAAAACGTCTTTCGCGCGTTTGAACGCGACTATTACGATTTGGTGATAACGGTGGACTGCGGAATATCCAATGCCGAAGAAGTTGAAAAAATTCAATCGGAATTGGGGGTAGAAGTGATCGTTACCGATCATCACGAACTGCCCGCCGTTTTGCCCGACTGTATTTGCGTAAATCCCAAACTCGGCTATCCGTTTCCGTATCTTGCGGGAGCGGGCGTGGCGTGGAAACTTGTTCAGGCATTGTCGGGCATGGAAGTCGCCGCAAAGTACAGCGATTTGGCTTGCGTCGGCACAATAGGCGACATCATGCCTTTGCAGGATGAAAACAGGGCGTTGGTAAAATTGGGTTTGGCAAATATGCGGCACAAAAGTTTGCTTAGGCTTGCCGAACTGTCTAATTGCGGCGCCGAAATTACATGTAGCGACATATCCATGCGCATTGCTCCCAAAATAAACGCCGCGGGGAGAGTGGGGTATCCTCGCGCCGCGCTGGACGTGCTGTTGAGTCGTGACAAAGCGGACAACGCCAAGATATCCAAGTTGTTGGAATTGAACGAACAGCGCAAACAGATGTTGGACGAAATCGTCGCGCAATCGGACGCAATGTGTCGGGCGCAAACTATTTGCCGCGAGCGCATGGTGTTTTTGTACGACGACAATTGGCAACACGGATTGTTGGGTATCGTCGCCTCCCGCTACAAAGAAAAATACAAACTTCCCGCAGTGGTAATGACGTTGGACGGCGACAGTTACGTCGGTTCTGCGCGCGGTATCGACACGCTCAACCTCTACGACGTTTTTTGCAAGTGCGACTGTTTGGAAAAATTCGGCGGGCACAAGGCTTCTGTTGGTTTTAGCGTGGCGAAGGATCGCGTCGAGGAACTAAGACGCTCTTTGGTAAAAATTTTGGGCGAGATGGACGCGGAGTTATTTGACGGCACAACTTACTATGATGTGGAATTGGGCAAAGATTGCGACGCGCCGACTGTTTTGGAACTAAGCAAAAAACTTCAACCGATGTTGCCCCAAGACAAAATCGTATGTTATGTTCACGATACGGTCATATCCGCAAATTCCTTTGGCAAAGAGGACGCGCACCTTTCGGCGACGCTTGCTTGCGGTTTGGAAGTAAAGGGCTTTTTCAAATACGGACAGTATGCGCCCTTTATACGCAACGGCGCGAGCGTTCAGTTGTTGTGTTCGTTGGAAACGGACAACTACACCAAAAACGTCTGCGGAATTTTGGACGATCTTACCCTGTGCAATTCCGTGTGTTTTGACGAATTTTACCGACTGAATCTCCTCAAAAATTTTGCCGACAGGCAATTGGATTTTGCCGAGGAGGCAACCGTCGCCACGTTGATAAAGGGCGACAATACCGCGATCGTATTTGACGACTACGAAACGTATCTTGCATATTGTTCCGAGTACGACTTGCAAAATTGCAATGTGGACATATTTTTCGACGGCGGTTCGGCGGCTCGTACCGTTGTTGTGTCGCCTGTTCGGGATTATTGTTTTGACAGGTACGAACACGTCGTTTATTTTGCAAATCCAAAGTTTGCGCGTTTTCTTGCGCCTAACGTCACGCGAGTGGCGGCAAACTGTGCCAACAAAGACTTGTACGCGCTGGAAATGACTCGCGATATTTGCGCCGCCGTCTACTCGGCGTTGCGCAAAAAAAGCAATTTCGACAGCATCAAAAGCGTCTATGACAAATATTTGGCGTCAAAACTAAGTTATGCGCAGTATATTGTCGCGATACGTGTTTTCGAAGAACTCCGTTTGATAACGGTTGCGGACAAATACACCGTGCAATTTGACACTTCCGTCAAAAGGGATCTAAACGATTCGTATATTTTCAGAAGTTTTCGGTAACGGGGATAATATGAATACAGAACAGGAAAAAACAGAAGTTACTTTGAACAATTTTCTGTCCAAAGTAAAACATTACTATCATCCGCACGAGGTGAGCCAAATCGAGGACGCTTACAATGTGGCGTACAAGGCGCATCAAGGACAATTCAGAGCAAGCGGCAGACCCTACATCACTCATCCGGTAATAGTGGCGGACATCTTGATCGATATGGGTATGGACGTCGCTACCGTCTGTGCCGCGCTTCTTCACGACACGGTGGAGGATACGTATATCACCGACGAGGATTTGCGCAAACAATTCGGCGACGAAATCGCAAATCTTGTCGCGGGCGTAACCAAATTGGACAAAATTCAGTTCCACAACAAGGAAGAAGAACAAGCGGAAAACATGCGCAAGATGTTTTTTGCCATGGCAAAGGATATTCGCGTAATGCTTATCAAACTTGCCGACAGATTGCACAACATGCGCAGTTTGATGTACCTCTCCCCCGAAAAACAGCAGGTCATAGCCAAGGAAACGTTGGATATTTTTGCTCCCATTGCGGGCAGGTTGGGTATTTCGCCCATCAAGATCGAGTTGGAGGACCTTTGCCTGAAATATCTGGACAATGCCGCCTATACGGAAATTTCCAACGGTATCGCCCTCAAAAAACAGGAGCGAGAGGAGATCGTAGACGCCTTTATCGAACAGGTAAAAGCAGAACTCAACAATGCCAAAATCGAAGATTTCGATATTTACGGCAGGACAAAACATTTTTACTCCATTTACAAAAAGATGATACGGCAAAACAAAACCCTCGATCAGGTGTACGACTTGACTGCCGTGCGCGTTATCGTTGACACCATCAAGGATTGTTACGCCGTTTTGGGGGCAATTCACGCCCGCTGGAAGCCAATGCCGGGGCGTTTCAAGGACTACATAGCCGTCCCCAAGCCCAACATGTATCAATCGTTGCATACCACCGTCATTTTGGATTACAAAACGCACTCATACCCGATAGAAGTGCAGATCCGCACTCACGAAATGCACAAGATAGCGGAGTATGGTATCGCCGCCCATTGGAAATACAAAGAGGGCGTCAGCGGCGCAACGGCTATGGACGACAAACTCGGCTGGGTAAAGGAAGTTCTGTCCTACAACGACGATTTTCGCGACAGTTCGGAGTTTTTGGACCTCATTCGCAAGGATATTTCCAACACAAACGAGGTGTACGTGTTTACGCCCAACGGCGACGTCAAAATTTTGCCCGCGGACGCAACGGGGCTGGACTTTGCCTATCTCATTCACAGTCAAGTGGGCAACAAGTGCGTGGGCATCAAAATAAACAACAAGATCGTTCCATTGGATACCGTCCTCACAACGGGCGACACCGTTGAGGTAATGACCAATCCCAACGCCAAGGGACCATCTCGCGATTGGCTCAAAATAGTCAAAACGCCCTCCGCAAAATCCAAAATACGTCAATTCTTCAAACGCGAGTTAAAAGACGAGTTCATTCGGACGGGCAAGTCCATGATCGAAAGGGAGATCAAGCACCGCGGGATTGTGCCGTCGGACTTGCTGACTTCCGAGGCGATACAGAGCGTTTGCGATCGCTACATGCTTGCGAGCGTTGACGAAATGTACGCCGCCGTCGGTTACGGAAGTTTGTCACTCAATCAAGTAGTGATCAAGTTGATAGTTTCCAACAAGGCGGTTGCGGACAAGATCAAAACTCAACAAAACGTCCGCAAACGTCAGCAGGGCGAAACCAGAGAAACCTCGGTGATAGTAAAGGGCGAGGAGGACCTTTTGGTCAGATTTTCCCGCTGTTGTTCGCCCGTACCAGGCGACGAGATCGTCGGATACATTTCGCGCGGCAGAGGCGTTTGTATTCACAGATCCGACTGTCCCATGATCAAAAATATGGAGTCGGAGCGTATCGTGCACGCCGAGTGGGCAAACACAAACGGCAAAGCGACTTTCCCCGTTACTATCGAAATTATTGCCGAGGACAAAGGCGGCGTCTTTGCCGAAATAACCAAAGTTATTACCAACGAGGGTTTATCCTTTGTCGCCATCAACGCGCGCAAGGACCGCAAGGGCAACGCGATAGCGACGATTACCGTAGAAATTTCCAATCACGACCAAACCAATCAACTGATGAACAGACTGTTGGCGATCCCCGCGGTTATCAACGTCTACCGCACGCAGGGCTGAAATGAGATATTTGTACACCGATTTTTGCTATCCTACGGAGATACACGACGTTGTCAAACTGTTTTTTGACGACGCGGAACTCTGTTCCGAACCCGACGGTGCAGATATTTGCGTTACGGAAGAACGCTCGGATAGTTCTTTCCGCTATGTGGCGACCGCATACGGCATATCGCACACGGAATTTGTCAACGCAAGCGGTTGCGACAAGTTGCAAACCGCACGGCTTCGCAAGCGTTACGCCAAGATCGCCGTTTACAATCTGATGACGGCGGTAACGGGCAAAACAATGCCGTGGGGCAGTCTTACAGGAATACGCCCGACCAAACTCGCGGAGCAGTTGCAGCGCGAGGGAATGGATTGGCAAAAGGCTTTTGTGCAATTGTTGGGAGTTTCCGAGGACAAAACAAATTTGGTGGCTGATATTTTGCGCACGCAGGGAGATTTGCGTACTCACCGTTCGGGTTGCGCCGATCTGTACGTGGGCGTGCCGTTTTGCGTAAGCAGGTGCAGTTACTGTTCCTTTACGAGCGGCGAAATCGACCGCCTCAAAAAGTACGTATCGCCCTACGTAGAGGCGTTGAAGCGGGATATAACGCAAACAATCGAGTTCGCCAAGCAACGCGGAATATCGCTCAAAAACGTCTACTTCGGGGGAGGAACGCCCACTTCGCTTGGCGCAACGCAATTGGACGAGATACTGTCTTGTATCGATTTTGTTCCGCAGGAATACACGGTAGAGGCGGGACGTCCCGACACGATCGACAGGGACAAATTGAATGTTTTTCAAAAACACGGCGTGCAACGCATATCCATCAATCCGCAGACCTTCAATCAATCGGTATTGGACGCAATCGGGCGCAAGCATACCGTTACGGATATTTACGAAAAGTACGATTTGGCAAAAAGTTTCGGCTTTACCGTAAATATGGATCTTATCGCGGGTCTGCCCACCGAAACTTTGGAAATGTTTTGTAACAGCGTGGATCGCGCGATACAATTGAACCCCGACAACATCACGGTGCATACTCTCGCGCTCAAACACGGCAGTGCGCTCAAAGAGCAAAATTACTCTGCCGACGCGGACGTGAGCAAAATGGTGGACTACTCGCGGGCGCGGTTGTACGAATCGGGCTACGTGCCATACTATATGTACAGACAAAAATACATGGCGCAAAATCTCGAAAACGTTGGATATTGCAAGCCCGACAAACCCTGTTTGTACAACATAGGCATAATGGAAGAAGTTTCGGACATACTTGCTTGCGGCACAAACGCAATTTCCAAAAAAATAATATCCGACGACAACCGTATCGAACGTTCGGCAAACGCCAAGGATGTAATTACATACATAGAACGCAATTCCGACTATATGGAACGCAAATTCAAACTGTTCGACATTTGACGAAATGAAAAACAAATCTCATACCAAACAAAAAAATTTCAAGCGCGCGTCCATTCGCCGATTGATAGTAGTCGGCGTTTTGGCGGCGGTATTTGTTGTCCTTTACTTGCTTACGCTCAACACAAAAGTATGCGAGTGGTTTGCGACTACTGTTTCTCGCGTATGGATCAAGGTGTTCGGCACGTTGTTGGGTTGGATACCGTTCAGTTTGTACGAGTTGTTTTTGATAGTGGCGATACTTGGTATCATTGCGTTTGTCGTTATAGAAATAGTGCTATTGTGCAAACATAAATGGCAAAAGAGCGTCACGGCAGTACTGATCGTTGCGATAACGTTATTTGCTTTTCTCGACGTTTACACAACGTCGGCGAGTTTTGCCTACAATCGCGATCCGCTCCCGACAAGCGTTTACGAGGAATATTCGGGCGAGGACCTTTCCGTTGACGAAGCGGTGCAAATTGCCGAATACATCATTGCCGAGAGCAGTTCGTTGTACGACCAAACAAAACACGACTCTGACGGCAACATAGTTTACCCCTACGATTTTGCGCAATTGTCCCAACGACTTGCCGAGGAGTACAAACGTTTGGATAGCGGGTATTTTTCCTCATATACTCCGCGCGGCAAACGAATACTCAACAAAACGATAATGAGCGAACTTGGCATTTCGGGCGTGTTTTTTGCCCCGTTTGGCGAGGCGAACGTCAACGGTATCGAAACGGGTCTGACTTTGCCCTTTACTCTCGGACACGAGTTGGCGCACGGCAAGGGCGTAATGCGCGAGTACGAGGCGGATCTTGTCGCCGCCTACGTGTTGATGACAAGCGACGATCCGTATTTGCGCTACGGTATCACGGTGCAATTTGTTTACCGAGCGATCGACATGGTTTCTCTCTACCCCGACACGCAGGATACTGTCACTCGACTCAACGGCATGATAGACAATCGAGCCATCTCCGAATTAAGTCGCGACAACTCCAAGTGGGCAAAGTACGACACGTTGGACAAAATCGGAGAATTTTTCAACGACCTGTACCTCAAATTGCAAAAGCAGGAGGGCGGCACTAATAGTTATTACAAACCGGGAGATATTGTCGATACGGGCGACAAGGACAGCGACGATCGCCCGATAAAGCAGATCATTCGCTTTGGCGATATGCAAAACCTGTTGATAAAACTGTACAAGCAAGGATATATTGCAAATTCCGTCAACGGCTAAATCGGTTTTGTGATAATTTGTTGCAAAAATTGACTTTAAATTGTTGACAGTTTGGGCTGTGTAGGATATAATAAAGAGGCTGTTGAAGTGCGGGTGTAGTTCAATGGTAGAATACCAGCCTTCCAAGCTGG
>CANQPI010000011.1 GCA_947625725.1 uncultured Clostridia bacterium | reverse complement strand
CGCCATGAGAAAGATCATGGGAGTAAAACGTTTGTGCGCTTCTTCCAGCGCGAACAAAATGCCCGTGATAGGCGCGGCAGTCGCAACGGCAAATCCCGCGCACGCGCCGCCCGTCATGATGTAGCGATCCCAACTGTTGTGGGAAAGAGGCAGTTTGCACGTTCCGCCGCCGATAGCGGTGCCGAGCAACACGCTAGGTCCCTCGCTACCCAACGGAAGCCCCGCAAAAAAACTGATCCAACTGTTGACTACCACGGCTATACCCGTGCGCAACCACCTGAACGTAAGCAAGCCGCGCAACACGCCTTCGGCGCGAGGTATGCCCCCGCCTGCCGTTTCGGGCGACCATTTTTGCAGGAAATACGCCACGACGGACAACAACGCCGCTCCCGCGACCACCGCCAATGCCAGCCACCAATGCGTTTGCGCATAGCGGTAAATAATCGCCGACTGTTCCGTCAACCACTCGGCTACCCACTTGAAAAAGTACACCGCCGTGCCGACGATCAATCCCGTGATAGCGCCGTAGACGAAAACGGGAACTATTACGTTTTTGAAATAACTTTTGTAATCTTTGCGTTTCATTGTCAAATAAGTAACTCCAAAATTTGTTTCGGCGACGAAACTGTGGATATGGGGTGGAATTTTTTCAGTTCGTCCTCTTTGCCGAAGCCGTAGGTGACGGCGACGAAATCTATGTTGCAATACTCTGCGCCCAGGGCGTCGTGTACAGTGTCGCCGATCAACAGACATTCGTCCTTGTTCCACCCGTGGTCGCCTATCAACTGCGCAAGCACGTCCCGCTTGAAACCGCGCTTGTCCGTTTGCCCGTAGACAAATTGAAAATAATCGGTAAGTTTGTGATACCGAAGCGATTCGATAGCGTGCGGTTCGTACTTGCTGGAAGCAATGGAAAGCACGTATCCGTGCGCTTGGAGCGCGGCAAGCACATCGGTAATACCGTCGTACAAACGACTGTTCTCGGCGGCGTGCGTTTGAGCGAATATCTGTTTGTGCAACGCCACCGCGGCGGCGCAACGATCTGCGCCCAACAGTTCGGTGTAACTGTCTTCGAGCGGAGGACCGATGTGTCGGGACAGATCCGTCCTGGACGCGTCCGCGCCGAAACTGTTCAATACGGCGGTAAACGTCGCGTAGATACCGGGCGACGTGTCGTTGAGCGTGCCGTCGAAATCGAAAATTATGTATTTGTAAGTTTTGGTCAGTTTCATTGTTTCAACCTGTTCAAAAATCTTTCTATCTTGGGTAAAGAGGGTTTGGAACGTATGCCGAAATCGTAGTAAAGGCGGTTTTTGAGTCCGTCCAACCGCGACGCGTCGCCGTTTTCGCACTCCAATTCGTAGTCGGTCGCGCCCAGGTAGACGTTTTTGTCCAATTCCAAAGTCCACTCGTTCCAAACAAATCGCGTGCGGAAAGTTTCCATACTGCCCAACAGCCGCAGTTGCTCGGGAACGGCGACTCCGCACAGTTTGCGCATTTCGTCCACGGTCAGTCCGCGCGTCAGAATGTACTGCGCGTGAACGGTTTCCAACTTGCTCTCGCGCTCGTCGCAGACGTTTACGCCGTCGATATCGGCAAGACGTTTTTTGTAACAGAGCGTGTAAGCGTCGCCCTTTTTGCGAACGCGCACCATTTCGTCGCGCGGCATTTGGCGATAGGCAAAATAGTAGTTGATCTGCAATTGCGGTTCGGCTTGGGTCAACTGCGACAAAATGCCGTACTCCCGTTCGTCCAAACGCAATTTAAGTTCCTGTTCGAGGTTTCTCATCAACGGATCTTTCCTTTGGAGTTGCCTGTGTTGAAAATTTTGTTCATTTCCTCAAAGAAAGTCGCGCTGTCCTTGAATTGACGGTACACCGCCGCAAAACGAATGTAGGCGACGTCGTCCAACTCTTTGAGTTGTTCCATTACAAGGTCGCCGATCTTTTGCGAGGTAATTTCCTCGTCCAGACTGTTGTAGAGCGATTTTTCGATATTGTCCACCACGGCATCGATCTGCGCCATGGATATGGGACGCTTTTCGCAGGCGCGCAAAATGCCGTTTTTTATTTTGGAACGGTCGTATATTTGTCTTGTGCCGTCCCGCTTGATCACCAAAAAAGGCACCGTTTCGATCGTTTCGAAGGTGGTAAAACGCTTGCCGCAAGCCACGCACTCACGGCGACGGCGAATACTTCTTCCGTCGTCGGTGGAACGCGAGTCAATCACCTTGCTGTCTTCACAGCCACAGTACATACATTTCATAAAAATCTCCTTTGGGCTATTTGTCGGTAATGCTTTTGAGAAGTTTCAGCAATGTTTGATACTCCTGTTCGGGGTTTTTGCCGTCGTTATCCATGCGACGCAGAGTATTTTTGTCCCAAAAACGCGCAACGTTGGGAGAAATTTCATCTGCGACAAGCAAACGACCGTTTACTCTGCCGAACTCCACTTTGAAATCGGCGACGATCACGTCCGCTTCTTTCATCAAATCCGTCAGCACCTTGTTGATGCGCATGGCGTTGTAGCACATTGCGGACATTTCCTCCTGCGTGCAAAGTTCCATTGCGTAAGCGTGATATTCGTTTATCACGGGGTCGCCCAAGGCGTCGTTTTTGTAACAAAATTCCAGCACGGAAGATTTGAGTTTTTTGTGATATTCCAACCCCAACCTTTCCGGCATGGTGCCTGCGGCGTAGTTGCGCACAACTACCTCGATAGGCAACATTTCCGCAAGTTTGACAATGGCGGAATTGTCGGAATATCTCCCCACAAACGCGGTGTTGATGTTGTTGTCCTCCAACACGCGCATCAAAATTTCGTTTATTTCGTTGGTAAGATTGCCCTTGCCCTCAAAGTACAACTTGCGCTTGCCGTGATACATCATTGCGTCGTCGTAGAACTCCGCTATGGCAAACTTGGGATCGTTTGTCGCCCAAAGGCGTTTTGTTTTGCCCTCGGAAAGTAAATTCGATTTTTGCAAATTCATAGTTACACCAATTTAACCTTGTAATTAAGTTCCAGACTTTTGCCTGCGGGTACGGTCACGACAAAATCCTTTGCGTCCGTTTTGGGCGAGGATTTGGTTTTGACGACTTTTTTGACGCAGTCGGGCAAATACAAATGCAGAGAAGTTTCCCTTTTGCTGTCTAGTTTGATGTTCAGCATGCCCTTTTCCGCGTCGAAAGTCGCCGAAGCCTCTACTCCGTTTTCCGCGACAAACCCCTCAAAACTCGCCTTGCCCCAACTGCGGGGAAATGCGGGAAACAACGCCAACACGTCGCCGTGAGAGTACATCAACATTTGTTGGACGGCATGCGCAAACACCATGTTGACGTTGAGTTGAACGGGCGTCCAAACGCCGCTGCCGCACACGCCCATGCCGCGCCAATCCTTGTCTACGAAAGCGAGATTGTTGATCGCGCAACCGCGCACGGCGTTGGTCAAGCACAGGTTTGCCTTGTCCGCCTCGCCCAATCGGGCGTAGACCGCCGCAAGCACCGTCATGTTGTAACTGTTTTGCGACGCCGCTCTCGAACGCTTTTTGTCGGCGGTGGCTATGTAGTGCGATTTGGTTTCGGTATCGGTCAAAAAATTTACGTCCTCGCCGAAGTAAGCCGAGTACAGCGTGCCGTTGGAAATGCCCGTGTAGTCAACGGAAATGAGAGAGTTGACAAACTCGCGGTAAACGCCGTCGCTGCCGCACTGCTTGTCGGGGAACTCCTCCAACAACTTTTGCCACACGGCAAGACGACCGCGCACGTTGTTGTTTTTGCAAGCCTCCACCAAATTGGACAGCATGTCCCTTGCGAGGGCGAAATCAAGATCGCTGTTTTTTGCCACAAGCGGTCGGTCGGTAATGCTGTATCCGTCGGCAATGCGGACGGGCAACGCGGAGGGGTTGATTTCCAATCCCTTGTCCGTGCGTTGCAACAAGTCCTCGTAGAACTGCGCCGCTTCTTTCATGAAAGGTATCAGGCGGTTTTTGAGAAACTTGACGTTGCCGCTGTACTTGCAGTACTTGTAGTACAAGTTGGCTATCCACGCCGCGCAACCGCAAAAATGAACGGCGAACACGTCCGTACTGCCCAACCGTCCCGTGTTGGGAGCGGCGACGACGGGTACGGCTATGCCGCGACAACCAAAGATACGTTGCGCGTTGTTGCGGTAATCGCCGAGATTGTTCCAAAAGTAGTCGAAAGACTTTTCGAAATCGGCGTACATGTTGCCCTGCAAGGCAAATAGCATGGTCATTTGCTGTTCTCCGCTCATACATCTGAACGCCCTGTAAGGCTTGTAACAGCCGTTCCAAAGCCCGCAAGGTCCAAACAAGCCATCCTCGCCCGTACCGCTGACTTTGAGATACCGCGCAAATTGATAGAGTTTTTCTACAAGTTGCGGAGGCAAAAGCCCGTTTTCCGCCTGCAACATCAAGTCCTCGATAGGCGCGTCCTGCGTTTTGCCTATATGCACCGCCGCAGTTTGGTACAACTTGGAATGTAGCGCGGCGTGGGCTTTGAGCATTTTTTCGTAGCCGTCCTTGAATGTAGCCAAACTGTTTTTGAGGTTGTTCCACTCGCGTTCCCGCGAGCCGACGGCAAAAGTTTTGACAAGAATCAACACCGATTGCGCGTTGATAACGTCCACGTGATCCGCCTCGGCGCGAACGGTGCCGCCCAAAACGTGCAGTTTTGCCACCGCTCCGTAGTCGGTGCCGTTGTCGTCGTTGCGCGCGGCAAAAAACATGTTTTGACGGTCGTACGCGACGGAAACGCCCTCGGGCATGTCGCACAGTCCCTCGTAGGTGTGGGAATTGACTCTGTGCATCAACTGAAAGCACAGTCTGACGGATACCGTACCATTGCCCTGCTTGGTCACGCGATAAGCCAACACGTCGTCCGCGCGAGAAACAAACGCGCAACGTTTGTACTTGGTATCCCCCGCGGTGTAGGTGACGGTAGCCTCGCCCTTGGACATATCCAACAGACGGCAATAGTCCGTCGTGACGTCCGTTTGGGAAAAAATCATATCCAACTCGCACAACGGCAAAGGATACGCCGCCTGCGGACGAAAATTCTTTTGTTTGAGTGCGTCGGGAATGACTTTTTGCGCTCCCAAAAAGTTCCCCTCGTCAATACGTCGTTTTGTTTCCTCTATCCTGTCCGACACGTCGGGGACGACGGTTGTGCGACCCCGCCAAAAAAGGGACGCTTCGTTGAGCAAAATTTTTTCCTCCGAAGCCCCTCCGTAGATATTTGCGCCCATTTTGCCGTTGCCGAGGTAAAGTCCCTCGCGCCATTTTTCGCCCCACCAACGCGCGGGCGTGCAAAATTTCAAAATATCGGCAAATTTGTCTGACATAATTTCTCCCAAAAGAGCATAGCATTACAATTTATTATTATACTCAAATATACTTTGCCTGTCAACTGCGGCGCAAAAAAAGAGGACGCGGTTTTGCGTCCTCTCGATGTTCCGCAAATGGAACTTTTTGTGACTTTGTCGTTTGCCGTCGCTCTGCCGAAACAGAGTTTTGACACCGCGTATGTTACTCCGCGCGATAAAGACCATAGCCTGCAAGCAAATTGTAGCCGTCATCAAAAAAGTCAAAGTGATCGTCGTTGATTTCAAGATTATAATGTACCCCATCATGAGTCCAAGTAAAGCCCGTTTCGGGATCGAAATTGAACGTGATGTCATCAGCGGATACCGTGTAGACGTCATCAAGGCAGGTAACATCAAAACCATCTGCCGAGATAACAATCTCATATACGTCTGAACCTTCTATATACGACCAAGTGCCAAAGTACTCTGCCCAAGCGCAGGCTGTCGGGCGATTCAAACTTTCGTACAGTTCGCCGTCGTCCTCTATCGTGAGAAAATTCAAATCGGAATAGACCTCGATAACATAGTCGCTGCCGTTGACCGTGAAGAAAAATCTGTGATAAGGGTCCTCGTCCTCAGGCGTGCGGTAACTGTACTCTATGTCCTCGGCATATACGGTAAAATGCAGGTCGCCGATAGACACCTCGATACTATCCTCACGAATAACGACGGAGTTCGTTTCGTCGCCGTTGTAGGTGCCGACAGCGTCTGCCCAAGCGCACTCCTGCACGGGGTACAAATCGACATCTACAAAGTCCCCTGTCGGCGTCATTCCGCTAAAATTGAGATATTCGCCATTTTCATCGCTGTGATAAACCAATCCAAGAGTCATATACGAGCCTGCCCAAGTAACGTCAAATCTATTACCGCTGTCGAACTTGAACGTCGCGGTTTGCTCCTCGCCGTCTACAAACAACTTTTTCTCGTCTGCGCTTATCTCGATACGGTAAGTCGTTTGACCGTCCTTGCCTTCCCAAATGCCGAAGAATTGTTTCCAAGCGTCCGATTCGCGCACTATTTCCAGCCAACAATTGATCTCGCCGTCGGCACTGACAACGCGCGCCTCACCGTCGTTTTCCATTCTGAGGCGGTACGGCTCGCCGTTGAGCGTAAAGTAGAATATGTCGATATCTTCTTCGCTGTCGTGGCGCAGAATGATGTTCTCCGCCGCAATTGTTTCGCCCTTGATAGTGATGTTGAAAACGCCGTCGCCGATTTCCGCGGCGTATTCCTTGCCTTCTGCCATGCCTTCGTATCTGCCGTAGTAGTTAGTCCAATCGTCGATCGGTTTGCCTATGGCGAACAACGTGACTTTGACCGCGTCGTTATCCAACAACAGCAGGTAGCGGCTGTCACGCTCTTCGGAGTAGCCCACGCCGATATGGTAGGTTTTGCCGCCGAACGTAACGACCAAGCCCGCCTCATAGCCGAAATAGACCACCGCCGTCTGTTGCTTTGCGCCGTCAACGGAAATATCAACGGTATCGTCGGTTATTTCTATGGCGTACTTGCCGTCCTCGGACTCGAAATAGCCGTTGTAACCGTAGTACTCGGCAACGTGAGAGTATTCGGAGGAAATCAACACGTACACCTTGCCGTCGTTCGACGTCAACAACATGCAGTTTTTGTCGTCGGCAGACTGCATTTCGTAGGTAACGCCGCCAATGGAGAACGTATATTTGTAGAACGTTTCCTCGACGTCAAAGTCGAAGTAGGACACAAAGCGCATATCCGTCAACTCCGTTTGTTGTCCGTCCACGTAGAAAGTGAGCGTCGTATCGGTGATGACGGCTTTGAAGCCCTCGCCCTCGTAAGTGCCTGCATATACAGACATGTCGGTTTCGTCCTTGGTGAGGTCCATGTTGCAAACGAACAGTTGCCGGATTCCCTCCTCCGTTTCCACGCCGAATGCCAATTGCACTACTTTGCCGTCAAGCATGCCGACGGGTTGCACGTGGTAATAGTTGCCATTCCATTGGAAGGAGAAATCGTACACAATTTCGCCATAGACCTTTTGGCTGACATACATCAATACGGTAATCGTTTGCAACGCGTCGTTTTTGTACAGTTTGAACTCGCGCTCGGTGATTTCCACCTTGTAACTGTCTGTTCCGTCATTGCCGAAGTAAGTACCGACAATGTTGCCGAGATCTACAACGTGATCGTTTTTCTCCAAATAATTGTCAAAAGTAATCTCTCTATTATCCGGATCGAAACCGTAGTAATTGATGTAGCCCAAATCAAGTCCGTACTGCTCGATAGTGTAAATAATGCCTTGCTCGTCCTCCCACACAAAGCACGGCGTACCGTACTCAACGTCGTAAAAGTCGAATTGCTCGATCACCGTGGGCGGCGCGTTGCGTCCCAACGTGATGGTGATCTTGCCTTGCTCTATCTTGATGGTGATTTGGTTGCCGCCGATACCCGTGTATTCGCCGCAGAACGCGGAATAGTCTTCTACATAGGTATCGCTTACCAACAGGGCGGCTTCGGGGAAGAAGTCTTCCATTTCGTCAAACAAAAAGATTTTGTCTTTGCTGAGCGGTTGAATGTGGAACACCCATCCGCCCTCTACTACAAAGGTGATTTGAACAAATTCTTCTTGCGTGTCGTCGTCCAGGTAATGCGATACAACTATGTCGCTTGCAACATTTTCGCCCGTAACGCCCGTGAGCCACACGGAAATACCGTCCTCTTTGATGACCACTCTGGTTCCCGAATACTCGGGATCGTCTGTGGTGTATGTGCCGACATAGTCGGTCAGATCCACTTCCATTCCCTCGCGATACAGCGGGAAAGAGTAGGGGAGATAAGAAACATAGAAATTGTATTTGATTACGTTGCCGTCAAGATCTAATTGATATATCGTGGAATAATCGTCAAACATAAATTGACCATAATCCCACAAAAAGTCTTTGTAAACTTCGGAAATGTCGCCAATGGTAACAGTGAGGCTGTCCAAGGTTATTTCCACGCTTATCTTGGTGGGAACACCGTTTTCGTCAAACAGCACTGTGGAGAATGTACCTAAGATGTCTTCCCACTCGCACAATTGACGACGGAGTTGCATCTCGCCCTCGCCCATACCTTTGACGACAAGTTTGTCGCCGTTGAGCGCAATCGTGATCTCGCCGTCGATAAAGGTTAGTTTGTAACCGCCGTCGGGAATGAGCGTAATTTCGTCAGGACCTGCGTAATTGACAATAATTCCGTCCAAAGATATATCTATACGCACGGACTTGTCGTCGTTGACCCACACGCCGACATAGTTTGGATCGATAGTGCCGTCAACGAGTTCGCTATCCAACGTGACGTCGTCGGGCAATTGCGTTTCGCCAAAGTGATCGAACACGATTTCTGCGTCGAAATTGTCAAACAGCATATCATAGTACCAATATTCGCCGTGGTAAGAAACGGAGTGAATTGCGCCGTCCTGCAAGGTGATAGCAAAATTAACGGCACGACTTGCGTCGTTGAACATGTCGCCTTGACCGATTGTGAAACTCTGTGCCGCAATTGCCGTGAGATACACTTCGCGGTCGGAATAGTACACCACGTCGGCGTCACGCAACACGTAGTTACCGTCCTCGTCGAGGGTGAACATATTGGGGCTAATGCCGCCGAGGTCAAACGCGCAGGAAATTTCTCCCAAATTGTTGGCAAACGGATCGTCACCCAACCACATGCCGCCGTCCTTGTACAAGAAGAACTCCCACACTTTGCCGTCAGGACGCACCACGTAACCGCAAAGATCGTCGGGGTTGTCCATCCAAACGGCGTTGCTCGTGCGATAGGAAACGTAGGTAGTTTCGCCGGCTTGGGTGTACTCGCCGGGCAGGTCTGTTTGGGTGTAGGTTGCCGTGTAACTGTCTTGGGCAGCCGCCTTGCGCAATGCCGCGGACAGTTCGGGAACGTCGGGGTAGTCCTCAAAGCGTTCCTGCGGAATGACCGTGCCGTCGTGAGAGGCGGTCAATTCGAACGTCAATTCGACATTATATTCACCATAGTCATCTTCCATCAAGATAGGTTGCGAAACAATGTTGAGAGTGACCTTGCCGTCGTTTAACGTAATTGTAAACGTTTCCACATCAAAGTCGTAACCCGTGACGGAGTTTGCCACGGCTTTGGCTATGGCTGTGTTGACAAACGTCCAAGTTATGTTGTCGGCAGACGTAAGATCCGCCGCTACAAGCGCGTCGCATGCGTTGGCAAAATAGTCATAGGCAATCGGACTACCGTTTTCGTAATACAACACAGAAGCGACTACTTTGCCGTCGAGATAGTTGTGAGAGTACCTGATAGCGTTGCCGTCGTCGTTTTTGCCGATAACCTCGTCGGAATAAGTAGAGCCGTCATCCAACACTTCTCTGAGCCACACCGCATTGCGTTGAGGATCGAACACGTTGACGATCGTAGAGTAAATCGGATCGTATCCCTCGTCCTCTTCCACAAGAGTGCCTTCGAATTTGACTGCGCCCTTCAACGCATTGAGAGCCTGCTCTGCCGTAGCGGCTTGCGTTTCAACGTCTATTGTGGTATTTTCTTGGGCGACAAAGCCGAACGAATTGTTTGTCAATTCCTCTTTCACACCATTGCGCTTGACGGCTTGCAAAATGTAGCCCTGCTCTACCGTCACTGTAACGGTGACGGGTGTGCCTTTTTCCACCTTGCCGTCAATGGGTTGCGGATCGAAAGTAACGCTTGCGCCCTCGCCCACAGTGCCCGTAGCCAAAGTGACATGGTTGTCGGGAACAACGTCGAAAGTGACCGTCACTGTGACGTCTGCGGAAATTCGAAAACGGTGTGTGCCGCCCGCCGAGCCTATCGACTGCACGTCGTCGTGATTTACGACGAACGAGGTGACTTCGAAGCCATCTTTCGGCGTAACGGTGATTGTGACGGTTTCGCCTTGATCGTAAAGTTCGCCCTCGGCGGGGTCGCTGACCTCTACGGTGCCTTGCGTAGCGTCGTATGGCGCGACGGTAACGCTAAAACCCTCCTCTTTGTCGGTACAAGCCGCTATGCACGCAAGGCACAGGGCAAATATCAACAGTAAGCAAACAACCAATAGTCTTTTGTTGCGTACCATTATTTTATCCTCCTCTATTTTGCGTTGCAAATAAACAACGTTACAAAAAATGATACCCCTACCCGAAACAAATTGTCAAGAAATTTTATATCAATAATGAAAAGTTTATAGATATTTATCAAATTAAACTTGCCGAATACGTTGCAAATACTTGCGCCTTTTTCCAAACAAACAGGACAAAAAACGGGCAACGTCGCAATACGTTGTCCGTTTGTAGATGCAACAATAAAGTCAGGCGCACGTTTCAACGTTGCCCAAGACGGTAACTTTGTCGTTTTGAACGAGCAAACCGCCCTCGTGCCACATCTTGTACACAGGCATGCCGTGCTGTTTGTGCGCGCGCAGAGCGCACTCGTTTTGCAAAGGCGTATCGAGGTAGTGAACCTCCAAGTCCAACCCGCGCACCAAGCCCAAACCGTGCCAAATGCCGTAGTCGGCGTAGTCCTCGTCGGGCGTGATGTGGTAGGTATCGAGTTGCAACATTGCCCCCGCCGAAGCGCCCGCGACAATGCCGTCAAAGTTGAGAATCTTGTCCGTCAAGCCGAGTTGAGCAAGGCGTGCGAGAGCCTTTTCGGGCATGCCGCCCGTAAAAAACAGCAATTCCGCGCGGTCAAGTTGCCGATCATGACTCTCCGCGCGATAGGGGTTGAACCACTCTATATCCCTTTCGCGGTAGCCGTAGGACAAAAACGGATTGAGTATATTGGCGTACTTTTCGCCGCCAACGCCGTAGATACTTTGCCAACTTTGGTCGTCCCATGCCTGTATTTCGCGATAGGCAAGGGGCAAAATAAGCACATGGGGTAGGCTTTTGAACAAATTTTGTAAATGTGGTCGCGCCCAATCGCCGTCAAAGTTGTAGTAGTTGAGCAGGATATTTGCGCTTGCCATATCAGTACAACTCCACGCCGTTTTTGTCCACGTAGGCGTAGGCGATCTTGTGCGGAGCAGGCTCGCTGTCGCCTATCGTGATGGCGTTGCGTATCAAGTCCTTTGCCTCGTTCAGCCCTCTGCCGTTGTTGTGGTACACTTGACATAGCACGTCGCCCTTGCACACTCGACTGCCAATGGCTACGCGCATCACCACGCCTACCGAAAAGTCGATAACGTCCGCTTTGGTCATTCGTCCGCCGCCGAGCCGCGTAACCGCTCTGCCGATATCCGCCGCCACCATTTGCGTGACGTAGCCGTCGCTATCGGCAATAACGTCGTCGCGCGTGCCGATCACAAACTTTTCGGGGTGGAAGATGTAACTTTCGTCGCCGTGCTGGGCTGCTACCATTTGCGCAAATTTGCGTAGCGCGTCGCCGCTGTCGATAGCCTGTTGAAACGCCTGTTCGGCAGTTTGCAGCGTGTACTTGCCCGTCAACTCCAACAAACGCACAGCCACTTCCTTTATCTCGCTGTAAAGGCGGTTGCGCTTGCCGTTGAGTACGTCCACAATGCCGACGATTTCCAACGCGTTGCCCACGTGGTCGGACAGAGGCTGTTGCATATCGGTGATGAGCGCGCCAATGCGTTTGCCCGCAAGCGTGCCGATAGCCACCATTTTCGTCGCCAACTCCAACGCGCTGTCGGGGTCGGGCATAAACGCGCCGCTGCCGTACTTGACGTCCAACAAAATGGTATCCGAGCCGCTGGCGAGTTTTTTGCTCATTATGCTTGCGCAAATCAACGGTATGGAGTTGACCGTGCCTGTCACGTCGCGCAACGCGTATATCTTTTTGTCCGCGGGGGCAAGGTTTGCCGTTTGCCCGATTACCGCGCAACCGACTCGCTTTACCACCTCAAAAAACTCTTTTTCTCCAAGCGCGGTATCGAAATCGGGGATACTCTCCAACTTGTCGATTGTTCCGCCCGTAAAGCCCAAGCCGCGCCCGCTCATCTTGGCGACGTACACACCGCAACACGCAAGTATCGGCGCAAGAGCAAGGGTCGTGCTGTCCCCAATGCCGCCCGTGGAGTGTTTGTCCACCACCGTGCCGCCGAGCGCGGACATATCTACAATGTCGCCGCTGTGCAGCATGGCGTCCGTCATTGCAAAAGTTTCGCGGTCGGTCATGCCGTTGAGCAAAATTGCCATAAGTAACGCCGACATCTGATAGTCTGGAATCGAGCCGTCGGTAAAACCGTTTACAAAGTAGCGTATCTCCTCGTCCGTCAACTCGCGCTTGATCTTTTTCTTTTCGATAATGTCAACAATGTTCATATTTTTCTCCCGTTGGTTTGCCCGACGACGCGTCGCCGTCAATGCAAACGTTATATTTTATTATACCACACATTTTGCGCGCGCACAATAGGCAAATTTTGCGGGAACAAACAAGCGTCCCGCCGACTTGCGCGTAGGCAGAACGCTTGCTCTCTTACTTGTTTTGCAATTGTATGGGGTGAGTGCGCTTGTTCGGCGCGTAAAAGTGCTGAAAAGGAATGCGGCGAGAGTGCGAAACGTTCGCTCTCATTCCGCGCCGCCGTACCGCGAATTGAACAAACTCGGCTATCTAACTGCCGAGTCCGTTGTTTGCGCCGATATTTCTATTTTGCTATAACTGAATTTGCAACGCAGGAACAACGCCGCCATCGGAGTTGTAAACATTGTAATTGACGTTTATCGGTCCGTAGGAATATATGCACCACTGATGTTTTGCGGAAATATACGGCGACCTCGTCATCCACCAGCCGCACCCCCTGTCCATACTGTCGTTAGATGTGCGCGCTCCTTGACATTGCGCATAGGCGGTCGTTTTCAACTTGCGATTATCGGCACCGTCGAAGCCGTAATTCGTGTTGCTTATGTCCCGATAACTCAGCAGAAAGATGTTGTCGAGCGTGTTTTCACAAACGTATGGGTTGCTATCATGACCGCTATTTGTCGTTGAGTTTTCACTGTTGTCTACTTCTGTGGTGATGATGAGTTGTTTGCTCAACTCGTCGAAAGCCGCGTCATAAAAAGTACTGTTCAACCAATGGCGTATATCGCTTTCTTTGTAGTTGTTTGGATAAACCGTTTCTCCGTTTATGGTGCGAACCTCTTTTTCGTGGTAGTACTGCTGGCTGTCTAAGATAAGGTCTGCCATAACAAGGGCTTTGCCGTTTTCCTGTTGGAGTATACGCCAAGTGATGGGCTCGAATTTGAACCAATACACTTCGTCGATTGTGTAACCGTTGTCGTCTTGGTAACTGTTTGACGCTTTACTGCTACTGTCGTCCACAAAACCACTGTGATTTACCGTGTAAAACGGACGGTAACTTGTAAAGTAAACTCCGCGATACGTGTCGCCCCGAAACGCGACGTCTATGTACCACATGTAACTTTGTATTTCGCCCTGTATGTAATAGCCGTAGTCCGTCCAACCGTTAAGGTCGTCAACCGTCGGCATTTTGTAATTTATCTCATACAAAAGATAAGAGCGCATGGCTGTATCTTTTACTTCGCTTTGAGGATACATGCCGAACAACAATTTGTCGCCGTCGAACGTATAGGGTTTTGTTTGTCCGTCCGTTTCGCTATACGGCTCTTTCAACTGTCCGCATATAGTGCATTTTCCGTTTGCCGCCCAGGTGTGATGACTGTTTTCAGAAAAATCGTAATATAATTTCCAAACAGCGGTCAGCACCAGATCACCCGTTGTACCCTCGGGGATAGCGTTTGTGTAGATCGTTCCGTTTTGGTCTTGCCAACTTGCCGTGTGCGTTTTGTCCGCACTGTAAAAAGTGTGCAAAGACAGACCCTCTATTGTGTACTTGGTGATGTCTTCATCTGCAAATTCGCCTACGCTTCTGTCATAGAGGAACGTTATATCGTACTCTATCGCCGTGTACACCGCATTTACCGTGAGATCACTTTTGCCGAGAGTGTAGTTCTCCCAAACGCCTGTGTAACCGAGTTTGTCGGGAACTTGCGGTTCTGTAACGGTTGTACCTTCCCAAAAGGACAGACTTTGCACGGTTTCACCATCGGCAACAAACGTTACGGTGTGCGAAACTGCCTGATATGGGCAATAGATACATTTGCCTTCGTCGTTTAACGTATGAGGCGCTTTGTCGCTCACTTCCGTCGTATCTCCGCAGGTTGCCTTGTGCCAATGACTGTCGGCGTCGTACTCCCACTCGTCGGAAAAAGTGTGGGTATGCTCCGACGGTTTCGGTTCTTTGGGTGTGCAAGCGACCGCCGCCGTCAATGCGGCAATAACTACCGCAACCGCCAAAAACGTCAACAAAATGCGTTTTGTTTTCATAATATCCTCCTTATTTTGTTTGTAAAACTCAAAAATATTTTTTTCTATTATACCCCCCCCCCAACGTTGTCAACGAAAAAAGAGAAAATAGCAACAAAAAAGTGCCGCAACTCCGCGACACTTGTAGGATATGCGCCTTGATAGTTACCACACTGTCACTTTGCAAACCACACAAAGTTCAAAGACGCCTAACTCTACCGATAGAGTATGTGTGATTTGCCTTATTAAAATGACAATGCGGTAGCCTAATTTTACACTTACACTGATTTGGCAACGAGTTGTCAATACTGTGCGTAAATCATTTGAATAAGTTGACAACAAAATACGAGCAACCGCCGACCGATTTTGCAACAGACTCAATCGAAGTCGTATATGCTCCACCGAGGTACGAGGGCGTTTCGTGACAAACAATCTGCAACACTCTTGCCCTTGTAAAAGGGGCACTGAGGGTGTTGTACAACAAAACAATCTGCAACAAGCACGCAGTGCGCAGTGAAGCCGTTTTGTGTGCAAGCACCCGAAGTGCTGTGCGAAGCCGTTTGACACGGAATACCCGAATACCTACAAGTACGCAGTGCGATGCGTCTACCGCCACCAATCGTAGTTACGATATGTGTATTTCAAATACTCGGCATTGCGCGAGGGGATCAAAAGGTCCACTTGTTCAGTACCCGCGTACCAATAGTCGGAAGTTTCAAACGTAACGCTATTCAAATTTGTGCAACCGTCAAAAGCGTGACTTCCTATGCGCGCAACATTGGCGGGTATAGTTATTTCCGCCAGACCACCGCAATTCATAAACGCCGCCTCGCCAATACTTTGCAGTTGACTGTCAATCTCAAATGTTACCGTTTGCAACCTACCGCAATCCGCAAAAGCGTGTGTGTATATACTTGCAATGCCGCGGGGTATGGTAATTTCCGTCAAACTGTCGCAACAACTAAACGTATATTCGTTTATGCTTTGCAACAGGCTGTCGTCCTCGAACGTTACCCTTTGCAAACTGTCGCAATGGTAGAAAGCGAAACGCTCTATGTTGGTGACGCCTCGCGGAATGGCAATTCCTTTCAATTCGGAACAACCTTGAAAAGCACACTCGCCGATGCTTTGCAACAGACTGTTTTCACCAAACATTACCGTTTGCAAGTTGTTGCAATCAAAGAAAGCGGAACTGCCTATACTTGTCACGGCACTCGGAACAGTTATATTCATCAAGTTGTTACAACTGTAAAAAGCATTTTCGCCAATGCCTGTAACGCTACCGCCATTGGGAATTGTCGAATTGCAACAACCCGCAATCAAAGTTCGCGTTGCGGTTTCTATTATGCAATTTCCCTCGCTGTGATATTTGGGGTTGCCTTGCTCAACGCGCAGTGACGAAAGGCTGTCACACTCGGAAAAAGCGTTATCTCCTATGTCCGTAACGCTACTCGGAATAGTAATTTCTTTCAAACTGGAACAATTCGCGAAAGCATAACTGCCAATACGTTGTAATTTGCTGTCATTTGCAAATGTAACGCTTTGCAAATTGCTACGATCGAAAAAAGCATTGTCGTCTATTTCCGTGACAGGTAAACCGTTATATTCGGAAGGTATAGTCAGGGACTCTATGCTTTTGCCGCAACCTGTTATTATATAACCGTCCGAGTCTTGCCGAAATGATATTTTGTTCGTACATGCGCACAATGCCGTCAGCACCGAAACAACGAGCAACGCGACAAAAAGCGTCAGCACAAAGCGTTTTCTTTTCATATACAGCCTCCTTGTATTATTAGATTTTTGCTGTCGGTGGTATATTTATTGTACTTTTCGCGTTGTATTTTGTCAACAAAACGCAGACGTTCGCAGTAAATGCGCAGCAACGAAGCGCACCGACAAAAAACAGTCAACCCGCGCGGGTTGACTGTTTTGAAAAATTGCGTTCTTGCGCGATTTGTTCAATTACTCGCAAAGTTCGGCAAAGTACTTGATTGTACGCACCATTTGCGAAGTGTAACTGTTTTCGTTGTCGTACCAGGCAACAACTTGCACTTGGTAAGTGTCGTCGTCAAGTTTTTGCACCATGGTCTGCGTAGCGTCGAAAATCGAGCCGTGAGTGTCGCCGATAATGTCGCTGCTGACGATAGGATCTTCGTTGTAGCCGTAACTTGGGCTGGCAACGCTCTTCATGTAATCGTTGATACCTTCCTTGGTAATATCATGTCCCTTTACCACCGCGACAAGGATAGTCGTGCTACCTGTGCAAACGGGTACGCGTTGCGCGGAGCCAATAAGTTTCTTGTCCAATTCGGGAATGACAAGTCCGATAGCCTTGGCTGCGCCTGTGGAGTTGGGAACAATGTTGCAAGCGGCTGCGCGCGCGCGACGAAGGTCGCCCTTGCGGTGAGGTCCGTCAAGCACCATTTGGTCGCCCGTGTAGGCGTGTACAGTGGTCATGATACCGCTGACGATGGGAGCGTAGTCGTTCAAAGCCTTTGCCATGGGCGCAAGGCAGTTGGTTGTGCAACTTGCCGCGGAGATAATCGTATCGGAGGGTTTCAAAATGCCTTCGTTTACGCCGAAAACAACCGTGGGCAGATCGTTGCCTGCGGGCGCGGAAATGATAACTTTCTTGGCGCCGGCGGTGATGTGAGCCTGAGCCTTGTCTTTCTTGGTGTAAAAGCCGGTGCATTCCAACACCACGTCTACTCTGAGTCTTCTCCAAGGAAGTTTTTCCGCCTTGGGTTCGGCGTAGATGTTGATGGTCTTGCCGTTGACGGTGAGCGTCCCCGGAGTGATGACCTTTTTGCCGTCCTCGCTGAAAACAGGTTCGGTACTGCTGACAGTATCAGCCAAGTCGTAACGCTTTTGCGCGGTGTCGTACTTCAACAGGTGCGCAAGCATCTTGGGGCTGGTGAGGTCGTTGATGGCGACGATCTCGTAACCTTTTTGTCCGAACATCTGACGGAACGCAAGACGACCGATGCGACCGAATCCGTTGATTGCAACTCTTACCTTTTTTTGTGCCATTGTGAGTTTACCTCCAAAAAATTTTTTTAGTTGGTTTTGCAATACTTCTTTACTAAAAATAGGTATTGTGGTACAATATTTCTGTTGGGAAAGTACCTTTTGTATTCAAATCCACCAAAATTTATTATACCACACGGCAGAACGTTTGACAACATCCCGACTCAAAATTCTAACATAAAATTCCGTTTTGCCACACATAAAATATATCTATATCGGAGGATAAATTTATGCCACTTGTAACAACCAAAGAGATGTTTGCAAAAGCCTACAAAGACGGCTACGCAATAGGCGCGTTTAACGTAAACAATATGGAAACGATACAGGCGATCGTCGAGGCGGCAAACGAATGTCGTTCGCCCGTCATTTTGCAGGTATCGGCGGGCGCGCGCAAGTACGCCAATCCCGTTTACCTCAAACACCTTGTGCAAGCCGCCGTGGAAACTTCGGATATTCCCATTGCATTGCATCTCGATCACGGCGCGGATTTCGATATTTGCAAAGCGAGTATCGACGGAGGGTTTACTTCCGTCATGATCGACGCAAGTTCCAAACCTTGGGAAGAAAACATTGCGCTGACTCGCCGCGTTGTGGAATACGCGCACTCTCACGGAGTGGTCGTCGAGGCGGAACTCGGCAAATTGGCGGGTATCGAGGACGACGTTCATGTAGAAGCGAGCGACGCGCTGTTTACCAGCCCCGACGAAGTGGAAGAATTTACCGCGCGCACAGGTATAGACAGCCTTGCAATCGCTATCGGCACAAGTCACGGAGCGTACAAATTCAAGCCGGGACAAGACCCCAAACTGCGCTTGGATATTTTGGAGGAAGTAGGCAAAAGACTTCCCAACTTCCCCATAGTGTTGCACGGAGCAAGCAGCGTTCCGCAAGACAAGGTGGAGATCGTAAACAGTTTCGGCGGAGATATGCCCAACGCGATAGGTATCCCCGAGAGCGAATTGCGCAAAGCGGCGCAAATGGCTGTGTGCAAAATAAATATCGACAGCGATCTGCGCGTGGCTTTCACCGCGGCGGTGCGCAAACACTTTGCCGAAAATCCGTCGCACTTCGATCCCAGACAGTACCTCGGCGACGCTCGCACCATGATGAAGGAAATGGTCAAGCACAAGATCGTGGACGTACTCGGTTCGGCGAACAAGGCGTAACAAGCGTAAACGGCTTTGCTTGTCTGCCGCAAGAACAGACAACAACGACGCGCCGAATGTAACTCCAAACAATACGGCTCACAAATAACGCAAAAGGGACTCACTCAAAGTTGAGTCCCTTTTGCTGTCGGGTTTGCGGCAATGTTCCAAATTCAATCCGTCCGTTCGGGTTCTTCGTAATCGAGCGGCTTGCCGTAGACGCGTTCGTAGGTTTGCTTCCATTGCTCAAAGCACCTGTCGCGCATTTGCTCCGCCGCTTGCTTGCCGCCCTGTTCGGGGTAAACGGGGGACAAAATGTTGACGACAGCTCGGCGACGCTTGCCCTCGAAAGTAATGAACAGAGGCACAACGGGCACATTCATCTTGACCGCGTAGCGAAATGCGCCCAACTTCATAGGACGGGGCTTTTCGTACCCCTGCCAAAGCGCTTCCTCGGGATAGAAATTTACTATCGCGCCATTGTTGAGCAGTCGGCGAAGCGTCAGGCAAAACTTTTTTTGCGCGGCAAAGCCTCCGCCCAGCGACAAAAACCCCGCTCTGCGCATAATGTAGCCGCCCAGCCCCTTTTTGTTGTTGTGCGGCGCGCCCGTGTGATAACTGCGGAAATGTCCCACCGCTTGTTTTACAAACAGGGTATCCAACACGGCGACATGATTGGTCACGCTGATCGCGCCCTTGATACCTTTGAGGTTGCTTTTGCCGCGCACTTTTAGACCGTAACCGAAAAAACACACCAACGGTCCCAACAGAAAAGTTACCGTGCGGCAAAAAGCGCAAGCCATACGGTAAAAAAAGTTGGTTTTGACGTATTTGTAGTCGCCGTCGGGCAAGATGTACCGCTTGCCTTGGGGGAGGTAATCCACGTCGAAAGCGCGCTGCGCTTCCAACCGACTAAGCAGTTGTTTTCGTTGACGTTTGTTCAATTTTGTGCTTTACCTGTTCGTAAACTATATCGGCAATTTGCTCGCCGCCATCGACCGTTTTGTCGATATGTTCCTTGATAGCCGCTCGACAGCCGTCCAACAGCGACGGATCGGCGATATACTTGTTGATGAGTTTGAGCGCAACGCCTTTGTGAAACGCCGTCACGCCGCAACCGTAATGCTTGACAAACAGTCTGTATGTCGCGCGCTCGATAGGATGCGGACAAAAGTCCACCATAACGGGAGTGCCGACAAACAGGCTGTCCAATATCGAATTAGGTCCCGCCTTGGTGACAAACAAGTCGCACGCGGCGTACAACTCGTAAATTTTGTCGGTAAACGCAACGGGAATGAGCGTTATGTCAGGGGGCGTTTCGTGCGCGGCAATTTCGGCGAACTCTCGGTAGAGTTGTTCGTTTTTGCCCGCGAGGAACAGTATCGTAAGCGGTTGTTTGATATGTTTGAGAAAAAACTTGCAATATTTTTTGGATTTGCTCAGCGCGTAACCGCCGTCGGCGATCATTATGCAAAACTTATCCTGCGGAATACTGTACTTGTCGCGACATTGTTGTTTGGTGAGATCGAAGTCGCGTATGCACTTGCGCACGGTAAAGTACACTTGCCGCACATGCGAGTAATCGAATTTGCGTTTGCGTATCGCTTCGGTGCTGGCAAGACTGTTGTTGGTGATAAAAACGTCGCACCGCCTGTCCCACCAGATATGCACGTTGTTGTCGGGGTTGTAACTGATGACGGTTACTTCGTGTTCGCTATTGTAGCGACGCTTGTACTCCATTGCGCAAAAAGTGACAAAGTAGTGAGTGGAAATTATCACGTCGGGCTGACGTTGGCGAAAACTCTCCACCATTTCGTTGACAGCCTTGCGGAAAAACACGTGATGCACCAAGTTCATGAAAGGTCGTTTGCCCAAGTTCATAACGGCAAAGATCATGTCGCCGTAGTGCCAATATTTGTTGGTCGCTTTGGTTTGATTTGTAAGAAATTTTTCGAATTTTATCAACGTTTCGTCGTTGTCGTCCCTCATTATCTGTGTTTCGACGATATCCATTTCGTCACCGTACTTGGATTTGAGTCCGTCGGCAATGGCGCGCGCCGACATTATATGACCGAAACCCGACTCGATATAGGTGACAAGAATTTTCGGTTTGTATGACATTTTACTTCTCCGTTTATATTCTTTTGTTAGTGTGTCCTCTTTTGCAACGGCGCAAACGGTAGTTCGATCGCCGTCCGTTAAATAATGATAGTACCATTACGTAAACAAAAAGTAAACGACAGTTTTCGATTTTGCCCGAAAAAATTGCTTTCCGCTTGGATTCGGAAAGCAATTTGCCACACTTACGTTATATTTATTTGTAATCTTTGTAAATGTCTACAAGGTTGAGCAGAACTTGCAGGCACTTGTCCATTTCTTCGCCAACGGCGTACTCGTACCTGCCGTGGTAGTTGTAACCGCCCGTAAACAGATTGGGACAGGGAAGTCCTTCGTAACTCAAACGCGCGCCGTCCGTTCCGCCGCGAATGGGCACTACCTTGGGAACGACGCCCGCTCGTTCCATAGCCGACTTTGCATTGTCCACCAGGTGAATATGCGGCAAAATTTTTTCTTTCATATTGTAGTAACTGTCGCAAATATCCGCAGTGACGGTATCTTTGCCGTATTTGACGTTGAGAAAATCGACTATCTCCTTGAACAAATTTTTCTTTTGCTCGAACTTTGCCCTGTCGTGGTCGCGAATAATGTACTCGGCAGTCGCTTCGTCGCAAGCCCCGCGCATGCTGTCCAAATGGAAAAATCCCTCGTAACCGCTTGTATATCGTGGGTTTTGCTCGACGGGCAACATAGATTGCAATTCCATCAACACCAAATTGGCGTTTAACATCAAATCTTTTGCGCTGCCCGGGTGTACGGACATGCCTCTGATATGCACTTTGGCAGACGCGGCGTTGAAATTTTCGTATTCCAACTCGCCCACGCCGCCGCCGTCCACCGTGTACGCGCCGTCCGCGCCGAAAGCCTTGACGTCAAAGAAATCGGTGCCGCGCCCCACTTCCTCGTCGGGAGTGAACGCGATCCTGATTTCGCCGTGCGGTATGTCGGGACGATCTACAAGCGTTTGCGCAAGTTGCATGATCGCCGCCACGCCCGCCTTGTCGTCCGCGCCCAACAACGTGGTGCCGTCGGAACTGATTATCGTTTGTCCGACCTTGCTCGACAACTCGGGGAAACTCGCGGGAGAGAGTTTGCGCCCCTCAGCCAACGGTATTTCTTTGCCGTCGTAGTTGACGGTGACAACGGGTTTGACGTTTTTGCCGCTTACAGCGGGAGATGTGTCTACATGCGCAATGAAACCAAGCGTGTAGTTGCCGCTGACGTTTGCGGGTATCGCGGCATAAACGTAACCGTAACTGTCCATACGCGCGGAAACGCCCATTGCGACAAGTTCGTCGCGCAACAATTTGAGCAGATCCAACTGTTTGGCGGTGCTGGGAAATGTATCCGCGTCAGGCGACGACTCCGTGTCGATCGCCGTATATCTCAAAAATCGTTTCAGTAATTGTTGATTCATAGTGTGATTCCTTATTTTCGGGTATGCCCGTTACAATATGCGCCCCAAATACCTGTTTACAATCAAAAACAGGTATATGGGGTGGGAAAAATTGCGTTCAGCCGCGTTCCTCGTCCAGATAAGTCGCCATCAGATCGGCTACATGCAACAGCAACGCGAGTTTGTATTTGGCAAGAGCCTCGCTGAGAGCGTAACTGCCGCCCTTGACGCGTTCGTCAAAGCCGCCCATGTGCCAATTGATCGCCATGGCTTCCTCGGCGGTGAGGCGCATGTACTGCGTGATGATAAATACCGATTTTTCGCCGTGACCGTAGGGGAACTTCTCCTCCACCTTGAAGTAGGGCTTTTGCACCCAAACTCCGTTCTCCTTGACGTTGCGCATTTCCGTTGCGTAGTAGTTGACTTTGCACACGTCGTGCAACAAACCGCATATCGCAAGCGTTTCTTCGCCGAAAGTACTCGCATAGTTCTCGCCGTACTCGCGGCGCACCGTTTCTTTGAGGCGTTTGTACACGTTGACGGAGTGTCGGCACAAACCGCCCTGTTCCGCCAAGTGATAGCGAGCGGACGCAGGCGCGGTGAAAAAATCGCTGTCGGAAAGGTAATTCAACAATTTGTCTGCTCCGTCGCGGTGAACGTAAGCGGTAAACAAATCGACAAATTCCGTTTTAGTCAAATTTACGTCGGGCATATCGTTTCTCCTTGTTGTAATTGTAAAATCCAATTTTCCGCTTGAAACCTAACGTTCGCAGGGCTTGTCGAGGGCATTTGTACCACAGGAACGTTTCCGTCGTAGGCGCGTTTGGTAAGTCTGTACGCCACAAGTCCGTTGCAAAGTATCTTGACGATGGGAGCGCGCTCCAACACCTGCGACAGATCCACCGTTCGGTAGTTGCGTATGTCGGCGTCCATCGATCCCTCTATTTCGCAACTTGCGACAATATCCCACAGCGCAACGCCGTGCACAATACACAACCGTTTCTTTTGCTCCGTTGTTTGCGGGATCGGCTCTCCGAACGCCTCGGCGAGCGTGCGCCAAAATCTGTTTTGCGGATTACCGTAGTAAAACTCGGCGGCGCGGGACTTGACGCTTGGAAAACTGCCCAAAACCAACACACGACTGTCGCCGTCATATAGAGGTTGAAAACCGACGTGAAAACTCATAACTTAGTTGCCTGCGAACTGCGTTGCAAATTATTTTTGCAAGGACATTATACTACAATTTTCTTTTGATTGCAACGTATCCGTAACGTTTGTTGTTTACCGCAAACATTATCGCGCACAACGCCAAAGCCAAAAACTCCGCAACGGGAGTCGCCAACCAAATGCCGTCCAACCCGAAAACAAGCGGCAAAATGAATATGCAAAGCAGTTGGAACACAAGCGTGCGCCCAAAAGATACCATGGCCGAAACAAGTCCGTTGTTGAGCGCGGTAAAAAACGAGGAGCAAAACATGCAGTAACCGCAAAACAAGTAACACACGGAGTACAGCCTCATTCCGCGCGTCGTCATCAGCAACAGATCGGGTCGGTCGTTGACGAAAATCATTGCGACGACCTTGGCGAGCGCTTCCGCCGACGCCGTCATAGTTAAGCCGATAACGGTAAGTATTATCATGGACTTTTTGAAAACGTTTTGCAATTCGATTTTGTTTTGCGCGCCGAAGTTGTACCCCACGATAGGCGCAGACCCAAGACAGTATCCGATAAACACCGCCACAAACACAAACTGCACGTACATTATCACTCCGAATGCCGCAACGCCGTCGTCGCCCACGGTACGCATGAGTTGCCAATTGTAGATTATCGACACAACGGACATGGCGATATTTCCCAACAGTTCCGACGAACCGTTGACGCACGCTTTCAAAATAACCTTGCCGTTCCACGTCGGTCGAACAAAGCGCAACAAACTGTTATTTTTGCAAGAGAAGTAAACTATCGGAGCAAAACCGCCCACCACCTGCGCCAACGCCGTTCCCAAAGCCGCGCCGACCGCGCCCATTTTGCAACCGACGATAAACACCGCGTCGAACACAATGTTCGTCACGCCGCTCGCCACGGTAAACGCAAAGCCCAATTTGGGCTTTTCCGCCGTGATAAAAAAACTTTGAAACAGGTTTTGCAACATAAAGAACGGCATTGCGCAAAGAATTATTTGCGAATAAATTACCGCGTCCTCCAATACCGCGCCCTTTGCGCCAATCAATTCGGCAATGGGGCGCATGACAAAGAAAAATGCCGCCGCCAACACGATACCGCAAATTTCCGTAACCAATACCACCAATGTAAAATAACGATTTGCAAGTTTTTTGTTGCCCTCGCCAAGCGTTTTGGACACGATCGCCGTGCCGCCCGCGCCGAACATAAACCCGAACGCCCCCATTATCATCAACACGGGAAATATCAAATTGATAGCGACAAAAGCCTCGTCCCTTGCAAAATTGGATACGAAAATGCCGTCCACCACCGAATAGACGGACGTAAATATCATCATCAACACGGGACCTGTGCAAAAACGCAACAGTTTGCCGTATGTAAAGTTGTCGGAGAGTTTTATCTTCATAAATACAAAAACAAGCCGCAGCAAATCGCCGCGGTCGTCGCAAAAGGGCGAAATGCCCGTCAAGTACGGGCGCGCGGCAAACATATTTGTCGCCGAAAACCCGCCGAGCGCAAAATATTTGCGACGTTCAAACTAAATAATATATTAAAATATACCGTAACAAATGTCAAATAACTTTCACGGCGCGGTAACACTTTTTTTTGAAAAACCATATTGTACAACAGACTGTATCAGTCAAATACGAAAGCCGAAATCACGGCGAATGGAGGTACAAAATGTTCAACGGAATGTTTAACGAAGGCGGCTACGGCGAAGGCAACGGAAACGGCAACTGCGGCGGCTGCGGCGGAATGACCTTTGGCGGTTGCAACTGCACGTGGGTTTTGCTCATAATACTGTTTCTCAGTTGCTGCGGCGGAAAACTCAAAAATTTCAGCCTGAGCGTAAATCCCTGCTGCTTGATCCTGTTGGTCGCGCTGCTGTTCTGCACGGGCGGAATATCCGTAGGTCCGAGTTGCAAATAGCGCAAGTTCCACTCTCTTGTACATAACTAACGACAAAAAAGGGCTGCCCACTCGGGGGTAGCCCTTTCAAACGAAATTTCTCGTTACTTCGACGAGTCGGATTCCTCGTCGTTTTCCTCCTCCAATTCGTTTTCCTTGTTGGCAAAGCCTTTGCCGATCACTTCCTTGACGTTTTCCACGTAGGCAAACGCCGTCGGATCTACGTGATTGATAATGCGGCGCGCCTTGACGAGTTGCGATTTGTTTATCACGCACAGCAACATTATTTTTTCTTGATGAGAATATCCGCCCATAACTTTGACGGATGTAAGCCCGTGTTTCAGTTGAGAGGTGAGCGCGTCGGTCATTTCTTCGGGTTTATCGGTGGTGATTTCAAGTTCTATCGCCGAAGAAAAGCCCTTGAAAATAACTTCCTGCACGATTTCGCACACAAACAGCGCGGCGATAGAATAAATAAACATATTGACCGCTTCCGCAACCGTTTTGTTGACAATGCCGTAAACTACCGACGCGACGGTGATAACGACGGCGTTTGCCAACAAAATGAAACGCATTGCGTCGCTGCTGCTCTTTTTTGAATAACGTTGAACTATCAGACCGACGATATCCGTCCCTCCGGTAGAGGCGTTGACGGACAATATCAACGGCAACGACAACCCGTGCAATGCCGCGCCCAAAATCACATAAAGCACCTTGTCGAGGTCGCCGGATTCGCTCGCCATTATGCCCTTGACAAGTTCGGCGACGTTCAACACGCGCAAAACTACCAACTCAGTGGCGAGCATAAGCAAGTACACCGTTGTCTTGACGGCAAAACGCGTGCGGTATCTGCAAAAACAATAGATAAGTATAGGTATGTTGAGCGCGATCAACCACAAGCCCGCGGAGAGATACCATTTGGACGCGCTAAGCCCCGTCAACAACAGATCCAAAGTGGAGGATATGCCCAAAACGCCGCCCTGAATAACGTTGGCGGGCAACAGAAAAACCTCCACCGCGACCGCGGTGCAAATACTTGCGCAGAAGATCAACAGATACTGTCTGAGATTGTAGGCGAACGTCCGCTTGTATTGTATTTGAGAATTTTTCATTTGGTTTTGTAACTCCTGTTGAATGTGGGGCGACTGAACACGTCGTAAACGTCCTTGACAAAGACAAATGCGTGCGGATCGCGCGATTTGACCAACTGTTTGAGATGCACGCGCTGTCGGTATTGCACGACTACCGCGACGATTTTGCGCTCGGGCTTGTCGGGGTCGTCGTTGCGAACGTCAATGCAACTGCAACCGCGCTTGAAGTAAGTTGTGATGTCCTTTGTCAGTTGCTCGTATTCGGAGGTGACGATCATGAACTTTTGCGGATGATTGAAACCGCGTTTGAACATGCCCATAAACGCCGAACCCAAAATAACGTAACAAAGCGAGTACAAAACGATCGCGCCGCTTTCGCCTTCGACGATAATTACGATTATACTGCCCGCTACGGCAATGGCAAAATTGCAAATCATTATTACTTTGCTGAGGTCGATTTCGGGACGGAATTTGGCGACGATACGCGCGATAACTTCCGTACCGCCGTTACTGCCGTTGTACTCGCTGGCGATGTACATTGCAAAGCCGATGAGAACGGCGGCAAAAATCACGCCTATCGTATTCGATTCGGTAAATTGCGGCATTTTGACGTAGGGGAAGATAGCCAACACTCCCGAACAAACAAGCGTGGCGTACACCGTTTTGACGGTAAAATCGCCTCGCAAAAACACCACCGAACAAATGAGTAGCGGTATGTTGAGAACAAAGTACACTATCGACATCAAACTGTCATAGGTGACGGAATCCACAAAAAGTTTCAAAATATAAGTGAGCGCGGAACTCAACCCGCTGAAACCGCCCGCGATAAGTTTGGCGGGATTCAAAAACACATACAGTGTAACGGCGTTGAGTATGCCCGCAACCGTCAGCCAAAAATATTCTTTGAGTTTGGTCAAAAATGATCTTGCCGTAAGTTTTTTCAAGTCGTAAACCTCTTGCCGTAACAAAAGAGATTTTGCATATATTCAATACAAAATCTCTCTAAAAACAAATATAATCCTTGTTGCGAAATATGTCAATGATTTGAGCAAAATTGACTGAAATTTTGTCAGACGTTGGCGGTGATTTTTTTCAGAATTACGTACCCGTTGTGTTGCAAATGACAACTCTTGGAGTATTTGCGCCCCGTAAGCACGTCCTCATAGGTTCCGCCGAGATACAACTTGTACACGTCGTCGCCGCGATTGACGGCAACTATTGCCTGTACGTCGCTGTCGGTATCCACGCGTTCAAAAGCGTACACGCCGCGCTCCGCCACCAATTGGTGGAAATCGCCGTCGCTGAACACCGACAGTTTGCGCAACTCGCCCAATCTGCGGTAAAAGTCCAGCATCAATTTATTCTCCTCTCCCCAAGGGTAGCAAACGCGGCAAAACGGATCTTTGTAACCCTGCACCGCCACCTCGTCACCGTAAAAAACGCACGGAAAACCGAACAAAGTGTACTGCAACACGGCGGCGATTTTGAGCAACTTGCAACCCTGCATGTATTGTTGATCGTTGAGCGAAGTGCGCGCCATTGCCTCTTTGGGAGCGTTGTCCAGACGCGTTCCCGCCAAGTTTGTCAAAATGCGAATGGTGTCGTGCGTGCCCAAAATGTTCATAAGATTGTTGCGCACAAAACGGGGGTAGTTGTTTACCGTGTCGAACACCACGTTGGACAACGCCTGTTCGTTGCCGTCGCGCACAAAGGATATGATGCCGTTCATAAGCGGATAGTTCATTACGCTGTCCAACTGAGTGCCGTCCAGATAATGACGGCGCACGCCGTAGTCTACCTTGTTGGAGGCGTCCTCCCACACTTCGCCGATGATAACGGCGTCGGGCTTTTCCTTTTTGGCGGAGGCGACGATCTTGTCCAACATACAGTCGGCGATTTCGTCCACCACGTCCAAACGCCAACCCGACGCGCCCGCCCTCAACCAACGCGGAACGATACCGTTCTTGGAGGCGAAATATTTTTGCGCGTCGCGGTTGCTTGCGTTGATACGCGGCAAACTCTGAAAATTCCACCAACACTCGTAACTTCCGTCGGGATATATGGTAAACCAATTGCGGTAGGGAGAGTTTTCGTCGTTGTATGCGCCGCCCTGACCGTACTTTTTGCCTCGGTTGAAATATTTGGAAGTGCTGCCCACATGATTGAATACCCCGTCAAGTATCACGCGGATACCCAACTTGCCCGCCTTGTCGCACAGTTCGACAAAATCTTCTTCCGTGCCGAACATGGGGTCGATAAGTTCGTAATCTTCGGTATCGTACTTGTGATTGGAATACGCCTTGAAAATGGGATTGAGGTACAACGTCGTGACGTTGAGCGAGCGAAGATAATCCAATTTGGAAATTATTCCGCGCAAATTTCCGCCGAAAAAGTCGCGGTTGCGCACAACGCCGTCCTCCTCGCGATAAAACGGCTGATCTCCCCAACGGCGCATTATCTTGTCCTCGGTGGCGACGGTTTCGCCCGTGGCGGCAAAGCGATCCACCATTATTTGATACATCACGCCCTTGTTGAGCCAATCGGGGGTTTCGTACTGCTTTTTGTAGACGGACAATTGGTAAGGCGTTACGTTTTCGAAAAACATAGACGCCTGATTGTTTTTGCCTCTGCCGACGAAACGCTCGTAAACCACGCCGTCCATCACAAAATAGTACCAATAAAGTCCCTTTTTGAGTTGCAGATCGGCAAGAAAGTTGTCATAGCCGTCGCCGTTGGCGTCCTTGTACATTACGTACTCGTTTTGCACGGAGTTGTCGTCGTTGTACACCACCAAAGTCACCTTGGAGGGATTGACGGACTCGTGAATTTGCAAACGTATGCCGAAGCGCACACCCTCGCCCACTGCGCCCACTACCGATTTGTAAAATTCGTCGGTGGGATTGTATCTTACGTATTCCATTACATTCTCCAGATTTTCGTCGCGTACTCTTTGACGGCGCGGTCGGCGGCAAAGCGTCCCGACTCGGCGATGTTTTTGAGGGACATTCTGTTCCAACGATCGAAATCGGCGTAGGCGGCGTCGAGTTTGTCGTAGGCGGACATATAGTCGGAGAAATCCGCAAAGCACATGTAGGGATCGGCAACGGGATAGTTTCTCAAAAGATAATTGCTGATACTTTCGAAAGTTTCGCCCGCAAAGCCGTTGTTAAGTTCCTCGACGATGACGCGCAACTTGGGCAACTTGAAGTAGTAGGCTGTGCTGTTGTAACCCGACTCCCACAACTCCGCGACCTCCTTGGCGTTCATGCCGAAGATAAAGATGTTGTTTTCGCCCACGCAATCGTTTATTTCCACGTTGGCGCCGTCCAAAGTACCCAAAGTCAACGCGCCGTTTATCATAAACTTCATGTTGCTTGTGCCGCTGGCTTCCTTGCCCGCAAGCGAAATCTGCTCGGAAATTTCCGAGGCGGGAATGAGGTCCTCCGCCATGGTAACGCTGTAATTTTCCATAAACACAACGTTGAGTTTCTCGCGTATCTTGGGGTGCGCTTCCAGATCTTTTTGGATAAAGCAAATAAGTTTGATGACTTCCTTTGCGGCGTAGTAACTCGGCGCGGCTTTTGCGCCGAAAATAAACGTTTGCGGCGTTACGTCCAAATCGGGATCGGCTTTGAGATCGTGATACAACGAAATTATTTTGAGTACGTTGAGCAATTGACGTTTGTACTCGTGCAAACGCTTGATCTGCACGTCAAAACGCGTGTTGGGGTCGATTTTTACTCCCAGATGTTGCAACGCGTGCTGAGCAAAACGCTGTTTGTTTGCCAACTTTATCTCGCCCATACGCTTGTGTACGCTCTTGTCGTCCAAAAAGGCGTTGAGTTTGGTCAACTGACTTGCGTCGGACACAAAGCCGTCGCCGATAAGATCCTTGATGAGAGAGGTAAGCCCGGGGTTTGCCTGACACAGCCATCTGCGGTGAGCGATACCGTTGGTCACGTTGCAAAACAGATCCGGTTGCAACTCGTAGAAGTTGTGGAAAAGTTCCTTTTTGAGTATTTCGCTGTGCAACTCGGACACGCCGTTGACGCTGTGGGAGGTAATTATCGACAAATTTGCCATGCGCACCTGTCCGTAGGCGATTATTGCAAGGTCGGATACCTTTTTGAAATCCTGCGTTTTTTCGAAAAATTCCTTGCAGGCGCGCTCGTTGATCTCCACGATTATTTGGTAAATGCGCGGCAACAGACGTTGGAAAATGTATTCAGGCCAACGCTCCAACGCTTCCGCCATTACGGTATGATTGGTGTAGGCGGTTACGGATTTGACAATACTCCACGCTCTGTCCCAATCCATGTTGTATTCGTCTATGAATATGCGCATAAGTTCCGGTCCGCAAAGCGCGGGGTGGGTATCGTTGATGTGTACCGCCACCAAGTCGGTAAATTTGTCAAAGTTGCCGTAACGTTTGTAATGATCTGCGACGATATTTTGCATTGCCGCGGAAACAAGAAAATATTCCTGTTTGAGGCGCAAAGTCTTGCCTTCTTCGTGATCGTCGTTGGGGTACAGCACTTTGGTGATCATTTCCGCTTGCGACTGTTCTTCGAGCGCTCTCAGGTACTCGCCCTGACCGAATGTGCGAAAGTCGAACGGTTTGTTGGGACGTGCCGCCCAAAGGCGCAATACTCCCACCGCCGTAGCGTCGTAGCCTTCCACCACCATATCGTAAGGAAAAGCCTTTACTTCCTGACAGTTCGTCTGCCGATAGACAGGTCCGTTTTCCGTCCAGACTTCCTTTACTTCGCCGCCGAAGCGCACTACCTGAATTTTGTCAGGACGTTCTTTGAGCCAGACCTCGCCGCCCGGCAGCCAATTTTCGGGAAGTTCCGTTTGCCAACCGTCTACGATTTTTTGTTGGAAAAATCCGTATTCGAAACGCAGGGAATGTCCCATAACGGGATAGTTTTCCTTGGCGAGGCAATCCAGATAGCAAGCGGCAAGTCTGCCCAAACCGCCGTTGCCCAAACCGGCGTCAGGCTCGCAATTGTACAGATCTTCCATATCCACGTAATAGTACTTTTGGATGGTATCGCGGAACAGATCCTCCAATTCCATATTAAAAAGATTGTTTTTGAGGCTGCGACCCATCAAAAATTCCATTGAAAGATAGTGGACTCTTTTTCTGTCGCGCGCCTTGTGCTGTCTGTTGAAAGCGGTACGCTTTTCGAGGAGCATATCTCTCACCACGCTTGCCACGCATTTGTACAACTGCGAAACGGTAAGTTCGCTTGCGGATATACCGTAAGCCTTGTTGGAGGCGCTCTCTATCATATCTTTGACGCGCGATTTCGTTATATTGCCGTAGGCTGTTTCCATTTACTTTATCTCCCTGTTGTTTTGTTGTTTTTGCGCCGACTTGTAGTAGTACTGCACGCTTGCGGCTGGTATTGTGAACTCAGCGTAACCGTTACCGTCGGTATGTATCTCGCTTTCCGTTTCCACTCCTCTGCCCCCAAAGCGCAATTCGTCGCTGTTGAGTATCAACTCGTAATCGCCCGCGTCCATAAAGAACCCGTACTTGCGATAGTCGTAAATGCTGAAATTGATTATCGCCAGCACAACGTTGCCCTTTTTGTCCAAACGTTCGAATGCCAAAACGCTGTTTTGACTGTCATCGGCAAGCAACCACTTGAAGCCTTCCCAACCGCCGTCGTTTTGGTACAGCGGTTTGTACTTTTTGTAGATTTTGTTCAATTCGCTTACAAACAGTTTGTGACTGTCGTGCTTGGGATAGGACAACAACATCCAGTCCAACTCGCGGTTTTCGCTCCATTCGTTCCATTGCGCGAGTTCCACTCCCATAAAGTTGAGTTTTTTGCCGGGGTGCGCGTACTGAAAACCGAGCAACGCTTTGAGTTGAGCGAATTTGCTGTCGTAGTCGCCGAACATTTTGTTTATCAAACTGCCTTTGAGGTGGACCACCTCGTCGTGCGACAGCGGCAAAATGTAATTTTCCGAATAGGCATAGCACATGGAAAAGGTAAGTTGATTGTGATGTTCCGCGCGCCACAAAGTGTCCGTTTTCATATAGGACAGCACGTCGTTCATCCAACCCATGTTCCACTTGTAATTGAAGCCCAAACCGCCCACGTATGTGGGATGAGTGACTTTGGGAAACGCCGTCGATTCCTCCGCCACAAACAGCGCGTACGGACAAACCTGAAACACCTTGCAACTCAACTTGCGCAAAAAGTCGATGGCTTCGAGATTTTCCTTGCCGCCCCACTTGTTGGGACGCCACTCGCCATCTTGACGGTCGTAGTCAAGATACAGCATGCTTGCCACGGCGTCAACGCGCAAGCCGTCCAGATGGAACTCTTTGAGCCAATACACCGCGTTGGATACAAGAAAACTCTGCACCTCGTAGCGCGAGTAATCGAATATGCGAGTTCCCCAACTCTTGTGTTCCTGCTTGAACACGTCTGCGCTCTCGTAGCAACACGTGCCGTCAAACTCAATCAAGCCGTGCGCGTCTTTGCAAAAATGCGCGGGGACCCAATCCAAAATTACTCCTATGCCCGCCTTGTGGAACTTGTTGACGAGATATTTGAAGTCGTCGGGCGTGCCGTAGCGGCTGGTCGGAGAGTAAAACCCCGTTACCTGATAGCCCCAACTGCCGTCGAAAGGGTGCTCGGCAAGGGGCATAAATTCCACGTGCGTGTAACCCATGCTCTTGACATAGGGTACAAGATAGCGCGCAAGGTCGCGATAGGAATACCACCTGCCGTCGTAGTGACGTCGCCAACTGCCCGCGTGTACCTCGTAAATGTTGACGGGGGATCTATATACGTCCCGTTTCTTTTGCCGTTCTATCCACTTTTCGTCCGACCACGCAAACGGTTGCACGGGGTCGTAAATTATGCTTGCCGTTTTGGGGCGAACTTCCGAATATCTTGCATAGGGATCCGCCTTGTAGAGTATGCCGCCGTACTGCGTTGTTATGGCAAATTTGTAGCAATCTCCCTCGCGAGCCTCGACGGTGGCTTGCCAAATACCGTCTTCGAGCGTCAATTTGTTGTGACCGAACAGCCAATTGTTGAAGTCGCCCACAACGCACACGTCCCTGGCGTTGGGCGCCCACACGGCAAAGTGATACAGGTTGTCGCCCGCTCTGTGACAACCCAGCAATTGATAAGCGTCGTCGCTGTCGCCGTTGTAGAAATCGGTAAATTTGTTCATAACGTCAGTCCTCCGTTCGACCTGCCGAAACAGTCAGTTCCGCAAGCCACTCGGCATTTGCCTGCGAAAAATCTCCGCGTTTTGCCATGTATTTCCAACAGCCGAGAGTGCCGGGTATGTTCATGCGCGAGTTTGAATCGTCCTCCGCTATGTCCTGCATGCAGTACACCGTCAATTCCGCTCTGCTCTCGGCGAGAATTTTGATGAGGTTGCGGGCTATGTGTTCTCCCGAAAGCCCCGTCATGTTGCGAACGACGTCGCGTTGCCACTGTTCAAGGCTGTTATACCAACCCACGGTCGTGTCGTTGTCGTGAGTGCCGAGATAGGCGACGCAATGCTCCTCGAAGTTCTGCGGAAGGAACGGATTGGACCAATTTCCGTCATAGGCAAACTGAACGACTTTCATTCCCGCAAGTCCGCACCTGTCGCGCAATTCCAACACGCTCTTGGGAATGTCGCCCAGATCCTCCGCTATTATCGTAAATTCGGGGAAAGCGTCCTGCAAATGTTTGAGGAATTCGTACCCAATACCCTTGCGCCAATGACCTCTGCGCGCGGTCGTTTCGCCGTATTTGATGGCGTAGTAACTGTCAAACGCGCGGAAATGGTCTATGCGCAGCACGTCCATTAGTTCCGAGCACTTTTTCACGCGGGCGGTCCACCACTCGAAGTTTTGCTTTTTCATAGCGTCCCAATCGTAAAGGGGATTGCCCCAAAGTTGTCCGTCCTCGCTGAAATAATCGGGCGGTACGCCTGCAACCCAATTGGGGCGACGGTCGTCCGTCAAGTCGAACAATTCCGGGTGCGCCCATACATCCGCCGAGTCGTACGCGACGTAAATGGGTATGTCGCCTATCAACTTGATGCCCGCCGAATGTAGTTTGCCGCGGAACTTCTTCCACTGCCTGTCGAAAATGTATTGACAGAACACAACGTAGTCCGCTTCGTCGGAAAGTTCTTCGGAATATTTGGCGAGCGCGGACGGCTTTCTCATGCGGACGTCCTCGTCCTCCCACTCCAACCAGGATCTTCCGTCGAAATGTTTTTTCAATGCGCAAAACAACGCGTAATCGTTCAACCAAAAAGCGTTGCGTTGACAAAACTCCTCAAAGTCGGCGGGGGGATCGTTCTTGATAAAATTGCCGAACGCTTCGCGCAAGATCGCTTCCTTGTGGTAGATTGCGTAGCCGTAGTCGTTGCCGCGGGCTTGCCCCGTGTGCTCTGCCAAAAAATCATTGCTTACCAAACCGTCGCGACAAAGTTCTTCGGAGTCGATCACAAGCGTGTTGCCTGCAAACGCCGACGGCGACGCGTAGGGAGAATTGACAAAATCAGTTGGGGTTATGGGCAATATCTGCCAATATTTTTGTTTGGAAGCCTGTAAAAAACGAATAAACTTGTCCGCTTCGGCAAGAGTACCGACGCCGCTTGTGGACGGCAAGGACGTGATATGCAACAAAATTCCGCTCGATCTCATATAGTTCCTCAAAAAAAATTGCTCGATGTGCGTTGGGACTGTGTACGTCTTGTCACACAAAGTATATTTTAACATTAGTTACATTTTAATGCAATTATTTGAAATAAACTTTACAAATTAAACTGCGACAAGGCGCGCCTGCGACAAAATCAACGGAGCGATTACATCAAAATCGTCCTTTTTGTTGACAAATCGAAACTATTGGCATATACTTTAACGGTAAATAAATATCCGACGGCAATGTGGGAGAAATCCCGTGTCCATTCGCCTCGGCAATTCAACGACAGACTAATATTTTAGTTTGTCGTTATTTTTTGAAGATGGTAACAAGCAAACGACAACACACAATAGGTTTGATAATGCTGCTGTTCGTGGCGTTTTTTTGGGGGGCTGGATTTGTCCTTAACGCTCAACTGCTCCGATCCGCTTTCGACAGCGCGCCGTCGCTGCTCAATGCGTTGCGCTTCGGAGCGTCGGCGTTGATTTTGCTTGCCGTTTTCAACAAAAAAATCCGTTTCAACAAAAACATTTTGTTGTACGGAGGAGTGGGCGGTTTGATGCTGTTCGGCGCGTTTTTGACGCAGGTTATCGGTATAAAGTACACCACTCCGTCGCACAGCGGGTTTTTTACCGCTTTCTACGTGGTGTTGGTCCCCTTTGTGGCGTGGATCACCTACCGCAAACGTCCCCATTGGGTAACTTTTTTGAGCGTTACTCTTGCCATAGGCGGACTGCTGTTGCTCAATTTTGCCGACGGAGATAGAGGCGGCAATTGGAAAGGCGACCTGATCACCCTTGCGGGATCGTTGCTGTTTGCGTTGCAGATTGTTTGGGCGGATTGGGCGCTCAAACGCAACAAAACAGACTACGTACAACTTACATTTTGGCAGGTTGCTTTTGCCGCGGTACTGTTTTTGTTGTATTCGGCAATATTCGAAAGCAAAAGTTACGCTTCGTTGCATATCGATCCGTCCTACGACCTGTGGCGATTGGCGATCGTTGTCTTGGGCGGAACGGCGTTTGCCTACTATGCTCAAACCTACGCGCAGGTACACCTTGCCCCGTCCGAAACGTCGTTGATAATGGCGTGCGAGTCGCCCATAGGCGCCGCGCTATCCATGGCGGTAGGCGAAGAACCCTTTTTGTGTGGTACGGTTGTGGGAGGTTTGCTGGTAGTTGCCGCCGTCGTGCTTGCGGAAGCCGTTCCTCACCTGCTGGAAAAACGGCGCGCCGATCGCGAAAGACTTAGAGCCTTGCAAAACGAATCGGCGCAAACGGAAAACGACGACGCCTGCGACAAGGACGGTTGATAGGGCAATACCCTCGCGCAGAACCCTCTCAACGCCATTTGGTTTTTAATTTTTCTTGTCGTCTTGTTCCGCCGCGCAAATAATTAGCAACTGCCGCCAAGCGGCGATCGAAATATTGCAAATTGCCCCTTTGCGCAAGAATTTTTTGCAAAAAAAAGTCACCCCATGTCCTCATTTTGCCGCAAAAAATCAATTTTTGCCGCCGCAAACATGTCGGACAGAAAATCGACGTTTGCAAGTTTGACGAGTCAAAAAAAATCGGTCTGCGCACCGCGACGCAAACCGATTTTTTGAATTTTATCAAAACATATTCAGCACGTTAAAGCCCAAAATTCCCAACAGCGTCAGTATGGAAAATATCCAAAACAGCACTCTGAAAACTCTTGTTTTGCTCTTGGAGTGAGCGTAGGCGGCAAGGAAAACGCTGACAAACAGCGCGATATTGGCGATCAAATTCATAACGCTGATGACCGTACCCATAACCGCGCCCGCGCTGCCGATAACATTCCAGCGGATAAGGCACTGAATAACAAACGTAATAATGCCGGCGATACCGGAAATGATTATTCCCCAAAACGCCGTAACTTTGACTATACCGTAATTGGTGGTAGGTTCGTTGGATTTTTTTGACATAAACTTCATCTCCTTTTTTTTGATGCGACCCTATTATACCACCGCCGCCACCGTGACGCAAGCAAACTTTGGCAAGTGGGGAAAAATTTCCAACAAAAGATATTGAAATTTTTCGCCGTAGGAAAAGTGCAGATTGGTTTGATGTCGAATAACACTTACTCGACTCCGCTCGGGACAAATCCGATCACTCGGACCATTTGGGCTGACATTCGCTCTTATGTCGCAACTGAAATGGGTCGCCGCTTAATGCGACAGTCCCTACTGTCTTGTTTTATTCACATTGTTTTTTGTTACCCGCCTTGTTCCACTTGGGTTTCATTTCCGTTATCAGGCGCGTTTCCAAATCTACTTCTTCTATTGCCAACACATTGTATTGTTGTATGTCCGTTTTAAGTTGTTTCAAATCTTCTTCGGACAATTTCTCGTATGGTTTTTTTAATTTGCAAAGGGAATAGTGTTTTGCAAGCGTACTGTTGGTTATGTTACATTTAACTTGCAAGTAAAGACGTTCTCTTACGCTCTTTTTGTACGATTCGCCTATGTATAGTATTTGTTCATTGTCGTCAAATATAATGTATACGCCGTTAAATTCAAATGCCGAGCAATCGTTTTTGCCGTCTTTGAGAAATTGACCGAGTTTTCCTTCGGCAGTTCTTGCAATGTCTTTTCCAAACAATTTTTGGCTTTTATTGCCCAAAACATCTCTGAGTTCTTGTAGTTCCATTTGTTGTTTCTCCTTTTGTTTTTTTTATAAATACCATTATCATGGTTGTTTGTATCCCCACACAACGGGGCAACTGCTGTAGTTCCAACTGCTATCCCAGCCGCTCGGTTTTCTCGCCGCCTCGCAATAAATTGTTAATTGGCTACAGCCGATGAAAGCGTAGTAGTCTATGCTTGTGACCGTGCTTGGAATTATTATTTCCGTCAAGTTACTACAACCACAGAAAGCCCGACCTCCTATGCTTTGCAATTGACTGTCACTCTCAAATGTTACTGTTTGCAAGTTGGTGCAATAGTAGAAAGCGTTATCGCCTATGCTTGTGACGGTGCTTGGAATTGTGATTGATGTTAGACCGCTATAGCGAAAAGCGTAGTTGCCTATGCTTTGCAATTGACAGTTGCCCTCAAACGTTACCGTTTGCAAGCCGTCGCAACCGTGGAATGCATACGCAGGAATAGATGTAACATTTGCGCCGACATTTACCGTTGTAAGATTTGTGCAACTGCGGAAGATGGTATAATTATTACTTGACACGTATTTACCAACAGACGTGCAATCAGTTGCGTTCCAAGTAACTATGGCAAGGTTTGTACAGCCTTCAAAAGCATTGTCGCCGATAAATGATACCTTCTCGGGAATGGTTATCTCTTGCAAACTACTGCATTGGTAGAATGCGTAGCAGTCGATAGTTTGCAATAAACTGCCGTCTGTAAATGTCACCGTGGCAAGATTGTTGCAACCCGAGAATGCAGATATGCCAATAGACGTCACACTTGCGGGAATAGTTATCTTTTGTAAACCGTAGCACTTGAAAAATGCACACACAGGAATAATGTTTACCTCGCTACCGAAAATTACTGTTGTAAGATTTGTGCAGTCTTTGAATATGGTATCAACATATGTACCGGCGTACTTGCAATTGATTGCGTTCCAAGTAACTATGGCAAGGTTTGTGCAACCGGAGAATGCATTGTTGTCGATAGATGTCACTTTCTCTGGAATGGTGATGCTTGTAAGCCCAATGCAACCATTGAAAGCATATTCGCCTATGCTTTGCAATTGGCTGTCGCCTTCAAAAGTTACCGTTTGCAACCTGCTGCAATTTTGGAAAGCGTATTCGCCTATGCTTTGCAATTGGCTGTCGCCCTTAAACGTTATTGTTTGTAAATTGCTGCAATTTTGGAAAGCGTATTCGCCTATGCATGTGACGGTGCTTGGAATTGTGATTGATGTTAGACCGCTATAGCGAAAAGCGGAAGCACCTATGCCTTGCAATTGACTGTCGCCTTCAAAAGTTACCGTTTGCAACCTGCTGCAATTCTGGAAAGCATATTCGCCTATGCTTTGCAATTGACTGTCACCTTCAAAAGTTACTGTTTGCAAATTCTCGCACCAACTGAAAGCGAATTCTCCTATGCTTTGCAATTGACTCTCGCTTTCAAATGTTACCGTTTGCAAATTGGTGCAATTGTAGAAAGCATCCTTGCCTATGCTTGTGACCGTGCTTGGAATTATAATCGATGTCAAGCTACTACAATAGCCGAAAGCATTGTCGCCTATGCTTTGCAATTGACTGTCGCCCTCAAACGTTACCGTTTGCAAATTGGTGCAATTGTAGAAAGCATCCTTGCCTATGCTTGTGACCATACTTGGAATTGTTATTTCCGTCAGATTGGAGCATATGTCGAAAGCGTAGTCGCCTATGCTTGTGACTGTAAATTGTTTTCCGTCGAATTCTATTGCTTGCGGAATTGTTACATGTGCAGGCAAATCGGTTGTCCGGTTGGCCACGGTTGCAACGTTGTCACGTTGGAGTCCGTAGACAACGCCGCCAACTGTTGTGATACCACAGCAATTCCACACAACGGGGCGGCTGCTGTAGTTCCAACTGCTATCCCAGCCGCTCGGTTTTCTCGCCGCCTCGCAATAAATTGTTAATTGGCTACAGCCGGCGAAAGCGTAGCCACCTATGCTTGTGACGGTGCTTGGAATTGTTATTTCCGTCAAGTTCCTGCAACTACGGAAAGCCTCTTCGCCTATGCTCGTAACCGTGCCGGGAATTGTGACCGACGTTATGTTATTGAAACCGTAAAATTGATAATTGCCGATTTTTTCTACGCTTTCGGGAATCTCGATTTTTCCTGTCACTTTTTGCCAATCACCGCTTTGTTTCATAAAGAAATTGACTGCACAGCACATTGGATTGGCATATTCATTGCCAAACTCAATTCCGCACCAATCTTCGACTGTTCCGCCATAGTAAACATTTTTCAGATTGTCGCAACCGCTAAAAGCACTTCCCCCTATATTGGTTAGATGAATATTTTCGGCAAAAGTGATTTCTTTCAAAGCGTCACAGTCATCGAACGCCTGTTCACCGATTTTTGTTATGTTGCTGGGAATAGTGACGGACGAAATTTTGAACTTGCGGAATTGATAATCGCCTATTGCGGTAATGTTTTCGGGAATTTCTATTTCCGTAACTTCCTGCCCATCGCCACCCTGTTTCATTAAAAAGTGATTTGCATAATACATTGGGTTAGCATAATAATTGTCAAACGTAATTCCACACCAACTCTCTATCGTTCCTCCATAGTAAACGTTTTTCAAATTGGTGCAATCATAAAAAGCGACGTCGCCTATACTTGTGACCGTGCTTGGAATTGTTATTTCCGTCAAGTTACTGCAACCACAGAAAGCGGAGTCACCTATACTTTGCACTTGACTGTCGTCGTCAAACGTTATCGTTTGCAAATTGGTGCAACAGTAGAAAGCGTAGTTGCCTATGCTTGTGACAGTACTTGGAATTGTTAATTCCGTCAAATTGGAGCAATTATAAAATGCCTTTTCCCCAATCGAAGTCACACTCACTCCGTTGATTGTTTTGTCAATGATGAGCGTCGTCTGCTTTTCTCCGTACTCTGTCAGTCCCGTTATCATGTCCCCTTTCAAAGTGAACACTGTTTGCCACTTTGCATACAGGGTGTAATCCGTATGAGCGTTTCCCTTGATAGAAGTTATTTTGTTATTAAACGTTTCTTCGGTGTACCAACCCAAAAATTCCCAACCGGGGCGAACGGGATCTTGCAATATTATATCCTCACCGTCGGTTATGTAAGTTGATGGGTTGTTGTTTTCTGCATTTTCAAGCCCAAGTACATATTGGATTTCATATTCCGACTTGAAGATTTTCAGCGTTGCCGTGAGCGTTTTCGGCTCGTGATACTCCTTGGTGAGCGTTGCCGTCACCGTATATTCTCCCGGTTCCGTCTGCCCGTTTCCGGAATATTCGATTTTTGTCCCATCGGGTACACCCGTCACTTCAAGCGACTGTATTGAACCGTTAAAAATACATTCTTTTGATTCGAACACCGCGTCGTCGAAGGTATGGAGTTTCAGAGTGATGGTTTGCGTAATTGTCTGATCTTCAAAGACCGCTGTAACGGTGTTTTCCCCTGCTGTTTCGAATGAGTCGGTTTCTTCGAAAGAAATATAGTCCAAAAGGGGATGTGTTTCTGTGTAGCCATCCGTGCGCGTCACGTAAAGCGTGTAATCGCTCCACGAAAATTCGTCGATATAAACTTCCGTCGCGCCCTTTACTTCAAGCGTGGAAACGGGAAATTTTTCCCAAATATCCAAACTGCAACCGCACCCCTCAAAAACATCATCATAGGTGGAGATAAGTTGATTAGTGATAGTTAAACGCTCCAAGGAACATTCGGGATAGTAGTAAAATTCTGCCGTCCAATACGCAGGTTTACGATAGTAGACGTTCACCGTGACATCGAAATATTCTTTATAGGAAGAAACACTGACGGGCTTACCACTATAATGATACACGTTTCCATTTACCTCTATTGCCTCTTTAAGACAGTACCAATCGGTTCCATCTTTGGGAAGACCGAAGACTTTATTACCAACGGAGTATACATTGATTTCATACGGTTCCACTTCATCAGCCCCCGTGCCACGATAAGTATACGTTTGTTTTTTCAAGTTGAAGTAGTAATTTAAGAAAGAAACCCCTGTTTCCACACGAGGCAGAGTAAGATACTTCAAATTTGTGCAAGCGACAAAGGCGTATTGCTCGACAGATGTTACTTTGTCACCGACAATTATCTCTTGAATCGCCGTACCGCCGAACAAGGTATTGCTTCCGAGAGTTCCTCCGAGAATTGTGACCTTTTGCAATGCACTGCAATAGTTGAAAAGAGCATTGCCAAGCGTTACAATATCTTCGGGGAGAGTAATCTCCCGTAAAGCGGCACAACCGATAAACGCCGAATCGCCGATACGGGTACAATGTGGGATATTTACTGTTTTCAATTTCGTACAGTAGCCAAATGCGTAATTGCTGATTTCCTTTATGCTGTCGGGTAGAGAAACAGAAGTAATGTCACTGTAATAAAATGCTTGTTCGGCAATGGCGATAACTTTCTTACCATCATGTTCGGCAGGAACGATTATATCCGTCTGTGTACCGGTATAGCCCGTAACGGCAAGCCCGTTACCGCTTGGCGCAAAGGTAAACGGGGAAAGCATGGGAATGGTTTCCTCGTTTCTCTTTCCGCATGCACATTCCTGATAGCGATGTCCTTCGCTTTCCTGCGTTGCGGGGATATCTTCGATCCAATTTCCGAAAGTATGATTTATATGCGCGTGTTGGCAGGTCATGCAAACGCCGTTTACGTAATTGTGCGCCAATGGTTCGCTCTTTACATTGTGATTGCAAGTCGCGTCGTGCCAATGGTATTCGTCGTCGCTCGACCATTGATCGGAGAAACTATGCCCTGTTGAATTGATGGTTTCCGTAACGGTTTTGCCACATACCGTGCATTGCTTGGTTATACTGCCCGACTCCGTGCAGGTGGGTTCCACTCTACCCGTTTGCTTGAAAGTGTGCATTGCAACGTCGGCACGCTCGGTGGTGTCGTCGCAAGTCGCGTCGTGCCAATGGTATTCGTCATTGCTCGACCAATTTTGTGAGAATGTGTGTTGATGAACGCCGTCTGTCCCTGTACCACTTCCTGTACCTGAACCTGAGCCTGAGCCTGTGCCTGAGCCTGTACCTGTGCCTGTGCCTGTGCCTGTACCGCTACCGCTACCGCTTCCCGTGTCCGGATTACCGCTCGGATTGTTCGGGTTGTCGCCGTTGTTACAACCGACAAACGCACATATTGACAAGGCTACGATCAAAATGAACGCGATTGCTATCAACAAAATTCGTTTGATTTTCATAATTTTTGCCTTCTTTCTGTTATCAAACTTTATATATATGTGTATACAAAGATAATTGTACCCCCCCCCCTGGCATTTTGTCAATAGGTTGGAATAAAAAAAAAGTGCCGCAACTACCGTCACGACACTTGTAGACGCGTGCCTCGATAGCCACCACACTATTTCAATGGTAATACACACATTGAAAACAGACATATCAATCTACCAAAATAGACCGTGCGTATTACTTTGTATATTGGAATAATGTGGTAATTTCATTTTACAGCAACAACGAAATAATGTTAGGAAACAATCAGAACTAAAAAAGTCAAAGCAATCAACTACTTTTTGGTTTTCTATCCAACATTTGACATATAGCCTCGCTTTTTTAGACAAACAGCAAACCCGCTCCAAAACGGAACGGGTTTGATTACTATCGCAAAATATTAAATTTTTTCTACCCCATGTCGCTATTTTGCCTTATTTGCGCGGGTTTTTGATGTTGGCTTGCGCGGCTGTGCTACTTACAAGGGGCAATAATCTATTTTACCCGCATAAATATTTACTTTTGTTCAAGGATGCTCCGTTTGCTCTCTGTATATTAAATTAGCAACTCGTCCATTTTCGACTTAGTCAAATAAGATTGTGAAGGTTCAGTCTTTGCACCGAGTATACTAGCGAACTCTACGATAAACCCCGCGATAATGCAATTTATACGTCAAAACAAGCGAATGAATTTAATTGATCGTTAACTCGTGAAGTAGCGCACTTGATATTAAAAACTTTTAACCTCTTCAAACGCTTTTTATACCTTATCGTTTTTAAATAGTCTTAAAGCAGCCTCAGCCAAAGGTCAGGTTTATCATGCCATGTATGTTTTGCACAAAATAAGCTTTTTCATTTCTATTACATAAGTATTATGCATATATTCAACCACGAAATCTCTTGAGTCGCTCCAACTCGCCTGTCGTCAATATGCGTTTTGTGTCAGGTTTCACCTTATTTGTAATAATCACGCAATCAAAGTTTCATCCTTTTTTATAATGATAATCGTTTGACTTTGGGGCAAGGTACAGTATAAATCTAAGAATTTCTTATCTTTCCTTGTACCGTCTATTTTCTCTTGCAAACGAAGAACACGCACGCATCAATGCAGACACCACATGTTCTGGGAGTCTATTTTGTAGTCAACGTCATCCATCCTACACACCGCCAATTAATATGATACATATAAATACGATAAAGTATGCTTGCATATTAAGGTGATGTAACTCATTATAGTAATTACATTTCATCTGCGGTAATGTTTTAATATCATTAACTTAGAAATATTTCTTGTATATCTATCGCATTTTGGGGATTGGGATCATTATTTAAAGTAATAAGATTGTAACTTTTTTGACCTGTTTCCGCAATTACATTATGAAAAGTTAATTCATAACTTTTGGCGAATCGATGCTCATGTCCACAAAGAACCAAATAATGCTCCCCCGCTATTGATTTACTTTCACTTGGTATTATTTTTTTAAATATACTTTTAAATTTGTGATTGTCTTTTTCTTGCATTATAAACCTTGTATGCAAATTATTAAACAGTTGCAACAAAAATTCGTTTGGACTTTCTCCATAATCCACACACAGCGTACATAAATCTTTATATAAAGTCGAATTGAGCCACCAATTTATATACTTACATTTAATCAAAGTTTCGGGGGATTTGATCAACATTTTATCAATCAGATTTTTGCACTCATCAAAACATTTCTGTAAATCTTTAAGTTCATCCATTTCCAAAATTTTGTCTTCTTGTGAAAAATTATCTATAATTTTCTTAATAATTTTATCTATATAATTATTAATTAACTCGTCAACCATCTTGACTATCTTCGCACAATTCTCAGTCTCCTTGCATTTGTTCTTCGGGCAATTCTTGGACTTATTTTCCCAATTACGGATCTTCCACGGCTCATAAATATCTTTAATATAATCTATTTTATAAAGCGGTCCGTGATGCACAAAGATAATGTTATTAAGATCAACATTGTTTTTGTGAGTTTCTATTAATTCTCCCACAGTCTTTGCGAAACCCACCTTATTGTTTTGCAAACTATTTGCCAAAGAATTAGAATTAAGAACCCAAGCGCATATATTTAAATATCTGTACTTACGACACTCATTCAGATCATTCTGTGCCAATTCCTTAATAGGCGCGTCTAAAAAGTTTTGCAAAAATTGTAAAAAATAAGTAAATTTAACCAATGCATTATCATCGGTTGTATTCGCTGGCAAAGCATTTTGGGTTTTTCTGTCTTTTGTCACAACTCGAAGTTCGTTAACCGCCAAATAATCATGATTTCCGGTTGTAATAATCACCCTCTTTTTCCAATCGTGTGACATTACGATATTGCCATTTCCGTCCGGACTTCCCCATAGTGCTATCGCAAGTTTAGTTAGATACTGCTGCACACTATTATATTTTTGTCGTGCATCGTACGCCGAAATAGAAAAATCAACAATATCCCCAGTTATACCCAAAAGTTCACATTCTTGTGCTTCGCGAATAAAACTTTTGTATGTTTTGCAACACAATTGTCCATCTTGTGCCCAAGTTGCATCTTCCTTGGCATGCAAGTCCGAAATATGTACCAATTTAAGCGGATATGCCTCATTTATTGGACGCACATAACTATAATCGTATCTAAAATTAAGCAATGTCGCATAATCCCGTGATATAATCCGCATCATACTATCTCGCACAAACAGTAATTTTGTTATACGATAAATTTCCTCTTCCTTTTCACATGTATCCTCCTTATCAAATATTACCGCAAGATAGAATTCTTGTGTATTTTTTTGTAAAGTCATTGGGAATTTAAATTCCCTGCAAGTATACTTATCATCAGAATAAACACAATAGCAATCAAATGCAAACTCTTCCTTATGCTTATTGTGTTTAAAAGAATTGTATTTTGCAAAATCAAAATACTCGGTAAATTTCTCTTGAGCTTCTTTCTTAAAAACATACCCCGCTATCGAAACCGTTTGAAATTCACCAACTTCGTTTTGGTACAATAATCCACACGTTTTTCCTCCCATAAGTTCCTTTATAGTTAAACAAATATCTTCATATAAATACGGAAGTGCATTTGTAAATTCGGACAGCTCCTCAACATTAGCATCCGATAGCGCTCGAACTGTTCTAAATAAGTGCAACATCTGAGCAATATTTTTGATATCTTCATCGTCGCCGACTTTCCTCCACCATGGTTCATCATAATTTGAGATATCTTTATTTTTATAAAATACATTCCAAAAACGCAAATATCTTGATAGCGTGTTTTGCCAAAGAAAATTTTGACCCTTGACAGCATTGGCTAATTCGCTCATGACAAATTCATACTCTTTCTGGAGTATTTTTTTTCTTTTTGCTAGTCCACCCGTGCCATTATAAACAAACTGATTAGTCGAATCTCCTATACTTATCTGGTTACAATGACAAAACAATCGATCTAACTCCTCGATAAAACTGAATAGCATACGCGTGTTTTCAAGAATACTATAATATTTAATATCATTTTGATTCATTTTGTCTCTCCTTCATATTTATAGCGTCAGTCAATCTGAAACATTGAGCGTCATCGTCCTCTAACATTGCAACTGTTTTTATCGCGACTATTCGACTTATAATTACATCTTGTTGCGACGGACATTCTTGTAAAAAGTCGTTGGATGATGTTAACTTGCAAAATTTCAAAAAAACATCTTTGTAAATTTGATCGTAATCTAAGGGCTTGTTTTCTCCGTCAATTAATCTCCGTTTCTCATCAAGCCCTAACACATAGAAACAGTGTAAAGATGCGAGACCGTGTGTGATTGCAGAAAACAAATTATATTGGCACATTATCGGTACACTTCGCATATTCCCTTTTTTAGAACGTTGTTCGTTATCACTGTGAACGTGCTCTCTTATGATTTTCTTACATAATGAGTTGTTGTTGGGATCACGATCCTGCTTGTTTATCAATATTTCGAGCAATTCTTGCAAAACATTAAAAACAGCTTGACGCACACGATAGTAATTTACCAATTGTTCCCGGCAAATTGCCTTAACACAGGATTCAAGCCACTCAAAGTCATCATAAATTTTGTCTTTCGTCATATTTTTCGACAATTTTTTGCATAATAATTCCCATATTGCGCTTTTTGTCTTTTCTATCAAGTCATAATCTTGATTTGATTGTTGCTGTTTGTCGTTCCAAATTTCTACCATCAACATTTTATAGCTCTCTTGTAGTGCATCAAAACGAATACACGCCCGTTTTGAAACGATATATTTGACCAATTCAACTACATCGGTTTGCATATTATTTTCGTTATCAAATAATTGACGAATAGTTACTTTGTTTATTTCTCGTAAATAGTTTTGCACGTGGTCACTTTCTGTATTTGAAGACGATTCGTATAGCCCCTTGACGGACTTGCCGTTGACAACGTTTGAATATTTTGTGCTTGCATCGTCTTTTATTTTTTTCTCAATTTGCCCTATAATTTCATCGATTTTTTTATCATTTGTTTTTGATCCTCCCGAAGATATCAACCAGAGTTTCAACCACCCAAGGTATGAATGATTATCCAATATTTCATTTGAGAGCCATTCGTCATATTCCTCCAAAGTGCGTTTTTTGTGCTTGTGTACGAAGTGCGAGAAAGCCCTGGCAATTTCAACAGTCGACGCTCTTTTGAGCAATATTTTATATCGCTTTTGCAACTTACATATAGGACATTCTCCTGCTTTCATATTAAAAGCAGGAAATAAAACATTGTAAAACGAACGGCAATCCGTTAAGGGATTTTTTAAAAATAATTTTAGAGTGTCGTATGATGAACGATTTACAAATAAAAAAATCCTTTTGTAGAGCTCGATCCCAACACGCTGTCGTTCAGATAATTGTGCTTGACTTAATAACAATTGCATAAGCATTTTACTACGTTGCAGTAACAATCCTTGTGATGTTGAGTTGTCAACAAAATAAAAATTAATTTTAGATAAGGGATTGTTAAGTTTTATTTGTTTTATTTCGTGGGCAATATAACTAAACTTTGCGCGCACATCTTCTTTATACATACCGATATCAATATGTAAAAATCGTGCCGTACTCTCAAAAACATTATCTAAAATAATTTTTAAAAATACCGAGTTTGATTCGCTTAAAGGCGATACCACAATGTTAAATGCCTTTTTGTCTATAAGTTCCCCCTCATTTTTCGCCCATTTCTCGATTGTATCTTTCTGCTTTTGGACCATTCCATCAAAATTAAAATAAAATTGATAATGACTTTCGCCTTTTATAATATGCCCGTATGTTAAAAATGACTCGCAAGCGAGATGTCCGTTGTGAGCAATAACCATGTTTGGTTGCAAATCAAGCTCGTTGTTATTTTCAAACGATTGCCGAAATTTATCCTCTGTTTCTTCGAAAATAACTTTTGGCAACGTCGAGGTTTTATCAACAGTTATCAATGGAAGGCGCTCTTTTGCGCAAATTTCACATTTGTCGGCAGCATGCCATGCTGCTCTTTCAATCAAAAGACATTTAACCATTTGACCAATATTGTTTTTGTTACGAGGTTTGATTGCATATTGTGAAAATAATCCTGTTGTAGGCTGTGGATTCATATCTAAGTATCGTCTTCCAATCTTCTCGCTGTTTTTATCTGGCAAAACAGCCAACAACACATAGTTATGTATTTTATCCAAATGTTCCCAGTTGTCCTGTGCATCAATTTTGTTTGCGTTATCATTATCAACCAAACTGCTTTGTGTTTTTTTCTGTATATTTTGTACAAAGTGCGCAGATAAATAATTTCTTATTATATCTTGAATTTTGTATATTGTAGACATAGTAGATCCGATTGGAACGATTGAGTATAAATCATATTTGTCGGAAATTGTAGGAACGATGATTTGGCCCCTTCCTTCTCTATCAATAGGTTTGAACCAGTAAACCTCGCAATGCTCGTCCAACACCGAAGAATCACCTGATTTTAACACAATTGCGGCATCGATTTTTCGATTCATATCAATCTCGCGTCTTTTTAATACTTCTTGCAAACGCAAGATCAATGACGACGAATACTTTTCATATCCAACCAACAAAATATTTTTTTTATCGTTACTTTTAGCATCGGCAAGTATTTCGTTTTGTATATCATCTGCCAACAGCTCTGCAAATTTATAAACATTGCTAATACTGTGAAAGAGTAATTCTGCCTCATAAAACTCTGTCAAATGAATTCTTGAGCTTATTCGAATATGGGTGTTTTTTATTTTACAACCGTAATCTTTGTTTTGATAATCTTTTTCGAGAATGCGTTCTATTCGATTTAAAAATAGATTTTTATATCCGTTTGAATCGGAATTTATGTATTTTCCGTCTACAAGTCGAATGTCAAACGGATATAAAGTTGATGAGCTTGGAATGGTTGCATAGTTCGAGTCATCATCTGCAAGATCCTTGACAGCAGATAAAAAAGGTATAGCATCGGCTCCGTTGTAATACAACTGAGCGCGAGCACTTTTATAGGCTGATTTAAGCGTTTCTCCCGCGAGAACCAAACCGACTTTTTTCTCATTGTTGTCATCGTAGCAAATGGCGATTTGAACTAAATTCATATATTTATTTTCGCCAATTTTATTATATACAATAGAAAAAACTCGCACAAATTCCAACATCATTATGGGTTCCATCTCGTCCTTCGAATTGTTCCCCAAATCTTCAAAATCCAATTCAAACAAAAGCTCTTTATCGATTCCGTTTTGTCGTAAATTATAGACGCTCAAAAATAAAGCCTTTGCAAGAATTTCAATATTTATATCTATGTTGAATTTGCTAAATAGATCTAAAATTCGCTTTACCTCGATATCGGCATATTGATAATTCTCTTTGGGAGATGTTATTAAAATATTTTGTATTAATTTCTCCACTAATTCTATTTTAAAATTTTTCTTCGAGGCTGCCGTGTTTGTTATATTGGATTTTATAAGGTCGGCATTATCTATTTCTAATGATGTTAAATTCATAGACTTCAACATTTTATCCGTTGTTTCCAACGCCGCATCCCATTTCAATATTTCCTTTTCTTTGTAGTTGAAAATGTTCAGGTTTACCTTGTCGATATCGTCTTCCACAATCATAGTTTCCGAAATAGGCAACAAAATGTTGTATTCGGTACTGTATGCAACACTATCCAACTCTTTCGACGGATAACAATAGGATGCCAAAAAATTATATACGTTGAAATTTTGATATTTTAAAAACTCGTCTACACGTTCTGCGAAATGAATCGGAACAGTCAATTTACGTAGCCACTGATTAATGCTTGTTATTTCACACTGATGGTGAGGGTCGAATTTTTTGTGACTGTAATAGGTAGATGTCTTATTATTTTGTGGAGTAATAATATAATATAGACCGTCATTTTTTTTGATTACTTTATCAAACCAACGCAAACCGTAGTGTTCAATATAATATGACGAAGTGTCTTTATAATTTTCCTCTTTCAACAAAAGAATATCTTCTATACAAAAAATTGTTTGTTTAGCGTCCAAAATCAAATTGTTTTGGTTTCTAATCTTGCTAACAATTCCCTGTGATTCAAATATTTTATCGACATCGCGAGTGGAGTTTATTTTTTCGATTTGTTGAACAGCATCGTCCAATACAAATATTTCTAAAAAATATTTATATTTGGAATTGCCAAATATACGTGCACTTATATCAGCGTCGGCGATATTACGCATTTTTCCTTCCTTTGCTGAATTTTCTGGCGGATAATGATTGGTAAAACACCACTTATATTTTTCATATAGACGCACCCGTGTTTGAGTTTCTTTTTCGTATTTGCTCATTGGTGCGTTTTTATCCGCCTTGTGTACTCTAAACCCCCAAAAAGCCTTCTTTCCCTCTGAGTGAAAGCACGCATTTTCTATAATTTGATAAATTCCATCGGCATATGTTCTTGCACTGAGAATACACCTATCTATACAATCCTGATAGCTATTTGCCAAAACCAAATCGTTCTCCTCTTTCAACATATTTTCAAGAAGAACTAATGCAATAGTGTTAGCCAAAATATTAGATTCAAAATCATATTTATTGATAGTCAATCTCGTTTTACAAATCTCTCTAATAGTTGGGTTTATTAACGACTCAATCTTCTTATTATTAATAATTTTTAATACATCAAAGTTTATTTTTCCCAAATCGGTTACCATTATGGGGAAAATATCGCTAGGCTCAATTTTATTGATTTGAGGACATTGTTCCAATTTAGTTTGGTTAATATAAATAGTTTTTCTAATCGAATCAGGCTCTGTCAAAAATTTTAAAAAACTTATCACACGATAATAAATATCATCGTAATATTTTTGAGATTTATCAATATTTATTGTAAGTGAGCAAGTATAGTTTTCCTTTTGTAATGAATTGCATAGAGGAAAATAATATCGTAAATTGGTAACATCACTTTCTTCCAAATTAAATTTTTTTGTATTTAAAGTCAATACAAAGTCAATCTGTTCGAACGCCTTGCTTAATGAGAGCTTTTTATAAACTTCTCCCTGAGCCTCAACCCATTTTCCCCGCGTATTTGTTTCAATAATAATTTTCATTTACTTACCTCCTTGGTGCATATTTGAACTCTGTCATAATAAGTAACAAATTTTATCGGTTTTTTAAAAATCTTTGAGTTGAACTTTACTGACAATATAATATATCTTTAATTTTTATAAAAATTAAGTAAATTTTGTTTTTTTCAAATTTGTTTTTGTTGTTATTGTTATAGCAACTATTTAATAATACACATACCTGTTCCTGTTGCATACAACTTCCGCATTTTATATTATTTCATAAAAAGCAAATTACTCATGCCTATTCTGTAATAGTCTTATTCTTGAAAAATCAACTGTTATGAAAACTTGAAAATTAGAAGTGAAAAATTTATACAATTAAACACCTTCCTCTTTAAAGATGAAATAAAACGCTTAAATCTGCAAAAATAAAACAATAGAAGTAACCAATGAGATATAGAAAACAGCTGCTTTTAACAAAATTTACGAAACCCAACGTCCTTCTTGACCATATTAACGCGGTTTAACGCATTCTCTATTAACTTCTGGATTTATGAATATTTAAGCAAAAACACTGATTCTTCGCCTATGTAACTGTAAAAAATCAATAATTTTGATCTGCAAATTATTTGGCAACTAATTTATATAACTATTCACTTAAATTATTTTCTGTATATAGTCCAAAAATTTTATTTTGTTTAGATCTATTTGTTGTTAATCAACAATAGTAATATCATACTTATCTATAACGTGAAATTCATTGCGGACAAGCACAATCTCTTGTTTTTTGCCTTTTCAATTTCGTATTCCGTCATCTCTTCATATGCACACCTCAGTCTTCGGGCGGAAAATCAAAAGCATTATCGTCTCCGCAAAACATAAAACACAGATACTCCACATCATCCCATAGCAAAGAAAATGTGGTCAACTTGTGTGTAAAAAATATTTTTTCGTTTTTCGCTCTTTTTAAACAGGTGAATTGTCAAACTAAGTGCAACACTTAGAAAGAAATTCGTTAAATAAATCTACCGGTTTTTGGTAGTTTA
>CANQPI010000010.1 GCA_947625725.1 uncultured Clostridia bacterium | reverse complement strand
ACATTATGAACTACTCGGAAATATCTGCGGATGAGGACGGGACGTTCTTGGAGTTTATCCAAAACGTCGTTATCCCCTACCACACGCCTAATTAAAAAATCACACCAACATTTGTATTTGGTGAAATCCAAATAGCAATGTGCGTTTTAAAAATTAAACCAATTTGAGGATTACTATGGCTTTTTTGAAAGTTTTGAATGTACACCAAGGAGATTGCCTTACGTTCCGTCCGAACTATGGTTGTAAGTTTGACAATGATCTTTTTTTTGTTGATCTTGGAAACGGACAATTTGACATTTCCAAAGAGATTGGGCAGCAAGATAACGTTCATCTTATCTTAACACATAGCCACAGGGACCATATTTATGGAATCTCATACATGTTCCCATGTATCAATCAAATAAAAGAAATTATTTTACCATTTTGCTTTAACGAAATTTGGTTGATTGCAAAAGCAATTATGAATTTGAAAGGTATGAGTGTGGCGACGGAGTGTGAAGAATTGAAGAAAGAACTTATCGATATTGATTTGGTCCAGCACATTTTAAGAAACATATTGGACAATCAACAAATTCGCATTACCTTTGCCTACGACGGGCTGTCGCTTTGCAATCATATCCATTTTTGGAATCCACTTCTTCCATTAGTTCGGCGAGATTGGTTGGATGATGACGAATTTTACAAAATGGAAAAAATCGTTGAAGAGCTGTTTGAAGATGACTTCGCCAAAAGTTTTATCAATTATGTCAATGCAGAGCGTAATTCGTATGGTGTAGATCATGCATTTAATCGTGATTTTATATATAACCGACCAGAGCAAAATTATGAACAAACTTCGACCATGATGCGGGTTGGGTGTCAAATGGTCTTAAATTTTATATTCCGTAACCATTCCAAAATGTCAGCATTTAACAATAAATCGGACAAAGCGCATCTCGAAACAATTATCGAGCAATATAAGATGTTGTCTCATGATGCCTGTCTTGTGGTTATGCTTGCACACAGAAATTGTACTTATCTTTTGGGCGGAGACGCAAGTAAAAAAGTATTTTACAGGTTGATTCAAGAGCGACCAATCTATGCAGATTATTTCAAAGTCCCTCATCATGGTAGCGGAAAAAATCTTGATAATAAAATTTTAGAAAGTGTTTCCCCAAAAGTTGCCATAATCTCCCACGGAAATGCAAATTTTGGCCGTGCCCAAGACACACATCCCAATCAAACGGTGCTTAATCTTCTATCCACAAGAAATATACTGACTTTGGTCACAAATAATGTAATCAAAAAAGGCAAGGTCGTTTTGAAGAAAATAAAATACACTAATGACGACTTGGAAATAGAGTAAATACAACATTAAAATAAACAAGCAATATTTAAAACATAGGAGGAATTATGAATCCAGCAGGATCTTTGGAAGGCTTTCAACAAAATGTATATTATCGTTACCATAATATTCAACAAACCATAGTGGGTATTTTATTGGCATATCCTACTGATAACGTGGCTTTACCAATACTTAATCACATGGATTACTTTCATGTACAAAGTGATGATTTGTTCGATTTTTATCTCCCCGGCTATTTGAAAACAGATACATGGTGTCCAAAATACAATACTCGGGCTTTCTCTATTATCGGATGCGACGTAAACTTTTGCCCAGAATGGTATGTTGAATTTATAAATTATTTTAATGAAATTATTCCGCACTACCGCTATTCTGGAAACCCTGAATTACTGTTATTTAACGTTAACAAAGGACGGATTGATTACAATCATAAGGTTTTAGTGAATCTAAAAGAGTTACAATCTAACGAGAATAGGGATTTCAACACTTTATTTGAGACAATATATGAATGCGTAAATGATGCAAAAACGAAATCCACATCTGAGTTAAAGAAAGAATTGGGAATAGAAATAATATCTGATTCAATTTTAGACACGTTAAAAGCCATTATAGCTAGAAAATTACCGTTATTTAGACATTATGAGAATAATAAGCGGGGAATCTATTTTAATTAATTTAATATCTGAGATGAGAATGGAGCGCTCTTGGCGTTTATCCCAAAACGTCGTCATTTCCACCACACCTCTAATTAAGAATCGCGCCAACATTTGCATTTGGCGTAGATCTAAATAAAAAAGATGTTTTCAGTTTTTACTATATATGAAAACGATCCCTTTTCAAGGGGTCGTTTTCATTAAATTTTATATATTATCAATCATTATCAAAGTTTTCTTCAAGCCACTTTGCCACGCCATCATCATTATTTGATCCGCAAATATGTGTTGCCGCCTCTTTTAATTTTGGCGTAGCATTTTCAACTGCAACCCTTACATCGCAAACCTCAAATAATGGAAAGTCATTATTATTGTCCCCAAATCCGACCACACGCTTAAAGTTATATTTTTCCCTTAAAAATTCAACCGCCAACTTCTTTGAAGATTGTTCACTAAATATTTCAAGGAACCAAAACTCCGGATTATAAACATTTTTATAAAATTCTTGTTTTATCCCACCTTGCTGAGAGAAAAAATTATATAGTGGCAATAGCCTTTCATGGGTATCTATTAAAGTAAAATAGACAATATTATCTAATGATACGTCCAAAAGACCATTTGGTGGCTGAACAGAATCGTACTTCAACGCTCTTTCTAAAATATATTTAGGCACAGGGTCGTTTTTCATGAACTCATGATAAGTATTAAAATTTCCATTGTCCTCCAACTCATACATAAAGCCAGAAACATCATATGCTTTAATGGCTCGAATAATCTCCGAAACATTTTTCGATGGTATTTTATTGACTTTAATATACTCTTCCTTATTTGTATCAAAAATTAAGACCCCATTTAGCAAAATAATTGGAATGCTAATTTTTAGTCCTTCCACCATTTTCATTACTGGTCGTAACGATCGCGCTGTTGCAATAGAAAAATTAAGTCCCCTTTCAATCATTACATTAATAGCATTCACAGAATATTCGGACAGTTTCGCATTCTGATCTAATAATGTTCCATCTAAATCTGACACATATAAAGTGGTTTTCTTCTCCATCATTATCTCCTTTCTATTTTATTTCAAGTAAAAAACTCTGTAATACATGAATGTTTTAGTGGAAAACGCCGCCTAAACATTGATTCACTAAAGTCATTGCAATTATTAAGGCCACGCAAATTATCGACACCACAAAACACATTAACCTCAAAATGTATGTACGCCCTAAAGCAAAAGTAAGGCGTTTATTATTCATATCTTCCGAGATATTATATGCCTCTTTGAGCGAGTTTTCAAACTGATTTTTTTTATCCTCAGCCGCATTAGTATCAAAAGTTAAACGACTATATTCTTTAGCAAGAGAAGCGTCTGTTTTTTGTGCCAGGTCTGCTATATGTGCCAAAATTATTGTTGCTATAAAGCTTAATGCAATTAAGATAAAATGCAAAGCTATATATACACTATTATCTGGACTGTAATTAAGAGAAATTGACTCCAATGCAACACTTCCCGCAATTGAAACAAATACACCAGAGAAAAACAAATACATATTTGGGTGTGCAGAAATCAAGATCACGATCGCTTTTTGTGAAATCTTACAATCTGATATTTTAGTAGCCAATTCCATATATTTACTCTTTTTCACGATAGTTTTTTTCTCCGCTCTTCTTCTGTGCTATTGTAATAAGCTAAAACTTCACACTTCGAATTCATTTCGGAACATGCATTACATCGCTTACCCCATTGCATTAGCATTTTTTGTGCTTTTTCATTATAGCGACCAACTCTATCATCTGACAACTCCGTTGATAAAAAGGAAATAATCTCCTTTTTCATATTACAATAGTTTTGTGTTCTTTCTCCCACACTATCACATGAAATACCATAAAGATTAGGATAAATCGTTTTGTGAACTTCCTCAATATTATCATCCAATATATTCTCTACTTTGTCATGTCTTGCCGATAATCCATGTTTTCGTAGCCATCCCAAAAATAGTATGTGGTCCTTATTCTTTATGTTAAAATCAGCAGGATTAATTGTGAACAAATCCTCTGAGACAGAATTACTTTGCTTTACTTTTTTTATTAGTGTAGCAAAATTATTTTTATTCAATCCCCCAAAGTGTTTCTCTAAATCATCATAAATGGTCATCTCTTGGGGCAGAAATGAACTTGCAGACATTGTAAAATACCTCTCAGCGATGTCAATGTAACTCTTCCTAATCAAGATATTCAATTCACTGCCTGAAGAAGTATTTTCATTCGTCCCCATTTTCAAATAACCCTCAAAATATCTCATATCATCGTCATTAATGAAATTTTCAGACAAAATAAGCCTATAAACATATGAAGTACCATCGTCTTTTCTAACAGCCATACATTCTGAAATGCGTATTTTCCGTTTAATAACATTTTCTATTGATGACAAACGAAATGAAAACAAAATAAATATGCCAAAAGCATTATTTATTTCTCTCAAAAAACATGTACACGCTGGTCCTGTACTGAAAGGGTTAGTTATCACGGCAAAACCTTCGTATTCAGTAGGAACTCCCTGCGAACTCACATCTAATTGTGACGTTACATGGCACATTCCGTCTTTCATAACAAAAGTCAGCACGCCTCTCTGATAAATCACTTCTCTCTGATCGGCGACAGCCCTTAAACCAATAATTCTTGGCAAATATGTGAAGTGCAATGATAATTCCTGTTTCCCATTAAGTAAAAGTTGCTTTATTAAATTGCTTTGTGTTTGTATATTATATACATAGCGTTGATCGGCGTTAAGACCAAAGGCCTTTTTAGAGAAAGCACTAAACGCCTGTTCCATTGAGCAGTTGAACGGATCTATTCCAAGTGAAGCAATTTCAGAATAGCCATTCCAAGCATACACTTGTGTTTCTGTTTCATTATACAGAATGTCATTTACTTCGCAAACATGAAATATATGATCGCCTACATCCACCGCATTTTTAAGCGTACAGAAAAAAATCAATTTACTATGTGTCGGGTATTTAATATCTGTTCCCGATAAATGTATCCCGAACTTTTTAGCTTTATCTTCGTTTCTTCCGGTTATATGCCCACACTCATACACCTCTTTTGCAATTGTTTCGCTCGGAATACATAAAACGGCCTTGCCGTTTAACCTAACAAGCTCACCAGTGTAGCTTTTTTTGCTCATAGAAAAGCCTATCATTGCAGGATGATTGGCTAAAAATGACCACCAAGATATTGTAGTTAAATTTGTACTCCCATCTGGTTTCGTCGCACAGATTATAGAAACCCAATTGGGCGACGTATACCTTTGCGCCTCTGAAATTGATATGTTCATCACGATACCACCTCGGTATTTTTAATTGTTATTTTTTCTGACTTAAATAATAGATTCCATTTCATCCAAAACTTTTATTAGGTTCGCCCTGATGCCAGAGCCTTCAACAAAGTCCCCATGGAACAATGCACCGCCCATTGTAAAAGCCCAAGGGTTAATTGCGTTGATCTCTTTTAATCTCGCCACGCTATTGATACTCCCCGCAACAATAACTTTTGTATCAACTTGTTTAACTATCTCCTGAGCCAAATCAAAGGGACTACATTCATTATTACGATAAGCCAATAAATTAACCCCGTTAACTCCTTTCGCACATAATCTATTGGCATCCTCAACTAACTCTTTTATGCCACCCGACAGCACACTTGGACTGCCACATACTCGTCCCACATAAGGAAAGTACTGAATTGAAGAAAGTGAAAGTAAATCTTGGGCTCTTTGAGAATAAATTGAGCCAATAAGGTAATCAATGCCATTTTCTATTGCAAACTTCGAAGCCGCTAGGCAAGATTCTTCGGAATATGTTACGACCTCCATCACAGCTTTTTTCTTTGCCATTTTTATTGCGAATGCCAGTTTTTGCAACTTATCTTCCGAAATACCCACGTTTTTGAAACCCCAAAACTCAACAGGCAACTCACGGCATTCTTCAAAAACATCACAGGCATTAGTGATAGTCTTGTCGTTCAAGGTTAACATCACAATAAGCTTTGCCTTCATAGAAAAACCTCCGTGCTTGTTTTTTTGAATTAAAAATTGATTCTATAATTATGATTAATTATAGCATATCTTACAAAAAATTACAAGTACCTATATCAAAATAGTACAATACATACTGTTTCGTCAAGAAACTATGTTTTCTGTATAATCCTATATAAGGAAATCTGTCTTGACTGACAGACACCACATTGCATGGTGAGTTTATGTTATTCATATTATGTGTTGTCGCCCGTACAGTCATTGAGCTTTTTTTGTTGAATATCGTATAAATCACCCTATCCGTTTCGCACGCGAATATATTAAATTCTTCTTTCGCGAAAAAAACATTAAATTATACTAACATTATTACTTTATTGCAACATCTTAACTGTCATATGTCTGAGTTCTATATTAAACGCAATATTTTAATATTAAATAACTATATTGTATCATAAAAAAATAGTATTAAAAGTTTAATACATTCCCGACATCCTTCGGTAGGGTTTATACGTTCTAGTTTTTCCATATTTTGAAGCTTTGACTATATATTATCTTTTCCCTTATATTACTTGTTCTGTTGCTCCCGTTGCTCCCGTTGCTCCGACAGGACCGGTAGGACCGATCAAGCCTTGAATACCCTGAGGACCGATCGGACCGGTGGGACCGGTTGCGCCCGTTGCTCCCGGAGGCCCCATTATGCCTTGCGGACCTGTAAAGCCGCGAGGACCGCGCAGTCCCCTGTCGATGATTACTGTGTTAGTGTTGCTTTCGTTGTGACAGCAACAATTATTTGACCAACAACTCATACTACTCTCCTTGTACTTTGTGGGGTCAAGCCCCCTACTTTCATACTATTGTCCGATCATTCAAACTGTTACACCTTTGTTTTTTCGTTTATTGTCGAGAATACCGCCCGAACGGACTCACATCACCACCTTTACGCCATATAAAAATATTTTCGAAATATTTTCAAAAAACGCTTGACAAGTTTTTGTAAAGGGCATAATATAAAAACAGTTGAACAATTATTCAATCGTTTGTTTTTTGCGAGGTAATTATGGAAGAAGAATTGTTGTGTCAAGAAAATCATGTTCATGACGAAATATGCGAACAGGTCAATCTGGATATGCCTGATGAAAACGAATTGTACGACGTTGCCGAACTGTTCAAAATTTTCGGAGATTCCACCCGTATCCGTATTTTGTCGGCGTTGGCGCAAGCGGAAATGTGCGTATGCGACATCGGCGCGGTGCTAAACATGACAAAATCTGCGGTATCGCACCAATTGCGTATTCTTCGGCAAGCAAAACTCGTCAAAAACAGGCGTTGCGGCAAGGAAATTTATTACAGTTTAGATGACGATCACGTGCAAAGTATAATCAACTTGGCACTTGAACATATAAAGGAGTGACCTATGAAAAAGATAATTGCAATGCAAGATCTCGACTGCGCAAATTGCGCGGCGAAAATGGAACGAAGCATAAGACAAATAGACGGCGTACACAGTTGTTCGATCAATTTTATACTTCAACGAATGACTTTGGATATCGAGGACGAACGTGCGGAAGAAATTTTGCAACAAATACGTCTTGCCGTCAGAAAGACCGAACCTGATTGCAAACTGAGGATCTGATATGTCCAAAAACAAAAAATCTTTGATACGCATTGCCGTTGCGACCGCAGTGGCAATTGCGGGAATTGTCGTCAAATACACCGTCAATCCGCAATTTTGGATAGAATTGCTCATTTTTGCGGCGGCATATATCGTTGCAGGATACGACGTGCTTTGGCTTGCGGTAACAAATATCTTTCACGGCAAGATTTTCGACGAAAACTTTTTGATGACAATTGCAACGGTAGGAGCATTTGTTATAGGCGAATACGCGGACGCCGCCGCCGTGATGATACTGTATCAAATCGGCGAAGTTTTTCAACGCTATGCCGTGGGCAAAAGCAGGAGAGATATTGCGGCGTTGATGGATATTCGCCCGGAAGAAGCCACCGTACTGCGCGGCGACGTCGAACAAACCGTACATCCGTCCGAAATAGCCGTGGGCGAAATTTTTGTGGTAAAAGCGGGCGATCGCATTCCGCTGGAAGGCGTTGTGCAAAAAGGCGAATGTAATATAGACACTTCCGCCATTACGGGAGAAAGCCTGCCCCGCCGAGTCACAGTCGGCGACAGCGTTATCAGCGGTTGCATAAACAAAGACGGCGTGCTGTACGTATCCGCCACGGGCACTTACGACAACAGCACCGTTGCAAAAATTCTCGATTTGGTGGAAAACGCCACGTCCAACAAAGCGCCTGCGGAAAACTTTATTACCAAGTTCAGCAAGTACTACACCCCTATCGTCGTTTGCCTGGCGATATTGGTAGGCTTACTGCCGCCTCTCGTTACGGGAAACTACGCCAACCGCGAATATTGGTTCGTCTGGCTCAAAAGAGCAATGATGTTTTTGTTTGTGTCCTGTCCGTGCGCGCTTGTTATAAGCGTTCCCTTGGGATTTTTCGGCGGAATAGCCGCGGCGGGCAAACAAGGCATTTTGGTCAAAGGGAGCAATTACCTCGAACTGCTTGCCAAAGTCAACACCGTCGCGCTGGACAAAACGGGTACGCTGACAAAGGGAAACTTCGAAGTAACCGAGGTGTATCCCGAATCGCAACGTCGGCAGGTATTGGAACTTGCGGCGATTGCCGAACAATACAGCAATCATCCCATTGCTCAATCGATTTGCAAAACGGCAAAAGCGACGTCGGAAGCCGAAATTACGGAAATAGCGGGCAAAGGGATTGTTGCAAAAACCGCAAACGGCACTATTCTGTGCGGAAACGGGCAATTGTTGAGCGAACGCGGAGTGAATTGCCCCGCCGCTCCGTCGGGAGGAACGACCGTTTATGTGGCGCAGAACGACCAATTCGTCGGGTACATCGTCATTGCGGATCAACTCAAAGAAAACGCTGCCGAAGCCGTTGCGCTTCTCCGCAAAAACGGATGTTCTACAATTATGTTGACGGGCGACAACGCGCAAACAGCCGAATTTGCGGCGCATAAATTGGGCGTTGACGACTATTGCGCCGAACTTCTGCCCCAGGACAAAGTCGCCGAGTTGGAAAAACTCAAATCGAGCCCCAAGTCCGTTGTCGCTTTCGTCGGGGACGGCATAAACGACGCGCCTGTATTGGCGACAGCCGACGTAGGCATAGCCATGGGCGCAATGGGTAGCGACGTGGCAATAGAGGCTGCCGACGTTGTGTTGATGCAAGACGATCCCGCCGCCATTTCCACCGCCAAACTCATTGCGCGAAAAACATTGAACATAGTAAACGAAAATATCGCCGCGTCCCTTGCGATCAAATTTGCCGTACTGCTGTTGACGCTATTGGGCGTGTTGGACAAACTGATGTTCGGTCTGGGCATGATAGTCGCAATACTTGCCGACGTCGGAGTTTGCGTGTTGGCGATACTCAATTCGATGCGCGCAATGTTTTTGGGAAAAAACAAGTCGGCTAACCGCAAAATTACGTCTTAGGCAAAGCGTATTTTGAAAATTATCGTTCGATCCGACAGACAAAACCGTAAGTTTGCAACAAAGCAGAATAAATCACAAAAATCCCGTTATCGAACGGGATTTTTCATAAATATTTTACAATGCCAACAATTCGCTTAAACTTTTGAGCGGATAATGATTGAAAGATATGTATTTCGAACAAAATCTCAGGGCGTCTTTGAGCAATTCTTGCGTAAAATCGATATTTTTTAACTTGTCGTAAGGCATGTCTTGCACCATTTTGCAAGCGGCAAGAGTACGCAACGTCACGCGAGTACAGTCGGCGCTACGGCAACTATCGCATACCAACCCGCCGCACTGCCGATCCAAAAAAAGTTTTTCGCTTTCCGCACCGCAAACAATGCAGTTGCTCAATTGCAGAGGATATCCTTCCAACCGCAAAAAACCAAGCAAAAAGCGCAATGCCACAAGCGTCGGCTCCGTACCGTCGGTCAAGCAAGTCAACGCCCTCAACGCTTCCACAAAAACTTGGGGTTCGCTTTGCCCTTCCTCGGTAAATTCCATTACGCTCTCCGCAACGGTACAGGCGGCGTAGTAAGCAAATACATCCTCTCTCAACGAAAAGAAACTTTCCATTTGCTCGCACGTTTTGAGAGTAAAACGGTCGTCGATTTTGGAAAGTTCATACTGTCCGAAACAAAACTGATCGGCTGCAAATTTCAACTTGGCATTACCCTTGCGAATGCCTTTGGCGTGAACGGTAATTTTGCCGTACTCCAAGGAGTACAGCAAAATAAGTTTGTCACTTTCTTTGTAGTCCGTCGCTCTCAGGACCAGAGCCTTTGTCGTTACGTCCATCTCGTGTAAGTTCCTTGTAGAACAAATAGTAAACGGGGTTGCCCGTTTCGCGAAATAATTTCCAAACGGCGTCTTTCATGCAAACCTCCCAAGTAGATTTTGCGTAAAAAGACAGCGTAATATACAAAAAATTTACTTGCGACGGTTAGAATAACCAAGTTCGTTCAACATGGACGGATTGTTTCGCCAATCTTCCTTGACTTTGACCCAAAGAGTCAAAAACACCTTGGATCCCAAAAGTTTTTCGACGCTTTCTCGGGCATGTATGCCGATACTTTTGATCATCGCGCCGTGTTTGCCCAATACGATAGGTTTGTGAGAGGCTTTTTCCACAATTACATTGGCGTCGATATCCCACGAATCGTTTTCTATGCGCATGTGATTTATTTCCACGCCGACGCCGTGAGGAATTTCGTTGTCGCAGGCGAGCAAGACCTTTTCGCGAATGATCTCGCTCACGGAAAACCGTACGCTCTTGTCGGTCACGTCATCCTCGTCAAAATACATTTCCGTACCGGAAAGGTATTTTTTTAGCGCTTGTTTGAGTTCTTGCACGCCGCGGTTACGTTTTGCGGATACGCAATATACTTCCGCTATACCCTGCACGCCGTTTAATTTTGCAAGTTCCGGCATGAGTTTTTCGGGCTGAGAAATGTCCGTTTTCGTGACGGCGACCACAATAGGCACGCCGTTTTTGCGATACTTTTCGATTTGAGCAAGTTCTTTGTCGTCGATACCGTCGTGTCCGTCGATAACTATCAATATGCAATCGACATCTTGCACCGCATTGTCGATACTTTTGAGCATGTAGGCGCCGAGAGCGTTTTTGCTACGCAAAAAACCCGGCGTATCCACAAACACCATCTGACTGTCTTCGTCCGTCCATACGCCAATAATATTTTCTCTGGTGGTTTGCGGCTTTGGCGATACTATGGATACCTTTTGTCCGACAAGCGAATTGAGCAAGGTAGATTTGCCTGCATTGGCTTGTCCCACTATCGCTATGAATCCCGTCTTTGCCATTTCGTATCCCTTGTTATGTGCATTTTGGCAAGAATTTCCTCTTGCAATCTGTTCATTTCCTCCTCGTCCGACTGTTCCACATGGTCATAGCCCAACAAATGCAACAAACCGTGCAACGAAAGGAAACAAATTTCCCGCTTTAAACTGTGTCCGTACTCGCGGGCTTGCTCCTTGGCGCGATCAAAGCAAATAACAACATCGCCGATATTGAGTTTGCCCGTGCGAGAATTAATCGCGTCGGCGGGCAAGTTGAGATGATCCAACTGTTGCTTGCCCAGATCGAGCGTGGGAAAGGACAGCACGTCGGTGACTGCGTCCACGCCGCGAAATTGCTCGTTCAATTTGCGAATTTCCTCGGGAGTGACCACCGACAACGACATTTCTATGTGACGGGACGGCTGTTTCAGATATTTCAACGCTCCGTCCAATACGTATTTTATTTTGTGTTTGTGATACCCGACGTTGGTAAAATATATCGTCATTTGGCTTGATCTCCGAAAAGTCTGACATCGGGATAGGACACGCGCTTGTGCCTTATGCCTGCAAAAGTAGAAATAATCGTACTCTTGATTATATCCAATTCCTTCAACGAAATGTCGCAATCGGAAAACTGTTCGAACGCCATGCGTTCCTCAACAATGTCGTTGACGATTTTTTCCGCGTTGCTCTTGTCGCCGCTGGCGCGCAATGCCGCTTCGGCAGCGTCGCAAATCATCAAAATTGCGGAAATTTTGTTGGAGGGCTTGGGACCGTCGTAGCAATAACCGTCGTAAGGAAGCGTGCCGTCGGTGTACTTTTGGGCTTTGAGGTAGAAATACTTTATGGGCATTGTGCCGTGGTGTTCCACTATTGCCGATTGTACTTCCTTGGGAAGTCCGTATTCCTTGGCAATGGCAAGTCCGTTCAGCGTGTGATATTTGATCATGTTTACGCTGGCTTCGGGAGTCATGCTGTCGTGGGGATTGATACCGCTGAATTGATTTTCCGCAAAATAACTCGGGTTCTTCATCTTGCCGATATCGTGGTAATATGCCGCCGCGCGCGCCATAACGGCGCTTTCGCCGATAGCCGCCGCGCAGGCTTCGACGTAGGTCGCGACCGTAATGCTGTGATTGAACGTCCCTGGCGCTTTTTCAAACAGTTTGCGCATCAGTTCGCTGTCGGATGTGGCTATTTCGGAAAATCTGAATACCGAACTCACGTTGAATATTTTTTCAAAGAGCGGCACCAACACAAACATAAGCATTACGCCTATTATACCGCTGGCGAAAGAGCACGCCGCTTTGACGCCCCATTCCGTCCACGACCACTCGTCGCTGAACATAAGGTAACTGATCGTGGCGCAAATTACGGAAATAAGACCCAAGATCAATCCTACGATCAAATAGCGCAATCTGCGATAATGCTTGCCCAAAACAAACGAAGCGAACACCGCCTCGATCAAGCCGCTGAACAACAAATAGAAGAAATTTTCCGTAGCGACGGTTGCCGAGGTTTGCCAATTGATATCTTGCATAAAGCAAACCATTATGACCATAAAGTTTGCAAAAAAGCCGCATTTGCCCGAAACGATCAAAGAAAGTATAAGCGAACAAAGCGCAAAGGGAACAAGGTTTATCACGTAGTCCCAAAGGGGTGCGAGTTGTATCAGTCCGTATGCGACCAACATAGTTACAAACATCGCCCAGGTTTTGCGCGTACTTTCCATAACCGCCACATCCGCAAAATATGTGTACAGCCCCAACGCAAAGAACATTATCACAAGCGTTGACAACTGCACGCCTATTCTGAGCAATGTCAGGCGTTCGTAGTTTGCCAAAATAGTCAAAGCGGAAAACACGATAAAGATCGCTATATAACTGAATACGATGCTTTTCCACTTGATATTGGTGATTTTTTTTGTTTTTCTCATTACTTTTCCTCTGTTTCGTATGCCTTGACGATCTTTTGCACCAACGGGTGGCGCACAACGTCTTTTTCGCTAAGGCGAATTATTCCTATATCCTCGATATCTTTCAAAATTTTTATTGCGTGTTTCAGTCCGGAAGTCAGACCTTTTGGCAGATCGATCTGAGTAAGATCGCCCGTTATTACCATTTTACTGTTTTCGCCCAATCTTGTCAAAAACATTTTTATTTGTTCGCGAGTGGTATTTTGCGCCTCGTCCAAAATGACAAACGCGTTGGACAGCGTTCTGCCCCTCATATACGCAAGCGGAGCAATTTCGATCGTGCCGCGTTCCATCATCTTGGAATAACTGTCTACGCCCAACATCTCCTGCAATGCGTCGTAGAGCGGACGCAGGTACGGATTGACCTTCTCCTGCAAATCGCCGGGTAAAAAACCCAACTTCTCGCCCGCCTCCACCGCGGGTCTGGTCAAAATTATCTTGTCTACCTGCTTGGACTTGTAGGCGTTGACCGCAATTGCGACCGCCAAATAGGTTTTGCCCGTTCCCGCAGGACCTACGCCGAAAGTAATGGTATTTTTCTTCATCAAATCGACGTATTTCTTTTGTCCGACGGTTTTGCATTTGATGGGTTTGCCGCGAGATGTAATTGCGACCACATCTCCCATCAACTCATCCGCTTCGCCGAGCATACCCGACTTTGCCAAATCGCACAGATAATTGACCCGTCCGATATCTACGCCGTCGCCGTTGTGAATGAAGTCCCTGAGCTTGTCCACCACGTCCAGCGCCATTGCAACGCTGTTTTCTTCGCCGTAAAGACTGCTTTGTCCGTCCTGCATTACCACTTTGACGTCAAAAGCCGTGCAAATGGCTTTTATGTTTTCGTCAAAAGGACCGAACAACTTCATCAACTCGTCCATTGTGTCTACTTCGATTTTTTGGGAAATCAACTATATTCCTCCGAATTACTCTATTTTTATCTCTCCGTATAGCGTTGCGGATACGCCGTCCGCAAGAACCGTGTACTCGCAACGGACAATTTCAAAATCGCAAACTTCCGTCGCATTCGAGTACGCTTGCCGTTTGAGTTCGTCCATACATTGATCCATTGTCGCGGGAACTCTACGCGTTTTTGTTTCGCGAAAGATATTTTTGCAAATTTTGAGATTCAGCGGAAACAGGCTTGTGATCGTCGTTTCCTTGACGTACTGCTCAAACGGGCAGGGACGGATATATTCCTTGCCAAAGATCACCACTCCCGTAGCCTTGAAAGTATTGCCCGTTTCGTAAACCTCGACGCGCGTGCCGTCAAATTGCGCAAAACCCGTTGCGGTCAACTGCAACGTTACTTGTCCGAGAGCGTAGACGTCTTCTTCAACGCCGTCGTTGAAAACTCTTTTGCCGCGGATCAACACGTCGCCACTGCTTACCGTATCGCCAACCTTTACCAACGGAGTACCTTGCTCGCACACGATCGACGTCACCGTACCCGAACGTGTCGCTACAATGTCGCGCGCCGCGCGCATATCCAAAGGAGGCGAAATCGTTTTTTTCGCTACGGCGTTTACGTACAGAACGCTCCCCGAGCGAGTAACCGTTGCGTACATCGCTCCCAATTTGTTTGTCAAATCGTTTTGGACAGCGTTGAGATCCGACTTCCGCAGGTTGGCACCAAGTTTTATGCCGTCCGCAAGCAATGCCTCGCGAACCGTTTGCGGATCGAAATCGCCCGTAACGTCTATTTTGAGGCAGAATTGCGAAGATACCGCAAGAGTCGTCACGGCGAGCAAACAAACTAACGGCAAAACAAATCTTTTTTTCAAAATTCGTTTGACATTTGCCCAACCGAAAAACTCTATACCAAGTATATTATAGCACCTTTCTTTTAATATTGCAATAGTATGCCGCTCGCAACTTGACGGAACTTGGATCGCGCATTTTTTCCCGCTGCGTTCAACGCTCAATACTTTGACGTCGGCTCGGCACAACGCCGTCAGGAGAGCGGCGACGTTGAGTCCCTCAAATATTATTTTGCAACTATTTTTCATTCTCAACCTCTACGCAGCGCACAATACCCTCAACGACGGCAAAATTTTTTTCCAAACCCTTTATGCGCAAATCTTCGCCGCAAACGCGCAAAACGCCCGTTTTCAAAGCGAACGATACCCGTTCGGTATTATACTCGACTATACCCTTGTGTCCTTCCACGACGGCGATACGCCCTCCGAAAACGGAAAATTTGTAGTCCTTGACCAAAGTTGCCATTTCCAAACCGCAAATGTTGGAAACGCATTGTAAAAAAGAATTGCTCATACCCCTATTATATTTAGGGATACGGCAATTCTTTCAAATTTGTTGTGCAACAAAAACCGTTTGCGACTGTCCGCATTTTAATTTTGGGCGTATTTGCGAACGACACATTCGTTTGTACAAATGTCCTTATGGCGGGCAGATGTAATCGAAACGTTGCATATCTCGTTCAATCACGGTTTGCGATACGTAGTCTAATAACCGATCGAGTCGTCAAAGCAATTGATCCAAAATTTTTGCGATTTCGTCTAGTTTTTCCTTGCTTTGTTCGCCGTTACCGCTAAGCACGCAATTTGCCAAATGCGCATGAAGCACTTCTTTGTTGACTCGCGACAATATTGCCTGACAAGCCATTATTTGATTGGAGATGTCAATGCAATAACGGTTGTCGTCTATCATTTTGAGGATACCGTCCATTTGTCCGCGCGCGGTTTTGAGCATGCGCGTGACCTTTGCTTTGTCCGCCGTCATAGCGTTTGCACCTCCGTTACTTGATAACCTGCGTTTTCGATCGCCTTTTGCAATGCCGCGGGCTTTATTTTGTCCCGAGCCTCGACTGTCGCGCATTTGCCGTTCAAATCGACTTCCGCGCCGATCACGCCGCGCGTTTCTTGCAACGCCTTTTGCACGCGCGCCGTGCAATGGTCGCACATCATTCCTTCGATAGATATACGATACTTCACTGTTTTTACCTCCTTTGGTATTTTTGTATTGTGTATTTTTACGGATCTATCCGTAATCGGCTTGAAAAATCTGAGGGTGAGCGCGTTGGATACCACAAACAAACTTGACAAACTCATTGCCGCGGCGGCGATCATGGGGCTGAGCGTCAGATTGACGGGAGCCATCGACAGCACTCCCGCCGCAAGCGGGATACCCAAGACGTTGTAGAAAAACGCCCAAAACAAATTGCCCTTGATGTTGGTCTTGGTTCTGCGGCTGAGTCGTATAGCGGTAGCCACGTCGCGAACGTCGTTTTTGACAAGCAATACGTCGGCGCTGTCCATTGCAATATCCGATCCGCTTGCCACCGCAAACCCCACGTCGGCTCGCGCAAGAGCGGGCGCATCGTTGATACCGTCCCCAACCATGGCGGTCACGCCTTTGCTCATCAATTCGCGAATTTTACGCTCCTTTTGATCGGGAAGAACTTCGGCATAAAATTCCTCTATGCCCAACTCGTCGCTCACCGCTTTGGCGGCGACGGCATTATCACCGGTCAGCAATATGGGTTGTACACCGAGATCTTTGAGCAAAACTATCGCCTGTTTGGACGTGGGTTTGATTTCGTCGCCCACGCCGATCGTGCCGATAAATTCGCCGTCGCAAGCAACGCAAATGCACGTAAGCGCCTGTTGCGAATAGGCTTGGAACGTTTTATCATAAGCGGTTTCCGACACATTTTGTTCCGTCATCAGACGTTTGTTGCCAACGGCATATATCTTTCCGTTGACTTTCGCCACCACTCCGCGACCGGGCAACGTCGTAAACTGCGTCGGAGCGACAAGCGTTACGCCCATTTGTTCGGCGCGCTCGACAACTGCCCTGCCCAACGGGTGTTCGCTTTGCTTTTCGATCCCGCCGACCAAGGCAAAAAACTCCTCCTCGTCGATTTTTGTTTCGAAACTCTTTACATAGGGTTTGCCGAGAGTTACCGTGCCCGTTTTGTCCAAAACGACTTGTTTTATGTCGGAGAGGCGTTCCAAAATTTCGCCGTTCTTTACCAAAATACCGTTTTCCGCGCCTTTGCCCGTCGCCACCATTATTGCTACGGGCGTTGCAAGTCCCAACGCGCACGGACAGGATATTACCAACACGGATACGCCGAAATTAAGCGCGTCGGACAACGGACGTCCCACGCAAAGCCACACGACAAACGTAACGAGCGCTATCGACATGACGATAGGCACAAAAACTGCGGAAATTTTGTCCGCCAACCTTTGAATAGGCGCTTTGGACGTGCCGGCTTCCTCGACGAGGCGTATGATTTTTTCCAAAACGCTGTCCTGTCCGACGGTGGAAATTTCCACCCGAACATAGCCGCCGACGCACACCGTTCCGCCTATCACAAAGGACTGAATTTGCTTTTCGACGGGCAGGCTCTCTCCGCTGACGCTGCTTTCGTCCGCAAAGCAACTGCCGAAAACGATCTTGCCGTCGGCGGGGAAAGACATTCCCGCCTTTACGGAAACCACGTCCCCGACTTTGAGGGATTTTCCGTCCACCTCCACCTCGTTGCCGTCCACCAGCAACAACGCCTTGTCGGGAGCGAGTTTGCGCAATTTTGCCAGCGCGTCGCCTGTTTTGACTTTGCTGCGCCCCTCGAAATACTTGCCCAGATCCACCAACGCAAGTATCATGGCAGACGACTCGAAGTAAAGCATGTGGTGATATTTTTCCACCGTCGCCATATCCCCTTTGCCGAGGGCAAAACTCATTACAAAAGTTACGCCGAGCGCATAGATCGCGCTGGCAGATGAGCCGACGGCGATCAAAGTGTCCATATTGGGCGAACCTTTGAACAAACGCTTGAAACCTACCGAAAAGTACGGAAAATTGACGAACCAAACGGGAATACACAAAACCAATTGCAACAACGCAAGCGAAACAACGTTTTCGCTCCCGTTGAGAAAATTCGGCAAAGGCAATCCTATCATGCCGCCCATGGAAAAGTACATCAAAATCACGCAAAAAACAAGCGACACCAACAACCTTGTCAAACTGACTCCGTTTTGCGGTTTTGCGACGGGCGCGACTTTGACAGCCTCGTCCGCTACGCTTGCGCCGTAGCCGCTCTTTTTGACGGCGTTGCAAATTGCCTTTGACGAAAGCAATTTTTCGTCATACTCCACGCTCATACTGTTGGTGAGCAAACTGACGGTAACGTTTTGGACGCCTTTGAGTTTGGCAACGGCTTTTTCCACATGCGCCGAACATGCCGAACAGGTCATACCCGTAACGTTGAATTTTTGTTTCATTTGGGTACACCCCCTCCCCGTGTATGTGTATATTTTACTCTTTTGCAAAGCAAATTGCAACCTATTTTTGCAAAAATTTTCAATTTTACGTAGGAAAAATTTTTCATACGGCAATTATTGACAAATTGACGGCGCAAATTGCGCCCCGACGCGACGAAAATGACGCAAGTCAACGCAGATTTGCACTTTGCGCGCAACTTTGGCATACAGTGTAGGCGCAACGAGATTATAAGAAATTCAAACGGCATTTCGGTAAAAAAAAATGAAAAATATCGCCGTCATACGCTTGACTAAAAAACAACAAAGTTCTACAATTTGCAACGGTACAAAAATGAGTACGAAAGTCGTAACAAAACGCCGACTTCCCGCAGCGGGAATCGGTAAATTTATCGTCAAAAACCTGATGCCTATCGTAGCGGTCTTGCTTGCGACCATTACTTGTTTTTTTGTGCCGTTTGACCGCGAGTATTTGGGTTACTTCAATTTGTCCACGCTGTCCACGCTGTTTTGCACTCTTGCCGTAGTAGCCGCTTACAAAAACATAAACTTTTTCGGGTGGTTGGCAAAAAAGATCGTTCTCAAATTCGGCAATTTGCGCAATACGGTGTTTGCGTTGGTGTTCATAACGTACTTCGGCTCGATGGTGATGGCTAACGATATGGCGCTTATCACGTTTTTGCCGTTGGGGTATATCGTGTTGGACAGTTGCAATCGCAAGGACAAAATGCCCGTTGTGTTTGTTATGCAAAACATTGCCGCAAACCTCGGCGGAATGTTGACCCCGTTTGGAAATCCTCAAAATATTTACCTGTACAATTACTTTAACGTGAGTTTCGGCGACTTTGTAAAAACAATGGCTATTCCTTGCGTAGTTGCGCTGTTGTTGATAATCGCCGTGTGTTTGTTTGTAAAAAAAGACAAAATCACACTTTATGCCGAGCAGGAACACCACCCCTGCGTGTGGCGCAGTATTGTTTACGCGGCATTGTTTGTGTTGTCGCTACTGATCGTTTTTGACGTGCTGCCTTGGTACATAGTGTTTGCCGTCGTGTTGATCGCAATGTTGATACTCGACAGAAAAGCGTTGGGACACGTGGACTACGCTCTGTTGATAACTTTTACCGCGTTTTTTGTGTTTAGCGGCAATATGGCGCGTATCAGCGCGGTGAGCAAATTTTTGTCCGAGATAGTGAGCAAATCGCCTTTGCTTGTGGGAGTGGCATGCTGTCAGGTGATAAGCAACGTTCCCACGGCGGTGTTGCTATCCAAATTTACCGAAGATTGGGCTAACCTGCTTGTTGCGGTAAATATCGGAGGTCTGGGTACGCCCATAGCGTCGCTTGCGAGCCTCATCACGCTGAACGAATTTCGCAAACACGATCACAAAGCGTTGAAACGTTACGTCGCGACGTTTTTGATAATAAACTTTTCTTTCCTTGCCGTTTTGGTGGGAACTCAACTGCTTTGCGGTTTGATTTATTAACAACCGATGTAACGCGAAAGTGTTTTGTCAACGCTTTGCAACGCATGCCGAGCATGATAGCAAAAAAACAAGTCCGCTTTGACGTTAAAGCGGACTTTAATTATAAAAATTTACTTTTGTCAGTTGTTTTGCACCAAAGACGACAGCAACTCAAACAGTTGGGGTTTGGCGCGTTTTAGCGATATGGGGCGAGAATTTTTGTCCACAAAACAATGCAAACTCTCGGCTTGACACACAATTTCGCCGTTGCAGGTCATTGTGTAGCCGATGCGCATTTTTGCGGCGGTCATTTCCGACAAACTCACCGCTATTTCTATCTTGTCGCCAAAGAAAGTCGGCTTGACATAGCGAACGTTGACGGAAACAACGGGAGAAACAAGCCCTTCCGCTTCCATACGCCCAAAACTATACCCTATTTGGTCGAGATAGTCTACGCGCGCTTCTTCCATAAAACGCACATAGTTGGAGTGATGAGTGACGCCCATCTTGTCCGTTTCGTAATATTGAATTTTGTGTACATAAGGAACTGTCATAATGCAACCTCAATCGGACTTGCGCTCGAACTCCGCCGCCACGTCGTTCAAAAGTTCGCGAATGTGCAAACCTTGCGGGCAAGCGCGTTCACACTTGCCACACTTGATACAATCGCCTGCTTTGCCTTGTCCCTTGGTGTGAACATTGTTGTAGTAAAAGTCGGCGTTCCAATCGTTGAAATGCCTCTTGGCGTTTAGACAGGCAAACAGATCGGGTATGGAAATGTGTTTGGGACAACCATCCACACAGTAACGACAGGCGGTGCAGGGAATGATATTTTCGCCTTTGATCAAAGCCGCGACGGATCGCGCAACGCGAAGTTCGCGTTCGGTCAGCGGCGCAAAGTTTTTCATCAGTGACACGTTTTCGCGCAGTTGCGCTATATTGCTCATGCCTGATAGCGTCATGAACACGTTGTCAAGGGAAACGGCAAACCTCAACGCGAGGTTTGCGGGGCTGACGTTCAAGGCGTTTACCAACAGGGACGCGCTCTCCGTCAGTTTGGCAAGATGACCGCCTTTGATAGGTTCCATAACAATTACAGGTTTGTTGTGTTTGACGCATACCTCGTAGTTGGCGCGCGATTGAACGGCGGGGTCGTCCCAATCGAGATAGTTGAGTTGCAACTGCACTACGTCCAGATCGGGATAGTCCGTCAATATTTTGTCCAAAACGTCTGCGGTGTCGTGAAAAGATATGCCGACGTGTCGCACTTTTCCCTCGGATTTGAGTTTGAAAGCCGTTTCGTAAGCGTTGCATTGACGGAAAAAGTCGTAATTTTTGCGACTCTGCGCGTGCATCAGATAAAAGTCGAAATATTCCACGCCGCACTGCCGCAACTGCATTTCGAACAAAGGGCGAATATCCTTGTTTGATTTGAAAAAGAAGTCGGTCAATTTGTCCGTCAAAACGTATTTGTCGCGCGGATAACGACTTGTAAGACACTCTTTGAGCGTGGGTTCGCTGCGTTGACTGTGATAACCGTGCGCGGTGTCGAAATAGTTGAAACCGCCGTCGATAAACTCATCCACCATTTGCTTGACTTGATCGACGTCGATTGCGCCGTCACGCTCGGGCAAACGCATGCAACCCAAACCGAAATTTTTGTTTACTTCCGCAAAAAATTTGTTCATAATCTTGCTCCGCTTTTGATATGAGTTATTATATCATAAAAATTTTTGCGAAACAATACAAAATTACACATACATTACAAATCGACGAGATGTGAACAAAAAATGCAAGTCTAAAAAAGACTTGCGGCGACGAGCAAACAGGAGCAAAAGAAAAAGGAGCGCACGTGTTGCGAGTTCCTTTTCTGTTGCGACTCAAAGCGAAGTCGGCGCAATGGTCTACCTGTCGGGACTCGAACCCGAAACGACGCCGTCGGAGGGCGTAATTTTATCCAATTAGACCACAGGTAGATGGTTTATTTTTATTGTATCACACAAAAATCATTTCTGCAATAAAAAGTTTGATATGCAATCAACAAAAAGTTTTGAAAAATTGCTCAAAATTGTTGATAAATTGTTCAAGATGTGGTATAGTGTAAAAGCAAATTATGCTGGTGTGGTGAAATGGCAGACGCGTCGGACTCAAAATCCGATGTTGGTGACAACGTGTGGGTTCAAGTCCCACCACCAGCACCAAAATAGTGCAAGTCTTTTTGAGGCTTGCATTTTTTTTGTGGTGAAATACTTCGCTACGCTCCGTGGCGTTCGGTCGCCATGCTCCCTCGGCTGAGGGCAGACGCGTCGGACTCAAAATCCGATGTGGTGGTTCAAAGAACCTTCGTCAAAGACGAAACAACGTGTGGGTTCAAGTCCCACCACCAGCACCACGGTAGAACAAATTAAACCACCGTTAAGTAGATTGGTTTAGTTTTTTCTTTGGCGTTCGGTTTTTATATTGTAAAAGCGAGATTTATATGCTATAATACTTTAAAAAATGATAGGAGTTTTTTGTCGTGGAAAAATTAGTTTGTCCTAATTGCCAAGAAGAACTTGAATTTATCGAAAAAAAATATTGTTGTCCATGTTGTGAGCGTGAATGGAACGAAATACTATTAAAATCTCGAAATTACTTTGATGTGAATTTTGCTGAAAATCTCAATACTATTTGGGCACAAGAATATAAAATTGTTGAAGACCTTTTGGATAGTAAACAAATTTATGGGATTGTATTTCAAATAAAAGATTTATACGAGTTACTGATTCGCGTGCCCGTATTGATAGTAGCTTCTTTTGCAATCAAACAAAATCAAGATGTTAAATCAAAAGAATTAATTTACTATTTGATGTCTAAACCTCTTTCTTTGGGTGATTGGCGTTATTTACTTAATTTGTCTAAAAGTGTTGTTGAGTGCAACTCATCTATTCCGCAAGAAGTTATTGATCTCGTAGCATGTGTGCGTAAGCTTGTCAACTCTGATAGGAATGGCGACATTGTTAATTGGCGCAACACTACAATTGCACATGGAGCAGCCAGACAATTAAACGACAGCGAATTATATGACGATGTGGCATCTAAACTTAAAGAGTTGACGACTTTTTTTTCTAAAAATCGAGAAATATTCCAAGCAATTAAATTTGTTGATTCGCTTGGGCACAGATTAGAAGGTATTTGTAGTGATATTAACCTCTGTAATGGAAGACTATTTTTGCAAATAGCAGAAAATAAATACCCGCTTTATCCTTTCTTTGATTTGAGAAATGATGGCCTATATTTATTTGACAGATACATAAAAAAACTTCAGAAAACAGATATTATCGAATATATTCAAAGTTTAAAGATGTCTGTAGATATAACTGAATTAAACAATCTATACATTGAAAATTCTATATCTGCGACAGAGTTCTCAAACGATTTGGCAACTTACACTGTTGAAGAACGCAATTTATGTGAGGAATTTTTGTCTTCCGGCGAATACCTTGTCCCTGACTTTTTGGTGCATTGGCTCGAAAAAAAGATACAAAAGCCCAAAAATGTTTTTATGCTTAAAATGGAAAAGGGAATGGGAAAAAGCTTTTTTGTGCGTGGACTCGATCCATTTTCCATTGATAAAATATATATAGATGATTTGTGCGTCAAGGCATTTTATATAAATTCGACATACAATTCAAGAGTGGATGATTTCTCGATATTCGTCGAAGATCAAATGCGTAAACTTACAAAGGATACCACAATAGCAAATAATACATTTAGGTTAGACATTAATAGCGATAAGCCGAATGAGGCGTTTGCGGATTTTTTGAATCAATACAAGAAAAAATACTATGCTGATAAAAAACTGCTGTTTATTTTCGACGGCATAGATGAGCTGAATCAACAACAAGGGAAAAATATATTGGACTTTATACCCAATGTCGAAGATTTAATTGACGGGGTATATGTTCTGATTACATGCCGCATTTGTAACGAAGAAACGCTTTCACTTTCTTGCAGACAATTTCTTAAATCTTTCTCAGGTGAAGTTTCGTGCTTTACGCAAAACGATGAAAATTATTTACAGTTTGTAAAGAGTTTCTACGACTTATATATTATTAAAAAAAGCCGCCTGTTTTGTAAAAAGAACGGTATGGTTTTTGATGCAGATTTTGATAAAACAGATGAAAAATTTAATCAACTTCAAGATAAATCAATTCTCAACCTTTCTTTGATTAGAGAATTGATAAAGATAGCATTGAAAGAGTATATAGCCGACGGCATCACTACTATTTGCATAGATGATTTGAATTTTGACGAAAAATTATATGAGCAATATTTTGAGTCAATAAAACAATATTACGGTTCAAAATATTATGAAAAATTTATTAATGTTCTTGCCTGTTTGGCTTTGGTCGATCGACCTGTTACTTTAAATGAATTGGCCGTATTATCAGGGAATGATAATTTGAATTTTGCTTTCTTGGGATTTATCAATTCCATGAAACTTTTTTTGGGAACTTCCAGAGGCGAAGAAGGGACTTATTTTACACTTGATCATATTGAACGAAAAGAAACGATCGCACGCATATTCGATCATAAAGTCGCTGAAACAATAGACTACCTAATAGGAAAAATTGTTCAGGTTTCAACCGATAAATTTGACTTTTCAAGCATTGAGGACAATGTTTATTATTGCTGTTTGAATTCTATTTTATCTTCAAAATACATATCTAAAGATAAAATTGAAATTCTTTTTGATGCAATTCTATTAATTCCGGCAAAGTTGTCATGGTCCCAAAATTACTTTGAAAATCGAAAAGAGTTGGAAATAATAAAGCATATTGATGATTTTTCCAAATTTAATTTGACTATTTCGAGAGAAAAAAAATTAAGAACGGCTTTTTTATATACCAATGCCGGATTAGACGAACTTATTTTTAATAACTATGCTCAGAGTGAATTTTATTTTAAAAAAGCCATTTTGTTGTATGATGAAAGTATAGATACCGATGTTATGCGTGAATTGAATGATTATGTTGAGTGCCTTGGAAAATATGCAACATTACTTTGGAATCAAAACCGAAATGATGAGGCTTTGGATGTTTACGATAAAGTAATTAAATTTGCAAGAATTATTCATGAAAATGATAAATCAATCATAAGTAAAATAGGTCTGCTGTCGGAATATATCTGTTATTGCAACATTGCTAACTCTGCAAAAAAATTTGATATTCAAAAGCGCATCCTTGATTACGTATCTCGTGAAATTGTTAATTGTGAACCATCTGATTTTAAATGTAGGACCGAACCTTTTTTGCAATTATGCTGGTTTTACTATTATCGCGATATGAATAATGTTGAACAAAGTATTTATTCAATCAAACAAGCGATCGATATGTACTCGGAATGCGCAAGGAAAAATATCGGGATATATTTGCCCGATTTAGTAAAATGTTATAATTTTTTGTTGCAATATGTATATGAAAACGATGCCATCATAACAAGTAATGTGCAAAACTATATCGAGAAAGGCAACATCGATATTGCATATATACATAAAGAAAAGGATTACAATGATGAAGAAACTTATTTGAGGTATAATCTACTATGCTCGCTAATTTATTTACGCCTAAACAATTCTCCATTGTACTTGCATTATAAAAAAATTGCTTTTTCATATTTCGAAATGTTGTCAGAAGAAAAAAGAAATAATGCAGTACTTACTGAAATGATCAAATATTTTAAATCGGAGGAGGAAAAAATCAATGAATAACATCGCACTCTTCAAAGAGTTAAAGTATGGATTAATGATACATTTTGGGCTTTATTCATTATTGGGCGGATATTATAATGGTAAAAAAGGTCCTTATTATGCGGAATGGATACAAGCCAATCAGAAGATCTCTGTACATGAGATGAAGCGACTTGCAGAAGTTTTCAATCCAATTTACTTCAATGCTGATGAGATTTGCGAATTTGCATTGAAATGCGGAATGAAGTATATTGTTATTACAGCTAAACATCACGAGGGGTTTGCACTTTTTAAATCAAAAGTAGACAAATTTAATATTTATGATGCAACACCTTGTAAACGAGATATCATCAAAGAATTAGCTGATGCGTGCAAAAAGCATGGATTAAAACTTGGATTCTATTATTCGCAATGTATTGATTGGAATGAAAAAGATGGAGGAGGTTACACCATCGATCCAACCGGATCGGCCGGTGTTTCGTGGGATAACTCGTGGGATTTCCCCAATAAAGATGAAAAAGATTTTTCACGATTGTTTTATTCGAAAATGCTGCCGCAAATAGAAGAACTCATGACAAATTATGGGGATGTTTTCTTGGCTTGGTTTGATATGCCTTTGGATTCCACCACTGAGCAAAGCCAAATTATATATGACACGGTAAAAAGACTTCAACCCAATTGCCTTGTAAATTCAAGGTTGGGAAATGGCATATTTGATTATGTCACACTAGGAGATAATGAAATCCCCGACGAAATCCCCAAATCTTTTTCGTCTGACAATAATTCAATTTGGGGATTCAAACGAAGTCCATACGGACTTTATGAATCAATATGCAGTTTGAATTGTTCATGGGGCTATTCTGCTTTAGCTGAAAAGTGGGTATCTCCGGATAAATTGGCTTCATATCGCCTTAAATTAGAAAAACTTGGTGTAAATTTTATGGTAAATATAGGACCTGATTGGTTGGGTCGCATCCCATATCAAGCGCAGACTATTTTACTCGAAACAGAAAAGAAATATAACGAATTGAAAAATGGTAGTTCTAAATGACAATAAAATGATTCTCCATTTATTACGGGAAGTCATAAAATGAATTGTCTTACATCCATTAATAGACTATAAAAAAGGCAAGGAGATTATTTCCCTGTGTCAGATTTAACCTTATGCTGTGGGTTGTCGAACATATAAGACAAAGAAAAGCAGAAAAGTTGGCGTAACGTAGCGCTCCACTTCGTTTCACTTACCCTACGGGACGAGTCCCGACAGGTAGACCATTGCGCCGACTTCGCTTTGTGTCGCAACAGAAAAGGAACTCGCAACACGCGCGCTCCTTTTTTCTTTGCTCCTGTTCGCTCGTCGCCGCAGTCTTTGTTGACGGGTTTGTACAACGCCTGTCAAAAGTGCGGGTTTGTGCAACGCCTGTCAAAAATTCGGGCAATTTGCGTATTGTTGCTCGCTCACGGGTTCCAACCATTCGTTCGAGCAGTTTTTCCCCGGCACTTCGATAGCAAGATGCGAAAACCAACTATCCCGCGCCGCGCCGTGCCAATGCTTGACTCCCGCGGGAATGTTGATACAATCGCCCGCGTTCAACTCGATCGCCTCTTTGCCCCACTCCTGATAGTATCCGCGCCCCGCAACGCAAACAAGTATCTGTCCGCCGCCCTCGGCGGCATGATGGATATGCCAATTGTTGCGGCAACTCGGCTCGAACGTCACGTTGAATATGCCGACTTGCTCTGTGCTGATCGGCGCGAGGTAACTCTTTCCCGTAAAATATTGCGCAAAACCGTCGTTGGGTTTGCCGATAGGAAATATCATTTGCGCTTGGTGCGCCGCTTGCGCAGTTTCGCAGTCGCTTGTCCAAATATCCTTTGCCATGTTGAATACCGCCCAAGCCTTGGGCCAACCGACGTAAAACCCGACGTGCGTTACGATCGCGGCAATTTCGCTCCTGCTAACGCCTGCGCTCTTGGCGTTTTCCAAGTGGTATTTCAAAGAACTGTCCGTAATGCCCGACGACATCAATGCGACCACGGTGATAACGCACCGCGTTTTGAGGTCGATATCGCCGTTGTTCCAATTTTCGCCGAATAGAACGTCGTCGTTGAAATGCGCAAAGTCGGGGGGCAAACTCTCCGAGCGATTTTCTTCCTGCCGTCTGTGTGATCTTTTTCATTGTGCTACTCCTTGTATTAGAATTATTTTTTTGCAATCAACTGCACCTTTGCCGCCAAATCCTGCAAAGCGGCAAGCAATTCGTCGGGGTCGTGAATGTTGTCATAGATGTTCTTCTCCCTCTGGTACAGGTCGGACAAAATGCCGTCCGCATACTTTCTGCCCTCCGCCGTGAGGGATACAAGCAATTCTCGGCGTTCTCCCTTGATTTGAGAAAGCGTTACGTAGCGTTTGCTTTCCAAATCTTTAATTATCGTGTTTGCCGTGCTTCGCGGGATAGCCCACTCGTCGCAAAGTTGCTTTTGACTGTGTTTGCCGCCGTCGTTCAAAGCATACAGTATCCACAAAAGATTGGGAGAGCCTATTTTGCCGTTGCGCCCGTAAGCCTCATACGCTCCGTCGATACGGTAAATGAGTCTGCCTAACTTGTAAAAAAATTCTTTTTCGTCCATATTCGCTTCAAAAATTCTATTTCGAATTTTATTATAATACGATTTGGGATATTTGTTAAGCATTTGAAAAAAATTTAATGAAAAATTGCCCGCGCCGAAATTTGCACCGCTTGCCGCCGATAACGTTACGCCCGCCGCGTTGGACAAAGTTGACGGAACTTTGCCATACAAAAAATTACCGAGTTTGTCGATTTGATAAATTTGCTCTATGCCGAAAGCGCAAATTGAGCGCATTTGCAAAAAAGGGACTGTGCATTTTGCACAGTCCCTTGCGCGTTTTTTCCAACCTCATGCGCGCAGTCGGAGAAAAACACAATGAAAAGCAAATTGGTTGATAGGTAGGTTTTACCACTCCAAAGTCATGCCTACGATTGCAAAATTGTTGCCCGTTGTCCAAACTGTTGACAGTTCTATATTTTGTGTGGCTTCGCTAAACTCAAATGAAACTTCGAACGCACTACTTACTTTGCCGTCCCAAGTATCTTGATCTGTTTTATCTTTTTGATAGGGTTGACCGTTGACGGAAAACTGTATCGTTGTTGCGTCACTATACGGAATAAGTTTGAGCGTAAATTTTTTGATTTGATGCTGTGTTACTATACTGATAGTACATGAATTGTCACGTCTTGGATGAGCAAAATAGCCTATTCCTTTACCCTCTTCTCCTGCTTCGAAAGCATTTTTTGTTTTGAATTCGGTTATTTCGGTTTGACCCGGTGTCCAGACATTAATGTAGGAACTGAGTATATCTGTATCGTTTGGCAAATTGTAATGATAATACGTGTTGTTGCATACGGTATCCGCTGTGAGTTTGTCCGTCCAATCCAACACGTCGGCCATTGAACTTGTTGCCTCTGTTTCAAACGTTATACCTACTATTGCAAAATTGTTGCCCGTTGTCCAAACTGTTGATAATTCTATATTTTGTGTGGCTTGGTTAAACTCAAATGAAACTTCGAACGCACTACTTACTTTGCCGTCCCAATTATCTTGATCTGTTTTATCTTTTTGATAGGGTTGACCGTTGACGGAAAACTGTATCGTTGTTGCGTCACTATACGGAATAAGTTTGAGCGTAAATTTTTTGATTTGATGCTGTGTTACTATACTGATAGTACATGAATTGTCACGTCTTGGATGAGCAAAATAGCCTATTCCTTTACCCTCTTCTCCTGCTTCGAAAGCATTTTTTGTTTTGAATTCGGTTATTTCGGTTTGACCCGGTGTCCAGACATTAATGTAGGAACTGAGTATATCTGTATCGTTTGGCAAATTGTAATGATAATATGTATTGTTGCATACAGTATCCGCCGTGAGTTTGTCCGTCCAATCATAAGTTGCTTTGATTGCTTGTTGTTCTTGGCTAACATTTAACGTTATTTCATTGGAAGTAATATTGGCATATCTGACGGAAATTTTCACTTCGCCTGCGGCAACGGCAGTAACTGTGGCTTTGCTCTCGTCGCCCGTTACGGTTGCCTTGGTTTCGTCGGAAGTCAGCCATTCGACGTTTTCGAATACCGCATTGGCGGGAGTTATGCTCTTGACCGTTATTTCAACGGAATTGGGAATAGTCACTTCCGTTTGCTCCGCCTCGATCTCTATCGCCGTGAGGGCGGGGAATGTGCAGGATTTCAACTCATTCGTGTTGCCTTTTGCCGTGTGGGCGTCATTGACATACGTGATCCGTTCTGCATAGAGCAATATCTGACAGCCGTCCAAGCCGCCTGCCATATTGGGAATTTTGATACCGTTGAGTTTGCTGCCTTCCACAGAACAATCTATGCTCTTGTTGTCGGTGCCCGCAAGAGTGAAAGACCAAGTGCCGCTTCCTGCTACGGTTGAACCACTAGCAACAGTTCCTTGGATATAGTAACCGTGTCCTCTGTCGTCGGCATTCAGATATTCACCCGGTTTTGCCTCCATAATTGCAATAGCCTCATCAACAGTCAGAGGATCGCTCTCTTTGCCGCCATGCACATCGCGAAATTCCACAGTGACGGTGGCGGAAATGTTTGTACCCTTTGCCGTTGCGGTAAGCGTTACGCTACCTGTTTGACCTTTGTATGTAACCTGTGCGCTTGCAGGTGCTTCCTCTGTGGTATCGTTTGCTGTAACGGTCGCTACGTCGCCGTTTGTTACCGACCACACAATGTCCTGCGGTGCGTTGGAGGGGTTTACTTTGGCAGAAAAACTAATCGAATTGCCCTCTATCGGTAGCAGATATGCCGTTGAGTTTGCATAATCAATTCCGTTCATAATAGAAACAGATTCGACTTCGCCAACAGGGATCGTTATCTCCACAAGGCTGGGCGTAAACTTGTTGCCCGTGGGACTTGCGCTTGCGGGAAGATATGAACATTGATACCTGCCGCTGTACAGTTCGAGGAAACCGTGTATTATTACCGTTGCGCCGTCCAATGCGCCGTTTGTTTCAGAGGGTTTGTTTGTTACACTACTGTCTATTGTTGCTTGGCAAGATACTTTGTCTGTACCTGTTCCGAGAGTAAAAGTCCACTCGTGGTATTGAGTATCCACCGTTGAACCTGCGTTTACCACACCTTGAATGTAGTACTGTTGCTTTTCTGCCGCTCCTACCACAACGCCGCTACCCGCTTGTTTCATTAGAGCAATTGCCTCGTCGGGAGTGAGCGGGTTATCCTTGGTCTTGCCCTTGTCGGGGTCTACCGTTTGATGTCCCTCGCACTTGTCCGCGCAGACGGGGTCGGTGCAGGTGCTATCCGTGCATTTGCCGCAAGTAGGACAAACGTGTCCGCAGACGTGAGCGGTTTCGTGTCCGGGGCATTTGTCCTTGCATGCGGGGTCTGTACAAGTTGCGTCCGTGCATTTGCCGCAGGTTTCGCATACATGTTTACATTCGTGCTTGTCGCAAGCGGCAATTACCGTAACTACCGCAAACAGCATTGCCAATACAAGCAACAAAGCAACTAATCTTTTTTGTTTCATATTTCCTCCTGTAAGGTGAGTATTACGGGGACGGGGGTACAGATAGTTATGCACCGCCGTTCCCGCGAATTTGATTATACCCCCCCCCCGTCCCGTCTTGTCAATACCAAAATGAAAATTTGTTGCATTTTTGCCCCATAAAATTGCAATTATGCTATACTTTTGTCCTGTAAACCCGCAATTATGTTATACCGCTAGGGCAAAAATGCACAAATTTACCATTTACCGCCGCGTAGCGCGGGCGACCCCGCCCCAAACCACGCCGCAACTTGTCACAATCTTGCCGATCGGAACATAAACGCCCGCGTGTACGGACGTTTTGTCAAGGAGAGATACACTTCGTCCCTTCGTCGCCGCTCTCGTTAGTCAGCACCCACGCGCTCGCCGATACTTCTTGCCGCGGCGAGCAGACCTTGTATCTGTCGCCGATACCGAAAATTTGCGCAAAAAAAAGACTGTCGCAAATTTGCAACAGTCCTTGTTTGGTAACGATTTGCGAGTCAGTCTTTGCAAATAGCCACGCCGCAACTTGCGCCGATACGATCTGCGCCGTTGCGCACCATTTCGCTAGCCTCCTCGTAGTTGTGGATACCGCCGCTCGCCTTTACTTTGAGTCCGTAGGGGTGTACCAGATCTGCCATGAGGCTGACTGCCTCGACGGTTGCTCCGCCGCTGCCAAAGCCTGTACTCGTCTTGACGTACTGCGCGCCCGCGTCAACGCAGGCTTTGCAGGCGGAAATAATTTGCTTTTGACTGAGATTGCAAGTTTCCAAAATAACTTTCAAAAGCACATCTCCGCAAGCCTTTTTGACGGCGGAAACTTCTTTTTCCACTTTCTTCCAAGCGTTGGATTTAGCCAAAGATTGATTGATAACCATGTCGATCTCCGTTGCGCCGTTTTTGATCGCTTCCTTTGCCTCGAAAACTTTGACTTTGGTAGTGTTTTCGCCCAAGGGGAAGCCGATTACCGTGCAAACCTTGACGTCGGTGCCGTCCAATTCCTTGGCGGCGGTCTTGACGTGACAGGGATTGACGCATACGGACGCAAAACCGTACTGCTTTGCCTCGTTGCACAGCGCGACGATCTGCGACGTCGTTGCAGGTTTCAAAAGCGTGTGATCGATGATTTTTGCCATTTCTTGTTTTGTCATGTTTTGTCCTCCGATATTGTTGTTTGACAGCCGCGCTATCGGCAGGCAACCGACAGGTTGAACTGTCCGACCTTTGCCTGTTGGCAGGCAAGGTCGTGGATAAATTTTATTATACCATATCCCAAACCCAAATTCAATACCAAACCGCAAATTAACTGCGTTTTGGTACAATGCCGCCCAAATGCGCCAAACACGCCGCCGAACGCAAGCCGCTGCGACAAAACAAAAACTAGCGTTTGCGACGTTTGCTCAATTTGAGAGTGAGGACGTCCTCCTCTACCTCGAACTCCTGCACTCGGCGCGGACGTTTGCGCCGCGCTTTGACGCACACTACCGCTATGTAGACCAAACACGCGACAATACCCGCGCCGCAAACAATTATTACAGGCAAAACCGAATTCATAAAACCACCTCCGTACCATTGTAAAACGCCGTCGCCGCGAAAAAACGGCGAGAGTGTAATAAATTACACAAAATTGCAGATACTAGCCGCAAGCGGAGAAAAAGTTCTCCAAAGGAGGCAAAAATGAAAAAATTTATCGTTGCATTGCTCGCTTTGTTTGCGCTTGCGCTGACGGTTGCTCCCGCGGCGTTTGCCGAAACCGATTGCGAAGCGAAAATTTGCGACTTGGCAAAACAAAACGAAAAAGTGACCCAAGCCAAATGCGTAGTTTGGCAACGCAACGCGATAGTTGCGATAAAGACGGAAAATTTTGCGACAAAAAGCGATTACAGCAAATTTGTAAAACAGTTGACGGACGAAGTTACCGCTCAATGCGAAGTGGACAGAGTTGTCGTGTCGCGCAACCCAAAGGTTATGAAACAGGTACAAGCCATTGCCGAACTGCAAGGCGAGGAGCGCGAACAAGCCATTGCGCAACTGCTGAAAGAACTTGCGCGACTTAGACCGCGCCCCATAGATATACCGAAAATAACTTTCGGACAATAAAAAACGCACCCCGCGCGGGTGCGAATTTTTTTAGTTACAAACCGAGCAACTTTTCGCAAGAGGCGACGACCAACTTGAAACTTTCCTCCTCAAATGGGGACAGCAGATCGCACGCTTGCAACAACTCCGTAAAGGTTTTGGTGCCGCCGTAATCGAGAAATTTGATGTACTTGTCAAAGGTCGCCTTGTAGTCCTGTTGAGATAGCGCAAGAAATTGCAACGCCGTAAATTGCGCAAAACAGTAATCTATGTAGTAGAACGGGCTTTGGTAAATGTGCGCTTGACGTTGCCAACGGCGTCCATCTTGGAAAGCGGGCAAGCCCTCCGTATTCATGTGGGGCAAAAACTCGTGTTCCAACTTGTTGTACAGTTCGTTGCGTTGGGCGGGGGTCATGTCGGGGTTGTCGTAGCAGGTTTGCTGAAAACAATCGACGATAGTTCCGTAGGGTATGAACGTGACCGCGCCGCCGATATGCGTAAACTTGTACTCGGGCGTTTGCTCGCCGAAAAACAAGTCTATCCAGGGATATGCCAAAAATTCCATCGACATGCTGTGTACCTCGGCTGTTTCCATACTTACGCTGCTGAGAAACTCGCTGTCGATGAAAAAACTCTTGTAAAACTCCAACGCGTGACCGAACTCGTGCGTCAAAACGTCCACGTCGCCCGCAGAACCGTTCCAATTGGAAAAAATGAACGGCAACTTGTAGGCGGGCAAACCCTCGCAGTAACCGCCGCCCTCCTTGCCTTGGCGGGACATGACGTCAAAACACTCGCTTGCCACCATTTTGTCGAACAACTCGCCCGTTTGCGGCGACATTGCGTTGTACATGCGCGACGCCGCGGCAAACATTTGCTCGGGCGTGCCGATTGGTTTGGGCTCTACCGCGGTGTACACGCTGTTGTCGTAGAGGTACTGACGTCCGAGATGGAGATCGCGCCCCACTTTGGCGCGTATTTTGCTTGCAAGCGGCACCAAATATTTGAGGACGTTGGCGCGGAACTTGGCAATATCCTGTTTGTCGTAACAGTTGCGTTGCATACGCTTGTATCCGAGGGGAGAGTAGTTTTGCAACCCGACCGCGCGCCCCATTGCCGTGCGCACCTTGACGAGTTTGTCGTAGATGTCGTCCAACTCCGCCGCGTTGTCCTCGATAGCCTGTCCCCAAGCCGTGTAGGCGCGTTTGCGCAACGCTCGGTCAGATACAGTAAAGTACTTGGAAATGCCGCTCATGGGCAGTTTCTCGCCGTCAAAATCGATTACAATGCCGCTAAGCAACTTGCTGTACTGCGTGGTGAGTTTGTTTTCCTCGATTTGGTAGGGAACAAGGCGCGGATCGGACGCGTCCACCGCCATTTGCAAGTTGACAAACATCACTTTGGGAAAACGCTGTTGCAACTGCTCGCGGAACGGGGTAGTGAGGTAACACTTGACGACCTCGGCGTTGGCAACGGCGATTTCGGGCGAGATTTCGTCCAGGTAGTCCTGCTCGGCGGCGTAGAACTCGTTGCGCGTGTCCTGAGTGAAACGTATAAAGGCAATGCGCATGTTTGTATCCAATGCCTCGCTGTACCTTTTGTAGTCCTCGTGGACGGAGTAAAACTCGCCGACGGAGCGCGCGCCGTCGAAACGGCGTTTGAAATCCGCAAGTTGCGCCAAAACTTGTTCCTTGTCGGGGCGGGTGTAGACGATTTGAGATATTTTTACCATTGGGTCGCTCCTTTGACTTGAATACATATATTTTAGCACCGTGAGTAAAAAAACGCAAGGAAAAGGAGCGGCGAAAAAGACGAGATACGCTTAGGCACTATCCGCATTGCGCGGAGCAAATTGGCGTTTGACTATGATCAAACGGGAACGCCGTTTGCAGGCGTTCCCGTTGTGGTAAATGCTGTTATTCGATTGTTACAAAGGTCTGTTTGACCGATCGTCGAATGAAGTCGATCACTCCTTGGGATCGTCCTCGGAGGGTTGTGCTTCGGTTGCGGCCGCCTCGTCTGCCTTTTCATCTGCGGCGCGGCTTGTTACGTACAGACCGGGGGCGATTTCAACAGGCTCGGCGGACTCGGTTTGCGGTTGCTCCTCGACAGACTTGCCTTGGTTGAAGATCGCTTCGTCCTCGGCGGACTTGATGTCGCGCTTGACAAGGCCTTTCTTGATCAGTTCCACAATGCCCTCATACGGCATGTAGTAGTCTTCCGACTCGCGTTCGATACGCGGAGCGTCGTGTTTTTCCATAACGGCGGCAATCAAATCGCCCGCATACTTGATGCGCTTGGCGCTTTTGAGGCGGTACATGGCGGGAGTGTCGGCATTGGAAGGTATGTTGGATACGTCTTCGAGTTGGTACTTGCTGTCTGCGTAGTCGTTTACGTCCAACGCAAGGAACAAGCACATGGTTTTGCCGCGGAAGGACAGTTTGGCGACGACTTCCTTGCCCACCTTGAACGTTTCGCGCTTCCAACTCATGCGGCATTTCGCCTTTTTGTAGGACAGCAATTCGTTCTTGATCTCGGTGTACCAATTTTTGATTTCGTCGTCCGATTGAATGATACGCGCGGTAAAACTCTTGTCATAGCGCAATCTGCCTGCCTCGGCGGATTCTTCTTCGATAATGACCGCTTCGCGCTTTCTGCGTTCTTCCTCGGGCAACGGCGCGATCGTGATACGGTAGCCGACCGTGCGATCCTGGAACACTACCGATACCGTCGGCGTGCCGGGTTGATTCATATCGGGAGCAACAACGGAGTAGTCCGTAATGTTTTCTTCCAACGGCTCTACGTTGAAGTGCGCCGTTACTTCCAAATTGTCGTAGTTGAGCGCGTCGCCCTCGACAAATTCCTTTTGAACGTTGTCGGTGTTGAGGCTGATGTACTGCAAAACACGTTCGGGTTCTACTTCCGGCTCGGGTTCGCCTACGGCTATCGTGTAGTAAGCGGTAAATTTTTCGTACCTGACGGAAACGGCTTTTTTGCCGGGTTGTTTCATGTCGGGTTTGACTACATAGCAGCCCGCGATCTCGCTTGCGCTGGCAATGCGGTGGAACAGTTCCTCGTCCACTATCGAGTAATCGACGATACTCTCCGTCAAGGGATCTTTGTCGAAATTGGCTGTGATAAGCAATCCGTCGCAGTTGAACTCGTCGCCAACATTGAACTCTCTCTGTACGACCTCTACGTCAATGGTTATACCCACAGGCTCGCGATCGTCTTCCTCGTCGAAAATGGATTTGATATCCACGACTTCTTCTTCGGGTTCATCTTCTTCCTCGACGGCAGGTTCGTTTACCGCTATCGTGTAGGGTGCGGTCTGCTCTCCGTAACGCACGCTAACGGTATATTTGCCCTCTTTGGACATATCCGGTTCGACGACGTAACAACCGTCAAGTTCGTCTGCTTCCGCAAGACGGCCGAACTCCTCCTCGTTCACCAAGGTGTAGTCCGCAATATTTTCCGCAACGGGTTCCGCCGTATAGTTTGCGGTAACGAGCAATCCGTCGCAGTTGAACTCGTCGCCGACGGTAAATTCGCGCTGAACGACAGCCAGATCCAAGGTGATACCGACAAGCGCGCGCTCGGGTTCGGGTTCTTCCTCGGGTTGAGGCATAGTAACGTTGACGTTGTAACTTGCTTGCGCGTCGCCGAAGCGTACCGTAACGGGGCAAACGCCCTCCTCGGCAAACTCGGGTTGGATAACGTAGCAACCGACCACGTCGCCGTCGGAACTTGCGACAATATTGTTGTACGCCTCGTCCGTAACGACGATAAGGTTGTCAAGTTGTTCGGAAAGAGGTTCTTTGTCGTAGTTTGCAGTGACAACGATACCGTCGCAGGTAAAGTCCTCGCCAACGGTAAACTCGCGACGTACCGCGCTCAAATCGAGATCCAAACCAAGCAATACGCGAGGTTCTTCCTGCGGCTCGGGTTGAGGTTCGGGTTGAGGTTGAACAAACGGCGCCGCTATGTAAATGGGTTGCTGAACAACGGGTTGAGGTTGCGCTTGCGGTTGAGCGGCAACGGTTTCGTCCTTTTCGCCGACGGAGATCGTGTAGGCGGCTTGCTGTCCTTGATAGCAAACGGTTACGGATACCTTGCCCTCTGCCGAAGTGTCACCCGCCAACACGTAACAAACGTCGATAGGACCTTGCTGTTTGAGAGTTTCCAACGTATCGGGGGTAAATACCGCAAATTTCGGCAACGGTTCGCTCATCGGTTCGAGGTTGTAGTTTGCGGTAACTATCAAACCGTCTGCGTTAAATTGCTCGCCGACGTCGAACTTGCGCTTGACCATTGACAGGTCGAGAGTAAGACCTGTCAATGTGCGTTCGCTGGGTTTGGTGTCCACAACGATCTTGTTTGTGCCGACGCGTTTGATCAATATTGCAAAGACAAGTACCATAAACATTATCAGTGCAACTTGCACAATCAAAAGCCAAAATAATGCGCTTTCGAGAGGCCAATCGAATTCAAAACCGAAGATTTTCATTTTGTCTAACATCAGATTTAACATTTTTTTCTACCTGCCTTTGTGTTATTGATTGTTGGTTTTTTTATTTTTGTTTCCCTTTCTGCGTTTGATGAATATCAACGCGCAGGTGAGAATTACAAACTGTGACGCGTAAATCAGTACGTACGCCGTGATGTCCAATCCGTCCGGCAAGGACAGTTTGTTGACTACGTTCACCACGAAACTCGTTACTGCGCTCTTCCAATTGAGCGATTCGTCCACTGTTACTTTGACGTAGTAGGTTCCCGTAGAGGCATTGACTATGTCGTCGAAGTCCGCGAGTTGAGTCATTGCTTCGTCCAAGTAGTACTCCAATCTGACTCCGTCGTTGCCCCACTTTGCGGTGGGAAGTTCGTCCGCTTCGAACGGGTCGCCTATGTCGATCTCGCCGTCGCCCGTGTAACCCTTGGTAAACAGGTTGTCGGCTTTTTCAATGTCGTAAGCGCCGTACTTGCCCAACGCGCCGTCGAATGTGACGCTGTAATTGGGGTTGTCGTACTTGGCGGAGATGGCGTAGATGCCTGTGTTGTGGAATTCCAATCCCAACAGTTCGTCCAGCCACAGTACGCTCAGTTCGATGTTGAGGTCGTCGCCGTCGAGCAAACCTTGTACCTCGCTGAACGTCAATTGTTCGATATCCTCGCCGTACTTGCTCGTCTTGCTGTCGATATGGACCGTTACGGGTCTGGGATCGACAATGTAGTTGCCGTAATCAACGGTGATTTCGTAGTTACGGTTGGTGCTTGTGTAGCGCAAGTTGTAGTTGTAAGAGCCTACGTAGAAAGGTCTGCCTTCCGTCAACTTCGCCACGTCGCCGTCGATCACTTTGAGCGAGAAGTACTGAATGTCGTTGTTGAGTATTGCGTCACCGGGTTTGGAACTCGTGCGAACGGCTTCTACCATATCGGAGATCTTGGCTTCGGGATCGTCAAACGGTTCGCCGTAGGTGTTGTGCAGATCCTTGACAACCAGCGTTATTCTGCGCGGTACAATGCGGTAGACGCTCTCGCCGCTTTCGTCATCCAATATCTCGTAGTTGCTTTGAGCGGGAGTGGGCGTTTCGGGCTTGTGAACTCTCAACTTGTAATCGCCCACTGCGGGGTAAGCGCCCGAAAGGTAACTTTGAGGATCGTCTATCCACTCGAACGTGTATCCGAGGTCGTCGCCGTTGACGATCGCAGGTCCGGACTTGCCGTCGGCGCGGTAACTTGCTCCGTGCGGATCGTAAGGATCGCCGTATTCGCTTTCGCCGCTGAACGTAATTACTATGCGGCGTTTGTTCACCGTGTAGATACCTGCCGCGTCGCCGACGCGTCCGTCGGGCAAAACGCCCTCGTAATTGCCCGCAAACGTTATCTCGTAGTTGGCGTTGTTGCTTGCCGAAACGATTATCGGATATGTTCCGACGGCGGTATGTTCGTCCACGGGTGCGCCGTTGGATTTGACGGCGGCAAGCGTGATATCGAGTACGTCGCCGTTGACAAGAGCGTTTCCGCCGGTGCGGCTGACTTGATAGTCGAGCGTACTGAGCGCGTCGCCGTATTCGCTTGATGAGTTGAGTATGATCACCGTGATCTCACGCTTGGTGATCGTGTACTCGCCCTCGACCACTACGGCTTTGTAGTTGGGATTGTTGAACGCCGCATTCAGTTGATACGTTCCTGCCGGACTTGTGCGGTCTATATCGCAGGAAAGACTGATCGCATTGATGTCGGTATCCAACACAACGACGTTGTTGTCGGAAAATTCCGTCTTGTTCAAGCGATCGGCGTACCAATCCGCTTGACCTGCAAGCCACTCTTCTTTGTTGCCGTACTTTTTGCTGAACACGTGTTCTTCGCCGTACTCGCTGGTCTGTGAGTTGACGTGAATTGCAATTTGACGAGGCACTACGTGCAACGTACCTGCAAACACACCGTTGATATGGTAGTTGCCGTCGATACTCAACGTGGACTCAACAACGCTTATCGCGTTTGCATAGTCGTCTACAAATACCGTATCGGCAATGCCTGTCGTCAGTTTGATGGCGGTGACAATTTGGTCCGTGGGATACGCTATGCCGTCTGCGTCCGCATAGGTGCGCTCGGCTACCCAACCGACGTCGTGGCCCTTGCTTGCGACAAACAGGCTGTGCCAATCGCCGTACTCGCTGTCTTGATCCAACACTCTGATGTTGATCTCGCGCGGAACGATCTTGTACTGAGCCGTTATCGTGCCGTCCAGCGTGTAGTTTGCGGTACTGAGCGTTGCGCGTACGGTGTAGTTTCCTACGCTCTTGGTGTGACCGTCGGGCAGGAACACGTCGCTTACGTCAACGGTAAGCCAACGTTTGAGATCGTCGAGCGTTTCGCCGTCGGCGAGGGTGCTGTTCAAAGTCCACTCGATCTTGGCGGCTATGCTGCCGAGCGTACCGTCGCCGTATTCGCCGCTTGCGTCAAACATCGTTATGGATATTACGCGCGGATTGACGGTGTAACTGCCCGCTTTGCCGTTTTGTTCGGTGAAGTACGTATCGTCGCTCCACTCGCCCAAGACGGTAATGTCATAGTTGCTGCCGATTTCGTGCGACGCCGCCGTGTTGCTCTGCAAAACAATGATGTAACGTCCAACGGGGTCGTAACGTTTGCTTTCGTCCAACTCGGCATGCGTAACGGCGTTGAGAACGGTGAATTTGAGGAACGAAGCCTCGGTATCGCGCGCAGTTGTGAACCAATCGGCGTCCTCTGCCGCCCAACCCGTAACCGTGTAGTTCATGGGCATTGTGGGACGGTCGTCGCCGTAAGTTACCACTCTGGTCTGAATGTTGACGTTGAGGTCGCGCTTGGTGATGAAGAGTTTGGCGTAGTGAGTCATACTCTCCGCTATTTCGCCGCGGTCATCCACAAACGTGATGTCGTAGTCGCTATCCTTGTTGTAGGTGCATTCCAATCTGTACCCGTCGGAATTTGCTTTGAGATAACCCGTTGAAGTGTAGGAACTGTCGTCTGTTACCATCAACTTGATGTGCAGAGCGAGATTTCCCTGATCGTCCGGGAAGATGGGTACTGTGGAGGCTTGCGCTTGCATTGCGTAACCCGCAGGACTGTCGGGACGCGACGTTGTGTACGCTACCGAGCCGAGCGAAATAAAGTCATCCGGCAGGACGTCGCCGTAGGCAAACGTGATGTCGTGTACATTGACAATTACCTTGCGCTTGGTAACGGTGTAGGTACCGCCTGTGCCGTCGCCCCTGCCGAGAGCCGTTTCGCCGAAACTGCCGACGAAGGTTACGACATAGTTGTCGTTATCCGAGCGACCCGTGATACTGTACGAACCGGTGTGACGTCTGTCACCCGTAAAGGCTTGTATCGTGAGTGTGATCAGCAGGTTTTCGCCCTCGGGCAATGCCTCGCCGCCCTCAACGATCGTCCAAGCGTTCTCCAATGCGTTGACGTCGATTTCTTCCTCGCCGTACTCGTTGCTTTGGTCGTTGATTTTTACCGTGATATTTACGGCTTTGATTTCCACATAAACGTCAAGCAGTACAACATTGTAGTTGTTGATATCCGCATTGTTGGTGCTGTTCGGGTTGAAGTCCACCACAATGGATATGCGATAAATGCCGACGTCGCGAATTTCCAGAACGCTGTTCCAACTGCTGCCTTGTTTGCGGTAGCAAGCCGTCGAATAGGTGCCGTCTGCAACAAGGTCGCCTGCCAAAACATTCAATGTCTTGGGTACGAGCATGTGCGCTTCGCCATCATAGCGGAAGTCATACTTGGCGCTTTCGCCCTCGTATTTATCCACTTTATTTTCCGGTTGATCGTCCGGGTCAGCGGTCCATTCAACGCCGATATTCGCCTTGGTGATTTCCACCACCGTGTAAGTCTTGTCGAAACTGATGTTGATGTTGCCCGTAGTGTTGAACTTGATGTTGTAGTTGAACGCTCCGATGTAGCCGCCCGTGCTGACGTTTTGTTCCGTCATATCAATTGTTACGGTTACGGTGCTGTCCCTCAGCAAGTACTCGATCAATCTGGTCAAGTCGCCGTTAAACAAGTTTTCCGCACCGTCTATCAGATCGATCACCTGCATGTCGCCTGTTGCGAACAGCCATGCTTTGAGGTCGGCTTTGAATTGCTCGAATGACGCCGCGTCGCTGACAACGTCTTTGCCTTCCGCCATGTAAGTGCCGTAAGGTCTGCTGAACATTTCGCCGTTGAGGTGTACCACCAAGTTTGCTTGCATGATGTTGAGAGTAAGAGTAAACTCTCCGACTTTGTGGTTGTCGTTTTCCACTACCACAGTCACCTTCCACAAGCCGTAATCTTTTACGGAGAGGTCGGCTTCATCCAGCGCGCCGTTCTTGAACATAACGTTGTCGCGGTACAGGTCTTTGTATGTGATCTTTGCGCCGACGTAATCGATCTCAGATCCGTCGTAATTGTTGATCAAGGTCTGCGGGTCAAACTTGACGTCGCCTGCGAAGATCAGATACTCCGCAGTAACTTTGAGGCTGTAACTAATGTCGCCGCCGCGATACAGTTCCGTCCTGTTCCAAAGCGTTCCGCTGAATGTTTCGTCGTCATTTGCTTGACGATCGTTTTGCAAGATAGTCGCCTCGTTTACGGTGAGAATACCCGCATGTCCGTTATTGACGGTGTCGTCGTCACTGTTCCATGCGCCGACGAACGTCACGTTGTAGCACAACTCTTTAAGACGGTACAACGAATTGTCTTCGTCAATGTCTTCTGCCCAGAAGCCCACTATCGGGTAAGATCCGACAGGCGCATAGAGAGCATTCGTTACTTTTTTGTTTGTTGCGAGATAGAAACTGAGATACTGCTCGTGTCCCGTTACAAATTCTTTACTGCCGTCGGCATAGCGCCAAGCGACTCCCTTTGTGTTGTTGAGAACTGCGCCGTACTTGGCTTCATCAACGGATCCGTAAACCGCTTCGCGAGGCAACACTTCTATCGTGATCTCGCGCGGGGTGATTTTATATTCTCCCCAGCTGTTGTCGGTAATTGTGCCGTAGTCTGTATCTTCCTTCACAAACTTGGTGAAAGTCACCTTATAATTGCTATTGTTGCATTGTCCTATGATGTCATAGACGCCGCCGTACAATCCGTTGCCGTCTTTGCCGTATTCGGTATCACGGGCTGTTGTGCCTTTGGTGAGTGTTACAAGCAGTTCATACAAGTCTTTTATTGTGTTGACGCCGAATACCGTCCGCCATTCATTCGATGTGGACAGCGTATCGGCTGTAACTTTGGTGTTGCCCTTGACCACAAACCAATAGCCCGTCGTACTGCTTGCGCTGGGATTGTCGCCGTAGACGGATGTTTGCGGTCTGAGTACCACCACGATCTTGCGTGCGCTCACCGTAAGAGTGCCCGCTTCTTTGTTCAACCAACTGCCTACAAATTTTACTTCGTAGTTGGCGCTGGCGTAGGTCCCCGAGATGGCGTAGGTGCCGACGGATACGCCTGCTGTTACTCCGACCGAAAGATCAATGCGGATGCTCTCGTCAATGTCACTGCCCACTTTCCAATCTGTGGGCAAGTGGTAAGTAAATTTGCCGAACTCGTCGCCGTACTCTACCGTCTTGTCGTCGATAGCGACTTCAACCGTCTTTTTGCGAATTGTGTAGATACCTGCAATGTTGGCTAGATGGTCGTCGTCGCGATCGATACCGCCCGTGAAACTGCCCGTGTAAGTGGGCATATTGTAGTTGGCATTGTCGCCTGCATTGGTCCAACTGGTCACATAAATGGGATAGTTGCCGGCAGCGGGATAGTTGCCGTCGTCAAGAGGCTTGTATCTATCTCCGTCGAAGTAGTCGATAAGCGAGGTGAGCAAGGTGAAATCAAGCACGTCGCCCTCCACATAACCGCCGCCAACAACGGTGTACAGTTTGTCTTGTTGCCCCTTGCTGTCCCATTGAACCATGTCCGACCTGAGTTCGTCGCCGTAGGTGCTGTACTGTCCGCTTGCGATATTGATGTTGATGTTTGCCTTGGTAACGGTGAGAGTGGCGTTTTCCAACGTGATAGAATAACTGTTTACAGCCTTTTCTTTGTCATCTTCCGTTGACGGGTTTGAAGTAAGAACAATTGTGTAAGTTCCCACTTTTAGCGCACGACCTGTGCTGAGGTCACTACCGTTGTATTTCACGGAAAGCGCAAATCCCATCAAGTTTTCATCGCCGTTTACAAATGCGCTACCGCTACTGTTTGTCGCATTGGCGAAGTATCCCTTTTGATTGTTCAACAAGAACGTACCGCCAACGGTGTTGAGGTCTTTGTATGTTCCGTACACTGCGCTTACGTCATTGGCGCGAACCACGACGTTGCGTATTTTTACGGTGAACACACCCACGCGATTTGCGTATGTGCTTCCGCTGGGGTATTCTTCATGTCCCGTCCACTCACCCGTGAACTCAAAGCTGTAATTGGTGAGAATGGGATCGTTGTCTTCCAATTGCGCGCCGTCACGGCTTGCTTTTATTTTGTCGCCGAAAATGGGGTACTTCCCCGCATAGGAGAGCGTGCCGCTCGATTGACCCTTGTCTCCTACGCCGTACGCCGTGGTTACCAACGAGAAGGTTACGCTCAAACCGTCCACAAAGTTAGCGCCCGTCAAGCCTGCCGCCAACGATACCGTGTAAGCAGGGCTGTCGCCTGAGGAGGTTTGTAACAAATTGTATTTGTCGCCGTAGACTCCGCTTTGATTTTTGATGTTTACATACACCGTACGCACCGTCACAAAGAAGTAACCGTGGTTGGCTTGGCTCAAAGCGATGGTGATGGGCGAGCGCGCCCCCCATCTGCCGACGCCGTCGGCGCGAGCGGTCTTGTAGTCTTCCGTATAGTACTCTTGTTGCGATGCATCCAACGGAGTAGACACTACCGTAACGTCGTAGTTGTCGTTGCCCACTGTGTATTGAAGCTTGTATTCGCCGCGAGGACGTACTTTGTAGGTGCTGTCGGAGTAGTCGGTCAGATACAATTTAAGTTCGAGATTGTCGCCCGGTTTGAGATCGTAGTACTGGTGGTTGTCGTCCACGATTTCAGCGTCCAGCACATTCCAGTTGACGCCTTGAATAGATCCAACGTTAATGACTTCGCCATATACTGCCGACTGGTTGTAAATTTCAATACGAATGGGACGCTTGGTGATTTGGTAAATACCCGCTTTGCCGTCGTTTGCGCTATCCAAGCCCTCGGTTTCGCCCGTGCCCCATTCGCCTACAAACGTCACGGCATAGTCCGTTGAGGTAGATTGACCTGTTATGGCGTAGTATGCCGCGTCGTTACTGCCGCTGTTCAGTCCGCTACGAGTAAGGATAATGTTGAGAACAGCAGCTTCGTCATCCTTAATCAAACCTCTTCCGCCTGTCGCGATTTCTCTTGTTCCGAATGTGCTGATTGACGGTACGGCATTCTCAACTGTATAATCGAGTTTGGCTTCTCTTTCGCCGTAGACGGCAGACGCGTTTCCGATGGTTACTTTTACGGGGCGCGCCGTTACAGTGTACGTGGCAGTACTCCAGTCGTTGGAATTGATTTCGTAGTTGGATATGCCGTCGCCGTGCATATACACAACAAAGTTATATCCGCCGCTCTTCACGCGCAAGTGACCTTCGTTGGTGCGCATTTCACTCGTGAGTGTGATATTGAACAAGACGTTGTCGCCTTCCACCAACCAATTGCTCTTGTCGGCGTCATTGTTGGTGCGGGTCGTCGTGATTTTGGGAAGAGTTTCCTCGTCACCATATACTATTGTGTGGTCCTGCTCCACGTTGACGGTGAGTTTGCGAGTGACAATTGTGTAATATACGGTGCAACTCACCGTCATCGAGTAGTTGCCGTTGTCCGCGCCATCGCCGCCCAAGTTAACGGTGATGAGATACTCGCCAACATCAGCCTTTGCATTTGCGCGGGTAGAGAACACCACTGTCACTTTGTCGCCGTCCAAAATGTCGCCTTCGTTTTTTGTGTAATTCCAAACGGTGGGTACTTCGTCGCCGTACTCGCTTTCAAGGTCGCCCGTGATGTTTGTTACGGTGATATTCTTTTTGAGTACCGTGTACACGCCTGCGCATTGTGCCAATAGTACGCCATCTTTGTCGCCGCTACCGCTCCAAAGTCCGCTGAATGTAATATTGTAGTTGTTTGCGATAAATCTGTCAGTATCTTTTTTCTCGTCGATACTCATCCAAATAGGATAGTTGCCGACTTTGAGTTTGTTCGCGCCGCTTAGTTCTTGGCTGAGAATTTCAAACTTGATAGCCTCTTTAAATTTTGCCTTGTCGCCTTCCAGAATTGCAGAGCCTGTTGTTCCACCCATCAGTACTTCGGTGTAGTCCCAAACGGGGTCCTTGTCGCCGTAGTTACTACTCTTGTCATTGATGCGCAAACCAATGTTGCGTTTGTTTACGGTGAGGATACCCGTTTCGGCAGTACTGCGCGTGCCTGTAAACGTGATGTTGTAGTTGCCGCACACGTCGTTTTCGCTATCGTCGAATAAGCCGTGTATGTAGTAGGTGCCTGCGTTGATATAGCCCCCGCCAAGACCATCGCTTTCCTTTTCGGCGCCTTTTCTGACCGTCAGCGTTATCGCTTGTTTGATGAATTCCAAATCGTCGGTAACAATGCCTCCTGCAAGGTCGTTCCAAGCGGGGTCGTATTGATTTGCGAGTATCGCATTGATTTGCTCCAACGTGATCTCGCCGTAGGTATCCGTGTAGTCCTCGATCGTCAACGTGACGTTTTTCTTGGTGATCGTGTACGTGCCTGCCGCTTTGGAAATTTGCGGGTCGTTTGCTTCGCCCGTGCGTTCCCAACTGCCCTTCACCGTGATTTCGTACTCGTTAGTGGAAACAGTCACCGAGCCGTCCTCGTTCAATGTGACGTTTTCGCCAAGTTTTGTTTCTGCACTGTCGAAGATAACTTCTCCGTCGCGAGTGATAACAATGTGTATTGCGTAGATGCCAACGTTCTTGGCTCCCGAAACGCTCACCGACACATCCATTTCAGGTGCAAACTTGTCGCGATAAGGCACAAACGTTACGGTGTTGTTGTCGGGGTCGTTGGTAACTTGTTCCGTCCAGCCGAAGTTTTTTCGGCTGTCAACGGATTGCTCCGTGCCGTCGTAACTCTTCGTAACGTCCAAAACGGTAACGGTGATCTTGCGCTTGGAAACTTCGAATATACCGGCAGTTCCCTTGTGTTCGTCAGATCCATCCCAATCGCCGTAGAATGTCACCTTGTAGTTGCTGTTTCCGCAGGTTGCAGAGATAGCGCATCTTCCCGTGTGAGAACTGCTGGACGTATCGTTGTTGAGTATGAGGTCGATCTGCAACGAGTCGCCGGATATCACATGGTTTTTGTTGGTTTGGTTGTATTCGCTGATACCGTCGGTACTTGCAAATCCCATGATGTACCAACCGTTTTCTTTGTCGGAAGTTCCTTGCAACTTGTTGAGGTTGGTGTAGGTCAATCCTCCGAACACGCCGCCTTGGTTGTTGACGTGAACGTTGAGTTGACGTTGTGTAATCGTGTAAGTACCCGCATGGTCCTTGTCGGAGTCGTCTGCACTCCAACTGCCCGTAAAGGTAACTTCGTAATTGCTGTTGTTGTTCCAACTGCCTGTGATGGCATACGTGCCTGCATCTCTGCCGCCCGACTTGGTCAAAGTGATACCAAGGTCGTCGCTACCAACCAACGCGTTCTCTGCCACGCGATTGTGGTAAATTGTGTAGTTACTCTTGTCTTTCAGATCCTCCAAAGTTTCGCCGTAGACGGAGATGTGGTCTTTGATTTCCACGGTCAGTTTTCTCGGCGTGATGGTGTACGTACCGCCTGTGCCGTTGGGTTTTGCTTCGTTGTTGGATTCCCAACTACCAACAAAGGTCACAGTGTAGTTGCCGTTGGTTGCACTACCGTTGATTTGATAAGTACCCGCGTTGGACGAGTTGCTCGTCGAAAGGGTGATACCCAAATCTCCGAGTTTGTCGCCGTCTGCCAACTCAAAGCCGTCTGCCAACCTGTAATTTGTTTCTACCGTTTTTTTCAAATTGTGTTCGGCAGATGTTCCGTCATATTCGTGATTTTGTCCCTCGTCCGTGATAAGTACGGAAATTGCTTTGGGGGTGATAGTATATACGCCTTTTACGCTGGTTTTGTCGATTACGTAGTTGGGGTTCGGATGAGTTGTGCCGATCTTGGCAACGATATCGTATGTACCGACATTCCACTCTTTGTATTCTGTCGCCCACGCAAGTTCAACAGACAAAGTGATGTCGTCGCCCTTTACGATCGGCGGAACACTGCCGTTGAGTACGTTGGTAACGCTCCACCATTCTTTTCCTTGGTGCAACTCCGGAGCATTGCTCTTGCCGTTGTACACGGAGGTTTGCGGGTTGATAGTTACCGTCAAACGACGAGCAAACACATAGTACATATTGTCCATATCGTACCCGTAGTCGCCGGTTCTGGGTGTGATATTGCTTTGTTCCACCAATCCCTCAACATACTGCGCATCTTTCAAGTTGGCGTTGTTGCCCACAAATGTCACGTCGTAGTTGGCGTTGCTGTATGTTGCGCGAATTGTGTACCAACCAACATTGATTTGTCCTGCGTTGCTGAGCTTATCGTCTGTGTACACCAATGTCAACTTAATGTCGAGGTCGTCTGCGGATAACAGCGATTTGAAATCGTTGCCCGCGGTGCCGTCAACTTTCCAGTTGATGTTTTTGACTGCTTCGATACCAGCGTGTTGGTTGTTGCCATATACGCCGCTCTGTCCCAGCACAATTATCTTTACTTTGCGTTGTGTAATTGTGTACACACCGGCTTTGCCGTCGTTTGTGGGATCTTTGTCCGTGTCGCCGTCTTTATCCCAATTGCCTTCCCAAGTGACTTGGTAGTTGCCGTTGGTGGAAACGCCCGTGATGTAGTAAACGCCTACGCTTGCGCCCAACTCCTTGGTAAGCGTCACGCCAAGGCTTTCAGCGCCCGAGATGTTTCCGAGATCAATGCGTTGTGCCTCGTCACTGCTCAAACTTTCCGTCCAATACGCGCTTGTTTTTGCAAGCATTGCGTACCAATCGGCGTCCTTGCCCTCTGCCGAGCCTACAACTTCGAGTTCGCCGTACACGCTGGTTTTGTCGTTGATGTGTATGACGATTTGGCGCGGAGTGATCTCCAACGCATTTTCCATGCCTTCAAACGTCACTTCGTAGTTGGGGTTGGTTGCGTTGCCGTTTACGTTGTAGTTGCCGACGTTAAGACCGCTTTGTTTGCCAAGGGTGATGCCCAGTGATGCAAGAGTGTCCTCTCCAAACAACGCTGTGGCAAATGGCGTGCCGTTAGAGTCGTTACCGGGAGTCGCCACAAAGACCTTGTCAAGCGTCCAAGGCGTTTTGTAAGTTTTACCAAACTCAATAAGATCGTCTACTTCGTCTGCTCTGTACTCGTAACTGAGCACGCCCTTGTTGATGGTCAACGTGATAGGTCTCTTGTTGACGGTGTAGGTGCCGTCTGTTCCGCCTTCCCAACTACCGCTAAACGTGACAGAGTAGTTGTTGCAAACGTCATTGTCGTGTTCGGCAAAGGTGCCCACCACTTTGTAAGTGTTTGCGAACAAGTAACCGCTTGTGGCGCCTGACGCGTCGACGTACTGCACCGCAAAGCTTATGCACTTTGCAAGGGCTTCAAGGTCGGCGGACAAAATTGCGTCGCCTGCGTAGACGGAAGTTGCGTTCCAAGCGCTTTGATCGCTCAACTCTTCGTTGATAGCGGACACTGACTTTTCGCCGTAGATACTGTTTTTGTCAACGGGCGTAATGGTGATTTCGCGCTTGTCGACTGTGTAGGTACCCGCCTTGCCGTCGTAGTCGTCCGAGCCTGCCCAATCACCCACAAAGGTGATGTTGTAGTCGGAATCAGACAAAGAAGGAGTGCTGTGGTCGGTTATCGAATAGGTACCAAAGAGCAACACGCCGTTGTTGTATTTGCCACCGTTGATATCGAGAGAGATACCAAGGTTGTCGGTACGGTACACTATGTAATGCTTGGAGTCGCTTTCTACGTTGCTGTAGTCGCTTTCCCAATTCCACGTGACGCCATACTTGACGTAGTAGTCTTTGGGATCGACAAGCGACCAACCGATGCCCTCAACATCGCTAAGAGTGAGGTTTTCTCCATAAACGGAGCTACGGTTCTCGATACGGACAACAATGTTACGCGCTTTGATTTCGAAATTGTGCTGTACCTCGCCGCTGTTGGTGAAGTTGCCGCTCGCCTGTATGGTTGCGGTGGCTGTGCCTGCGTGAATATTGTTGTTGTAACCGATAATAGTGAACTGATCGGTCAACTCAACTTCGTTTTCGTTTTTTGCGCCCTGCTTGAAGGTAATGGTCTTGTCGCCAATGGTCACTATCACTTGTGTGATCACGGTGGTGATGGCGTCGCCTGTGTACACTTTGTTTTCCAAAGTGAACACAATATCTTCATCAAGTGTCAATGTGCTGATATCCAACGGAGTGATCTGGAACTGTTGCGAATATTCCGCTTCGCCGTAGGCGTTGAACGCATAGTTGTGTGTGGAAAGTGTAACAGTAACATTGTAGATGCCCGCGTCAAGAGGCTTATTGCTGTCGCCCAACTTTGCGGTTGTGTCACGACGCGGCGCATACACAAGGGAGTAATGCCTATCCCTATCGTTCAACTTGTCCCTATCGTTCAACTCGTCGTTGACTATTTCGTCGCTCAACTTGTCAATAGCGTTTACCAACGAGAAGTGTATATCAGGCTCCTGCTCCGATGCGTTGTACGCCTTGCTTGCAAAGTTGTCAAGCCTTATCACTGCGGGAGTTACTGTGAACGTGCAGGGCATACTCGGGGAAGTACCGCCCGCTTGCTCGGCGAAGATAAAGTTTGCATGGTCGAAGGACGCCGTGTAGTTGTAACTGCCAATGCGACCGTCGCTCCACACCACGTCACGGAACAAGTTGTATGCCTTCAACTCGTCAAACGACTTTGTTACACCGTCGTAGGTAAATTTGTCGTCGACTAAATCTCCGCCGAACCTTACTACAACTTCTTTGCCGTCGGGAGTTGTGTATTTGATTGTGTAGCCTATTTTGCTGACGTTCGTTCTGCCGTCCATGGCAGTAAATGTCAACGTCCAAGCGCCGTTGCCGTCATAGATACTATTGCCGCCGTCGCCGAAGAAGTGCGTTTGACCGTTGTACGTTGCGGTCGTGAGCATTTGCACTGCGAACACGGCAAGTTGAGTTATCTCAAACTCACCCTTTGTCGAGTTGGAGAATTTGGGAGCGGCTTCGTCCCAATCTTCAGCGCGGAATTGGAAGTTTTTGAGATCGTCGCCCGTCAAGGTGACGGTAACGTCGTACTTGCCTGCATAGTAGGGTTTTCTGTTGTCGCCCAATTGAGCGTTCGGATTGCCATTGTCCGGTCTCTTCAACGTTTGCTCTGTGCTCACAGCGTAGGACGTTGTAAAGTTCTTGGGCACAACGCTGTTGCCGTCCAGATTGGTGAAGAAGATATCCGCGTCTTGTTCTTTGCGGTTGTAGGTTTTGGATGAAGGCGCAACCAATGCCACCGTAGCCTTGCCAACGGTAAACTCCACCACATAGGTGTGTGTGTAGTTGCCTTTTCCTGTCGCAACAACACGATAGGTTCCCGCGTTTACAATACTATCCAAATTTGTCGGTTCCCAACTATATAATGTGTCGTTGTAAACATAGTAAGACAATGTGTAGTCGGCAGAAGTCATCGAAACTGCGGAGAAACCTGTCGGCGAGTAGGTGAACGCAACGTTTATTATTTGCCGAGATCCGTTGTACACAAACTTGGTTCCCGCAAGCAAAATTTCTGCGATTTCAGCGTCGTTTTTGCCCGAAATATCCTCGTCGTTATATTTCGCCGTACCGAGCGGCTTGGGTGAAATCTCAAACGTCAACGAAATTGTACCGCTGTAATTGCGCGTACCGGAAATTTGCACCGTTGCCGTGCCCTTGTTGACATTGTTGATGTACTGCAACGAGTAGTAGTCGGTCGTAAGTGGCGTTTCTACGCCACCCACTTTGATATACACTCCCGTGACGGGTTCCCAAGCGCTTGCAACATACACAAAGTTGCCCGTGATCGCGTCAGCGTCCATTGTGTAATTGCCGTGTGACAGATCCAAATTCAACAAGTTTTTGGTGATTGCCAACGTGTTGATGTTGTAGGTCAACGTCATTTCCGTTGCTCCGCCGACAAATTGGAAGTTGCCGTCCGCTTTGAGGGCGATATGCACCGTATAAGTGCCGACATCAACGTAGTTGTGCGTGCCGTCCGCAACGGTGGTACTGTTGTCAAACGGGCCAGCCCAACCGCTGTAGCCAAATTGCGCCCAATAGTTGGTGGCAGTAAGCGCGTTCTTGTCGCTTTCGGGTGTTTGGTTATCCGGCAAAACATTTGTGTTTGCGTTGTTGGTAAACCACACCCACAACCTGTGAGTTTTGCCGTCGAACGGAATTTGCAAACCACTGCCGGTGATAGGAGTTTTGGCTGTATTGTCTTTACTATCAAACAAGAAGGGGTTGAGTGTTGCCTTGGTTATCTCAAAGGTGAAACTTTGACTGATTTTGTCTTCCACTTTGTACCAATCGGGTTTTGTAACTCTATCGGTAAAGGCATTGCCCGTGCCGTCGATGATGTAGTTGGCGTTGTCCAACACAAGCACCAAAGTGTGCTTTCCTACGTTTGTAAACGCGTTGCGCAGTTCTTGTATGCAATCTCCGACGGATTTGCTGCCGTCTACCTCAACCTTACTGTTGTCCCAGCCCCATTTGATCGTGCCGTTTGCTTCGTAGGAGAAGTGCATGTGTTTGTGATCTCCGCTCACGTCGTGATTGTCGTCGTTGCATGGTCCGAGGTGAGCATAGTTGCCTTCCCCCGAATGCAGCGTGTAGTGGAACACGGCGTAGATGGAGCCGTCTGCGTTGAGAATATAAATTTGATACGGAACGTCGTCTACTTCCGCCACAACGCCGCCCACGTTGTAGAAATCTACTTCCAATGCGGTGTTGAGGTGTCTGCCGGGGTTGGCT
>CANQPI010000009.1 GCA_947625725.1 uncultured Clostridia bacterium | reverse complement strand
ATTCGAACCTGCGACCCCATGGTCCCAAACCATGTGCGCTACCAAACTGCGCTACACCCCGATGTGTCAACATCAGCCTACTCATATTACAATATTTTGCGCTTTGTGTCAACTTTTTTACCTAGTTTTTTCAGAAAAATTTAGAGCAGTATAGTTTGGCATTGCGCGCGAGAGGGAAAAACTCTTGCACTTGTCTTTGTTTCGGCTTTCGGATAAAGATTTGTTTTCCGAAAAAAAACGTTTTGCTTGGAGTAGTCGTGACAGAGAAAAAGCCATACATCATACGGGAGCAAAAAAAGAAAAAAAAAGAAGTGACGTCTGCCACTTCTTGCGTGCGGGGTCGGGCGTTTCAATGAAACTCCGACATAAACAATCATTGCTGATTGAGTTCACTACCTTGCCTGTATTATAAGCAAACAAAGGCAAAATGTCAACAAATGTATGCCAAAGCGCAAATATTATTTACTCAAACGGCAAAAAACGGCTGTTGCACCGTTAAAACAAGTCAAAACGTCGATCGAACGGTATCGAGGCAATTTGGCGAGAAAAATGTTGCGCTTCGACAATATTCAATGCAATACCGCAAAACACTACAAAAGCAACAAAAACAAATCCGTTACCATAGTTTGCGGAGGAGCAAAATGGAAGTTTACACAGAATTTCAAGGCAAAAATATCGTCTTTAAGTTGGTGGGCGAACTTGACGAACACTCTGCCGCCTTTGTGCGAAAACGCCTTGACGACGCAATGCAAAACAACAATTTTGACAACGCGATTTTGGATCTGGGCAACTTGTCCTTTATGGATTCGACGGGTATCGGCGTGGTTATCGGCAGATACAAACTTTTGCGCAAGCAAAACAAAAACATTTTTGTACACAACCCGTCGCCCACGGTGGACAAAATTTTCAAAATGTCGGGCTTGTACGAAATAATTTCCCGCGTATAATCAGAAATTTCAGTCAGAGGTAATATATGACCACAACAAACAGCATGAAACTAACAATCGAGGCAAAATCGCAAAACGAGAGTTTTGCGCGGAGCGTTGTAGCGGCGTTTTTTGTACAGATCAACCCCACGCTGGAACAGGTGGAGGACATCAAAACCGCCGTTTCCGAAGCCGTTACAAACTGCATTGTGCATGCCTACGACGGCGCGCAACAGGGCACGATAGAAATTACCTGCACGTTGAGCGAAAAATCAATGACGGTGGAGATACGCGATTTCGGCAAGGGGATAGAAAACGTCGAACAGGCAATGAAACCTTTCTTCACCACCGTGTCGGGCGGGGATCGCTCGGGAATGGGATTTACCGTAATGCAGGCGTTTTGCGACAGCGTAAACGTCACCTCGAAACAGGGATTGACCACAGTAAAACTCGTCAAAAAAGTAGCCTGAACGAGGGGTAGCGTATGTTGAGCCACGAAGAAACCATGGAGTTGATCGCGCGTTCGCAGCAAGGCGACGAGCAGGCGACGACCGTGTTGCTAACCGAAAACGCACCGCTACTCAAAAGCATAATCAAACGCTATCTCGGCAAACACGTCGAATACGACGATTTGTACCAAATTGCCAATATCGGTCTGCTCAAATCCATAAAAAATTTCTCCTACGAACACAACGTGAGATTTTCCACCTACGCCGTGCCGATGATCCTGGGCGAGATCAAGCGTTACATGCGCGACGACGGATACCTCAAAGTGTCCCGCTCGCTCAAAAGTTTGTCCGCAAAAATTTCGAGATATGTTGACGAACAGGTAAAAAACGGCAACGACAACCCCACCGTTGAGGAGATAGCCGAACATTTCGAAATAGAACCGACGGAAGTCGTCTTTGCAATGGACGCGACGCGCTTGCCCGTATCCCTGTATGAAACGTCAAGCGATCGCGACGGCAAGCAAACGGAGTTGATCGAACGCCTGCCCACCGACCAGGACAAACAAATGATGGACAAACTCATTTTGAAAGATATGCTGGGCAAACTTAGTCCGCGCGAACAAAAAATTGTCGTACTGCGCTACTTTCGTGATATGACGCAGGGCGAAATAGCGTTGAAATTGGGCGTGTCGCAGGTGCAGATCTCCCGCTTGGAAAACAAAATTTTGCAAAAACTGAAAGAACTGTACGACGAAAATTGATTTTGCTTTGCGTAGCCTTTAATCGCGGTTCAGTTCGAAAAAAGGGCGCGTTTTTGCGAAAATACGATATTATGTCAGAAATAGTACTCTCTATTTTGCCAATTTTTGTTATGGTTGAGCCAAAACAAAAGACTCCGAGAAGTTTTCTCGGAGCCTTTTGCGTATGATTGGAGAGCCAAACGTCCCTACAAGATGAGGCAGAAAAGTCCGCCGCGATTTTCGTTGACGATCTTGCCGATCGTGCGGGTCAACTTTTGTTTTACTTCCGTCGGCATTGCGCTACATTTGCCTTCCAGCCCCTCGCGCGCAAGCCCCGCCATTGTTTTGCCGAACATGTTGGTGTTCCAGATGGCGTCGGGGTTTTGCTTGTACTCGGCAAGCAAATACTGACTTTGTTGTTCCGTGCCCACCATCGGGCTCACTTCCGTCGCCACGTCCACGCGAATGATGTGATAACTCGGCGACGAGGCTTTGAGTCGCACTCCGTAGATGTTGCCTTGTTTTACCATTTGCGGTTCGTCCATACTCATTTTTTCAGTAGAGGGATACACAATGCCGTACCCGTTGGCGTCCGCTTCGTCCAAGGCGTCTTTCATTGTTTCGAATCGGCTTTTTGCGTAGGCGGCGGTCGTCACGAAACTCATCAAAGAAAATTCGTCGTTTATTTCCATTTGCGCTTCTTCCGACAAAACGCGGAAGAACAGATCCCCCTTGGGAACAAAGGAGTAGCGCGCCACACCGCTGCCCATATCCAGACTTTGAACGGAAAGTTCCTCGGCGTAGTCGCACCCGTCGAACGCCGAAACAAACTGTTCGGCGTCCTTCATTTTGCAAATTTTGCCGCAATGAAGTTTGATCCTGTCCAAAATATCCGCGATAAATTTGTTGTCCTTGTCCAATGCGCGCATCCAGGCGGGCAAATCGACGGCGATACGCCGCACGGGGAACTCTTTCAAAATACTTTGCAACACGCTTTCCAACTCGGCGACGCCTGCGGTCTGCACGTTGAGAGGCAAAACCGCCACGCCGTACTTTTCCTGCAAGGTCAAACAAAGTTCCTTGGACTGCTCGCTTGCGGGAGCGGTACAGTTGAGTACCACAACAAAGGGTTTGCCCGCCGTTTTGAGTTCGCGAACGACTCTTTCTTCCGCCGAAACGTAGTTTTGACGGGGAATTTGCCCGATACTGCCGTCGGTGGTAACTACAACGGCTATCGTGGAGTGTTCCGTGGCGACTTTCTGCGTGCCGATCTCCGCGGCTTTTTCAAAGGGGATAGGCTCTGTTGACCAGGGCGTGTTTACCAAACGCATTTTGTCCCCTTCGAGATAACCTTCCGCGCCGTCCACAAGGTAGCCCACGCAATCGATAAGTCGCACGTTTGCCGTCGCCTTGTCGGACAGCGACAACCTTACCGCCGCGTTGGGCACAAACTTGGGTTGCGTAGTCATTATTATTTTGCCGTCTGCCGATTGAGGCAGTTCGTCGGTGGCGCGCGCTCTGTCGTTGCCGTCGGTGATGTTGGGCAAAATCAACTTTGTCATAAAATTGGTAACAAACGTGGATTTGCCGCTGCGTACAGGTCCCACCACGCCGATATACACGTCGCCGTTGGTCCGTTCGGATATGTCCTGATAGATATTGTTCATTACTGCCTCCAAAATACGTTTGGTAAAGTATATGAACGTTGCCGCGAGGATAGAACAAAAAATGCCCCGCGTTTTGCGCGAAGCAAGCAGTCGCCCTGCGAACGCATTTTGATTTCTTCAAGTTCGAAACGCTATTTTACAAAATCTCAATAAATATGCTTGTTAATATTTTACGCAATATAATACCTACCGAAGTCGTCGTACAGTTTGTTTACAAATTCTTGCAAATACGTTTGATCGACGTTGAATCCGTACATACAAAACTACTCCTTGCGCGCGGAAGCGTCGCCGTTCAGCAGGCGATACAACGTTTGGTCGAATTTGTATCTGTCCGCAAGTTCCTTGATCTTTGCGGCGTTTTGCGAGGACTTTTTGCCCGTCCTTACGCAACGCAATATGATGTTTTTGGGCGAGTGCGCCAGATCCACAAACTCCATAACGTCCACTTTGTATCCCGCGTCCTCCAACAGCATGGCGCGTATCGAGTCCGTCAACAGCGCGCAAACGCGTTCCTTGACAATGCCGTATTTGAGCAAAACGTCCAGATCTCCGTTGCCTTTGACAACGGTATTGTTGATTTCGTGTTGACAGCAGGGGACGGAAAAAATGTACGGCACGTTGTGCGTGACGGCGAAATACAACGCATAGTCCGTCGCCGTGTCGCAAGCGTGCAACGACAACACCGCGTCAACGTTCCCGACGTCCAACGGTTCGGAAACGTCTGCGACCGCAAAGCGAAGTTTGTCGTAGCCGTACTTTGCCGCAAGCGCGTTGCAATTTGCCACCACGTCGGCTTTGAGGTCGTAGCCGATAATTTCGGCGTCGATATTGCGCACCTTGGTCAAATAATGGTAAACGATAAACGTGAGGTACGATTTGCCGCAACCGAAGTCCAACAATGTCAATTTGCCGCGGTGATTCTTGAAAACGTCGTCCAAAATTTCCGCAAAACGGTTGATTTGCTTGAATTTGTCGTACATACCGCCGACGACTTTGCCGTCGCGTGTAAAAACTCCCAGATCCACAAGCGCGGGGACGTCGTCGCCCTCGTTGATAATGTAATTTTTGCGGCGGTCGTTGCCCCGCAAGACGATTTTCGCCTCTTTTTTGCGCTCTATGCGCGTAACTTTGCCCTTTGTCGAGGTCAGGTACGTGATCTCGCGGTCGGTCGCGACGACAAGCAGTTGTTTGTACTTGCCCCACAGGTTTTGCTCGACCCACTGAGGCAGGTTCGTCAACTCGACGTTTCGGTGAAACACCTGCGCGCCCTTGTACATCTCCGCTTGAAAACATATCGCGCCCTTGCGTAGATACGGGCGTAGCGAAACGCGAAAATATTCGCTTTTTGTCAACGGATCGCTCGCGGTGATTTTCGAAATAGACTCCGCGTGTTGCAATTCCTCCAACATCTTCCCTCCGTTTTTTTTGGCGTTCGGCGATAGCGCGGCGAAACTTTTGCCCCGCAAAACCTGCCCGAACGGAAAATTTTCCGCAAAAATTCGGTCAAAAGCAAATTCGTCCCGTTTGTCGGGACGAAAGAATGTTGCTTATTTTACTATCCTGTCCGCTTTGCCGCGCAGTGCCTTGCGTATGCCCGTGCGCTTTTCGGTGCCTTTGAAAATACGTATCACGTTGTGTCGGTGCGCAAAAATGACCAACGCGAACATCAACGTCAACATCAAACAGCAAAATGCGTCTATGTTTGTGTACATGATTTTCCACTCGTAATGCACGGCGTAAAACACCCAGCACCACACTATTTCCACGACGGACAAAAACAGGCTCATTATCGACGTCCTGTCGGAAATAAACAGTATCGCAAGGCAGGGCAGTATCAAACATACCGACAACATCGGTTGCAAAGTAAAACACACGCCTATCGCCGTGGCTACGCCTTTGCCGCCCTTGAAGCGGTAAAAAGCGGGGAATATATGCCCCACCACGGCAAAAAGTCCCGCAATGTAGCCCGCCGTGACCGCAACGTTGACGTCGGAAGCCACAAAGGGAAACAGGGCGTATCTGGCCAAAAAGCAGGGGAGGACGCCCTTTGCCACGTCGCATACAAAGGTGAGCGCGCCCATAGCCAAGCCGTACACGCGAAACATATTCGTCGCTCCGGCGTTGCCGCTGCCGTAGTTTCTCACGTCGCTTTTTTTGAAAACTTTGGAGAAAATCACGGCAAAATTCACGTTGCCGACAAGGTAACTTGCCACAGCCAGCAGTAAAAACTGCCACCAATAACTTGCAAAAGTATCAAACATCATTCGTCCTTTTCGCTGCCGTCGCGAAACACAAGGCGTATCGGAGTACCGTCAAGAGAGAAAGCCCGCCGCAGGTAATTTTCCAGATACCGCCGATAGGAGAAATGTACCAAAGAGGCGTTGTTGCAAAAGAAAACGAACGTCGGAGGACAAGTTGAGGCTTGCGTGGCATATTTGATCTTGGCGCGCCTGCCGTTTCTTGCGGGAGGTTCCACCGCGCGGATAGCGTCCGTAACGGCGTCGTTGAGCGTTCCCGTCGTACACCGAAAGGTACTTTTGGCGTAGACATAGTTGACTTCTTCCAACAATTTGCTCACGCGCTGTCCCGTCAATGCGGATACGGTTATGTAACGGAAGTAGTCCATAAACGCCAGATCGCACGCCAACTTTTTTTTGAAAGTTTCCACCGTGTGAGTATCCTTTTCGACCAGATCCCACTTGTTGACGACCACCACCGACGGCTTGCCCTCGTCGTGGATAAAGCCCGCGATTTTGACGTCCTGCTCGGACAGCCCCTCGTTTGCGTCCATAACGATCAGACACACGTCGGCGCGGCGCACCGCGTTGAGAGAGCGCATAACGCTGTACTGCTCCACGCTGCCCTCCTCGATAGAACGCTTTTTGCGCATGCCCGCGGTATCGATAATGACGTAACGCCGTCCTTGGTAGGTAAAGGGCGTGTCGATCGCGTCCCGAGTAGTGCCCGCCATCTCCGAAACAATGGTACGGTCGTAACCCAAAATTTTGTTTACCAACGAAGATTTGCCCGCGTTTGGCTTGCCGACGACGGCAATTTTGATAGCGTCGTCCTCCTCGTCGTCCTGAAACTCGGGGAAAAACGACGTCACTTTGTCCAACAAATCACCAAAACCTTGTTTTTGCTCGGCGGCAATGGGGAAAAAGTCGCCCAGCCCCAACGAATAGAAGTCCGTCAAGTCCGCCCCGACAAAGTTGTCCACTTTGTTTACCACCAAAAGGACGGGCTTGCTGGTTTTGCGCAACAGGTCGGCGACGTCCCAATCTTCCGCAGTCAAGCCGCTCTTGTAGTCGCAAAAAAACAATATCACGTCGGCAAGGTCCAAGGCGATTTGCGCTTGTTCCTTTATGTGCCGAAACATTGCGTCGTCGCTTTTGAGTTGTATGCCGCCCGTATCGACAAGGGTAAATTTTTTGCCCAACCACTCGGCGTCGGCGTAAATTCGGTCGCGAGTAACGCCGGGCATATCCGAAACAATGGATATTCGCCCGCCGCATACTTTGTTGAAAAATGTAGATTTGCCCACGTTGGGCTTGCCGACGACGGCAACAAGAGGTTTTTGCATCAGTCGCACTCCAAAATTGCCTGACAAAGCGCGTAGCCGTCGGCAGTAATAATTATGTTTTTACCCGTGGCGCGTTTGAGGTCGTCCAGCGTCATTCCGTCCAAAAACACGTCTTCCGTTTCGCGCAACATAACGCGCGGCAACAAAAGCGTGTCGCCGACGTCGTTGCGCAGGGCAAGCGTATCGACAATATCGCGCCCCACTACCAAACCCGCGACCGTGACCGTTTCTCCGAAAAATTTGTTGGTAACGGTGATCACGTTTACGTCAAGTTCGGGAAAGCGTTTTTTTGCTTTGTTGAGTACCTGCTCCACAAAAGGCGTTGCCGCAACTCCCGTCACCACGGAAAAAGAACCTTGCTTGGGGGCGCGAGCGTCGGCGAAAGCCAAATCGAATTGGTATCGCATGTCGGCGACAAGTCCCACGCCGTTTTCCAACTGTTCGAAATCGCCGTAGTAGTCGAAATCGGGCAGTTCCCTCTCGGCGCAGATGTACATTTCGTCCGAGCAGTAGGCAAAGCGGTTGCCCGTTTTGGCATAGCACTCGGCGGCAAAATTTTCCACCGCCGCAACGGTTGCTTCGGCGACATCTCGGCTGACCGTTCGAAGTTGCCGCAAACCGTTGCGATATTTGGTAAGTCCCACGGGGACGACCGCAAGATTTTGCACCGCGGGGTACAGTTCGAACAAATCGCGCATTGTGTCGGCAAGAACCTTGCCGTCGTTGTAGTCGGGACACATCACCACCTGCGTGTACATTTTGATACCCGCCGCGGCAAGTTCTTTGAGCAAGGGCAAAATGGGGCGCGCGTTGGGATTGCCCAACAATTTGCGGCGCACGTTGTCGTCGGTGCAGTGAACGGATATGTACAGCGGCGAAAACTTTTTGTCCTTGATACGGTCGAGTTCCCTGTCCGTCAAGTTGGTCAAAGTTACAAAATTGCCGGACACAAAGGACAAACGCCAATCGTCGTCCTTGACGTACAACGTTTTGCGTTGCCCCTTGGGGAGTTGATCGACAAAACAAAAAATGCACTTGTTGGCGCACCATCTCGGCTCGATGTAACACTCGTCGTAAAAGTCCCAACCCATTGGTTGGTCGTTTTTGCGCACGTCAAAGGTAAGGCGGTCGCCGCCGCGCTCCACCGTGACGGAAAACTTCGATTGCGAATCGTAGTAGGCGACGTCCAACATGTCGCACGCGGGCTTGCCGTCGAACGCGACTATCTCGTCGTCGGGTCGCAGTCCCAACCGCGCCGCTATTGAGTTGTTATCCAAACTTTTGATTTTGAGCATACCAACAAAAAGGCAACCCGAACGGTTGCCTTGCAGGAAAAATCATCTGCCGACCGTGGGCAACTTTGACCAATCGTAATCGCCCAACATGCGTATATGCACGGTAACGACGGTACTCATTACCGACGGCGCGGGGCTGACGGTGTTCGTTTCGGAATCGTCCGTATAAATGCCGTTGTAACTGCTGCTTGTCTTGCTGGGCGTGTTTGTACCCGTAAAGGACGTCAATTGGTCGAGCAGATCGCTCGGAACTTTGGTGTACACCGTTGCTTCCGCCTCCGCATTACGCTTGAACGATACGGAAGCCATTTGCGCAAATACGGCGTAGTTGGCGGGGTTGAGCGTTTGATTTGCCATGGCAAAAATCAAATAGCCGTTAGCCGAGTCGAAATTGTTGTTTTCCTCGGTGTAGGCGTCGTGATACATTCCCAACGAGAAGATTTTGAACTGCGCGTAACCGTCTTTCGGCTCGCGATAGCCGTTGCTTTCAAATTCGCCCTTGAAAGTTTTGTCGGAAACGTTTTGAATGTACACCTTGGTGCCTTCCTTTTGCACTTTGCTGTCCTTGTACAAATATCTGCCCAACACCATGTATTTGTCCGTTTTGTTGTAGGTATCGATAACCGTTTCGTTGTAGAAACCTTCGTTTACAAGTTGAATGAAACGTATCGTGGCAAGCGGCGTTTGAGTCAACAACAGGTCGTAGGTGATTTTTACTTCGACCTCCTTGCCGTTGGTTGTGTAGTTGAGAGTCATTTCCGCTTGCGGTTTGTCAAATTCCTTGGCGAGTTTGTTTACCTGATACTTGGACAAAAAGCGCGTTGACGGAACAAAGTTGCAAGCGCAAAGCGTCAATGACGTAGCCGCGATCAACAAAACCGCAAAAATACTTAAAAACTTTTTCATAATTACCTCTGACTATTTCTTGTAGTACTGTGTTAAGTCTATGTTGAGCAGGACGCTCTTGCCGTCCAGATATCTGAGCGTGCCTTGCTTGAAGTGGAACGTGATCTTGGTGCAACACAACAGTTGCGTTTTTACGCGGTAACGACGGTTGATTTTGTTGATACCGTACTTGCCGTCGCCCAAAACGGGACAGTGTATGTACGCCAAGTGCGCCCTTATCTGGTGCGTGCGCCCCGTGATCGGCTTTACTTCCAACAGGGACAACTCGCCGTACTTTTTGAGAACGTTGTAGTGAGTTTCTATCGGGAGATAGCCTTTTTTGGGTTCTTCGGAGATATAGACAAGGCTCTTTTTTGCGTCCTTGAACAAAAACGCTTTCAGTTTGCCGCTAGGTTTTTGCGGCATGCCGACGACAATGCAATTGTAAGTTTTGTCAATATCGCGCTCCTTGAAAGAGGCGAGCAACTCCGCTTCGGCGGTTTTGTTGAGCGCAAACACCACCAATCCCATTGTGTTGCGATCCAAACGGTGAACGGGAACGGCAACGGCGTCCGTCAAAATGTTGTTGATACGCTCGGTCAACGAGCCTTCGCCCTCCACTTCGATACCGGCGGGCTTGTTGACGACCAAGATGTTTTCGTCGCGGTACACTTCCTCGATACCGTCCTTTTCTCTGTCGGCGAGATAGACGTAAACGACGTCGCCCGCGCTGACGTTCATGTCCGCGCCGACGCGCATACCGTTGATCTTGACGTGCCGCGATTTGATTATTTTTTGTATGCGGTAGTATCCCAAATCGGTATTTTCGCCAATTAAATCGGAAAGCAACTGCTTGTTTTTTACAATTATTTCTTGGAGCATAAACTGATTATACCAAATATATAGAAAAAAAGCAAATATTTGATATAAAATGAAAAATATTCTTGATACGAAACGTCTTGATGACAAATCGCCGCCGAAACCGTAACGTTTGGCAAAAGGACGGCAGGCGACAACGCGCGTTGCACCGCCCTGCGACGGTAAAAGGAGTATTTTAACAAAATTTTCGGAGCAAAATTTTTGCTATTTTGAACTACACGGAAAAAAATATTTTAGTAGAGTTTTTGGGGTAACGCTTGCAAATTCGCCAACAAGATTTTTTAGTTGAGGTTTTTAGTTGGCGAACCGAAAGAAAAGAAAATTTAATGAGTTTTTAGTTAGTTCCAAGTTGTTTCGACAAACACGACAGCCGTATTCTGGCATACCGAAAGTCATTTTGCTTGCGATCCCGCTAAATCCCTACGCACTGTGACATAAACCGCATAAACGCTTTTATTGCTCGAAATTCCTTTTTCGGGGCGAAATTTTTGCTATTTTGCACTACACAGCAACGGGGAAAAGCATATTTTAACGGAGTTTTCAAAGCGAAATTTTGCACTACACAAGCGATCGGCGAAAACACAATAAAAAAGGGACAAATGTTTTATTTGCCCGCTAAATGTGATTGTTTTATAACAAAATTTGATACTATGTCTGTAATATTATTCTCCAAAAGTCCGAAAATCGACATAATCGAACTCGGAAAATGCGTTTTTTACAGGTAGTCGTCCGTTTCGCGAGGGATACCTTCCAAATTCATTTCGGGAGAACGGGCGACGTTCGTCAAGGAATTTGCGTCTATCTGAACGAGTATCACGTCGTCGCCGATCTTGGAGATGTTTCCCCACGGGATAAAAATATCTTCGGCGGACTTGAACAGTTTGCGCACGCCCGGCACGACCACGCCGAGAACGCATTTGCCGCTACTGTCGATTATCATATCTATGATTTTGCCCATGCGCGCGCCGTTTTTGAGATTTACTACCTCTTTGGTGCGCAATTCGCTGTAACCTATTTCCATACGTTGCTCCGCTATTAGTATAGCGGCGATTCGGCGCAAAATTACCCCGCGGGCAAAATAGGTACAAGCCTCACGCCATTTCCGTGCGAAGATGGCACATTGCGTTTTTTTCCAATCGGGAAACCTGCGCCTGACTGAGCCCCACTTCCTTGGAAACTTCCATCTGCGTTTTGCCCTCGAAGTACCGTTTGAGCAAAATGTTGCGTTCCTTGTCGTCCAATGTGTTCAATGCGTCGAAAAGGGTGACGTTTTCCGCCCAGATATTTTCGGAACATTTGCCGTCCGAAATGTGGTCCATCAACGTCAAACTGTCCTCCTCGTCGGAGTACACCGCCTCCGTCAACGAAATCGGCTCGGAAATGGCGTCCAGACAGTACAACACTTTGTAAACGGGCAGTTTCATTTCGTCGGCGATTTGTTGTATCGAGGCTTCGTCAACGCTTTCGCTCTCCAACCGCTCGCGAGTTTGCAACGCTTGGTAGGCAACGTCGCGGATACCGCGGCTGACGCGCATCGAACCCTCTCGCAAAAAGCGACGTATTTCCCCCACTATCATAGGCACGGCGTAGGTGGAAAAACACACGCCCACGTCCACTTTGAAGTTGTCCACCGCTTTGATCAAGCCGACGCACCCGATCTGAAACAGGTCGTCGGGATTGGACGTGCGGTAACTGTACCGTTGCACTATGGACAGCACCAGCCTCAAATTGCAATTGATAAAATAATTTCGCGCCTCGCCGTCGCCATTGGCAATGGCAAGCAGCAATTCGTTGGATTCCTTTTGCGAAAGTTTGGGCAACGAGGACGTATCTACGCCGCAGATCACAACTTTTCTGTTCATAATTTTACCCCCGACCGCTTTTTTGTTATTTTGAGCCTTGACGGGAAATATTATACAAAGCGCGCTTTGCCGCAACGCTTGTTTCGCGCCGTCGCAAAGGGAGTTTTCGCCCGCGACAAACAGGCAAAATTGCGCCATTTTAGCCGATTTAGCGTGTTGACAACAAAGTTGTTACGCGGTAAAATAAGATATAAAGAGGTTTTTGTATGATACGCGAATTTATCGATCAAATGGACAAACTTCCCCAAAAGACCCTTGCCAACTACGTGCAGATTGACAAAAATTTGCCCCTTATCGGGATAATTTCCGCGCAAAACGAACTTTCTTCGGCGCAGGGCGGGTTGGACGAACTGTGCAAAAAAGTGCGCGAAGGAATTGTCGCCGCGGGCGGCAACGCCGCAATCGCCTACGTTCCGTCGGTGGAAACAACGGCTATCACGGGGCAATCCGCCAAGTACGATCTGCCCTCGCGCGACCTTGCGGCAAACGCCGTGGAGTTGATATGCTCCAACGGGTTTTACGACGGGTTGGTATTTGCGGCAAGCGAGCCGAATATCGTGAGCGGAATGCTCCTGGGCGCGATCCGCATGAATATGCCCTGCGCCTTTGTGTGTCAAGGCACTATGGCTCCGTTTGCGGATAACGCGGGCGAACACGGCTTTGTGTACCTGTGCGAACAAATTTCCCGTATCAAAACGGGGCGCGCTTCGTTCGAACAAATAGAACAAATAGAACGCGACCTGCCCCTGACGTTGGGGACGGACTGCGACCGCTACGGTCCCAACAGTTTCAACTGCGTTTTGGAGTCCTTCGGGCTTGCGGTGCGCGGCAACGGAACTGCGCCCGCCGCCTCTGTCGAGCGCAAAAACATAGCGTTTCAAACGGGCAAATTGGCGGTAAAACTCGCCAACGACAGGTGGACGCCGCGCCGCGCGATCAATCAAATTTCGGCAAACAACGCCGTCGCGCTGGATCTTGCTTGCGGAGGAAGTTCCACCACAATGCTCAATCTCATTGCCATCTGCCGCGAAGTGGGCGTGCGCAACACCAACTTCAAAACCATCGGCGAGGCAGCCAAATCAACGCCCACTCTGCTTGCCTCGCAGGAGGCGCGTTGCATAATGCCGCAATTCCACAAGGCGGGCGGCGTGTACGCAATGCTCAAACGTTTGCTCCAAGCGGGTTTGATACAAGCGGACAATTACGTTTACGACGGGGTAACGCTGGCGGAACTGCTTGCCGACGTCACGCCCGAAAACGACCAAACGATACGTTGCGTAGACGGCAAACAGAAAACAGGCTCCAAATTGCGCGTAATTTACGGCAACGTTGCCGAGGGCGGCGCGTTTGTGCAATGCGGTTGCAAGCAGACCGCTTTCGTGGGCAAAGCCAAAGTGTACCAAAACGAAGAAACGGCTATCGACGCTCTGCTCCACAGGGAGATCAAAGCGGGCGACGTTGTGGTCATAAGGGGCGAAGGTCCAAAGAGCGGACCGGGCATGAGAGAAATTTTTATGTCGTTGGCGCTGTTGCAGGGTTACGACCTCGGCGAAAAAGTCGCTGTCATAACAGACGGACGTATCGCGGATTTTTACAAGGGGTTTGTCGTCGGACACATCACCCCCGAAACGGGCGAACAAAACATTTTCAGCGTGTTGCAGGACGGCGACGAAATAGAAATATCCCTTGCCAAAGGCAAAGTGTCCTTTGACATAAAATCCAAGGATCTTGCAATGCGCTACCGCCGTCACGAAACGGAAACGGGCAATTACGGCAATGTGTTCCTCAAAAATTGGGCGAAAAATTGTTCCACCGCCGTTGAGGGCTGCGTGCAAAAACCCGCCAAATAACTTGCGGACAAAAAGTCGAAGAAAAAAGAATTTGCAACAACGCAAATTCTTTTTTTTTGGGGGAATTATTTGTTTTTATGAAGTTCTTCCTGCCAGCACCAATAGCACATGCTTTCGTAAGACTCGTCGCCGCCTATCAATATAGTCGGACCGCTATCCACGCATTTGCCGTTGACAAACCGCGCGTTTACGCTGGACTTGCGACCGCAACGGCACACCGATTTGATTTCCTGCAAACTGTCGGCAAGTTCGACCAAACGTTTGCTCCCCTCAAACAGGTGACAGGTAAAGTCCAACAACAAACCGTAGCACAGCACGGTTGCGCGTTGCGTCAACGCTTTGAGTTGATCCACTTGCTCCGACGTGCAAAACTGCGCCTCGTCCACTATCACTATATCTACGGGCGTTTGCGCGCTGACCCGATCGAACAACTCCTCGAAACTTTCGTCGGGGGCTATCGTGTAGCAGTTGGATTTGAGCCCTATGCGCGAGCGCACCATTCGCTCCTCGCTGTCGTCGCGCGTGTCGATTGCGGGCTTGACAAGCAAAACTTTCATGCCCTTTTGCTCGTAGTTGAACTGACACATCAACGCCTGCGCGGATTTGCTGCTATTCATTGTACCGTACTTGAAATATAGTTTGGGCATAAGCGTTTCCCTCATGATCTTGTCCTCATTACGTAAATTTTGTGCAAAAAACGGTTTTGCGACTCAGTACAAACCGATTATCTTGCCGTCGTCGAGTATCGTTATGTTGACGGCGTTGGGATTTTTGGACAGCCCGGGCATTAACAGCATGTTGCCCGCAACGGCGACGACAAAGCCCGCCCCGCCGCGATACTCAACGTCGCGCACGTTCAGCGTAAAGCCGCTCGGCGCGCCCGTCACCTTGGGATCGTCGCTGAAACTGTATTGCGTTTTGGCTATCACCACGGGCAAAGAATCTATGTCGCACACGCCGCGCAACGCTTCGATACTTTGCTTTGCCTTGTCGGAAAACGCCACGTCGCCCGCACCGTAAATTTTTGTGGCGACGGCGCGTATCTTGTCCTCCACCTTTCCGTCGGAGTAGGCAAAGGAAAATTGACTGTTGTCCTCTTGGCAAAGTTCTATCACCTTGCGCGCAAGTTTTTTTGCGCCTTTGCCGCCCTTTGCCCAAACGTCGCACACGACGGTTTCTACGCCCAAACGCTTATCGACCGCGCGGCGGACGTAGTTGAGTTCCCTTTCGATGTCGTTGGTAAAGCGGTTGAGCGCAACGACGACGGGCAAGCGGTAAACGTTTTTGATGTTGTCAACGTGCCTCACAAGATTGCTCAAACCTCTGCGTAGCGCGCAAAAATCGGCGACGTCCACGTTTGTCGCTCCGCCGTGCATTTTGAGAGCGCGGAGAGTGGCAACCACCACCACGGCGTTGGGTCTTAGCCCCGCAACGCGGCACTTGACGTCAAGAAATTTTTCCGCGCCGAGGTCTGCGCCGAATCCCGCTTCCGTCACAGTGTAGGGAGCATACGTCATGGCAAGTTTCGTTGCCGTAACGCTGTTGCACCCGTGCGCGATATTTGCAAAAGGTCCGCAGTGAACAAACGCGGGCGTTTTGCCCAAAGTTTGCACCAGGTTGGGTTTGATGGCGTCTTTCAACAGTACCGTCATTGCGTCCTCGGCGTGCAAATCGCGCGCGTAAACGGGACTGCCCTGGCGCGTGTAAGCCACCAGAATGTTGCCCAAACGCCGTTTGAGATCGGCAAGCCCTTCGGCAAGGGACAAAATCGCCATAACTTCGCACGCGGCGGTGATGTTGAACTTTTCGCGGTGTTCCGTGGCGTCCTTTACGCCGCGGTTGACGACAACGCCCCGCAACGCGCGGTCGTTTACGTCCAGAGTGCGATTGAAAACAATGCGGTCGGGGTCTATATCCAAGGGATTGCCCTGAAACACGCTGTTGTCTATCAACGCGCACAACAAATTGTTTGCCGCGGTTATCGCGTGGAAATCGCCCGTAAAATGCAGGTTGATGTCCTCCATAGGCACGATTTGCGAGTAGCCGCCGCCCGTCGCCCCGCCCTTTATGCCGAAAACGGGTCCCAACGACGGTTCGCGGAGAGCAAGACAGGTTTTTACGTCGAGCAGGTTCATTGCGTCGGCAAGCCCTATCGACACGGTGGTTTTGCCCTCGCCTGCCGCAGTGGGATTGATAGCCGTTACCAATATCAGTTTGGCGTCGGGGCGCGGCGAGGGTTTTGTGGCGATCTTCGCCTTGTATTTGCCGTACAACTCCACGTCTTTGGCGGGGATATTCAGTTTGCGAGCGATATACGCGATATTCTTCATTTTGTAATTACGCGCGATCTCAATGTCGGTCATTTCAACGCCTCCTTGCATACGGTAGCAAAATTCTTTTGTGACATAACGACATTTTTAAGTATATCAAAAAATCGCTCGGTTTGCAATGCTTTGCGCAACTAAAATCTCACGATATATCCACGTAAATTGCTATCGAAAACAGGGTTATACCCAAAAAATTTTATATAAAATATTTGTTCTGTAATAAACGTCGGCGTGCGTCGGTATATGAAACGGAAAAACCGCTGTTTCAAACTTACTTTGCGACAAAATGAGCGTCCAACCGAGTCGCAAAGAAAGGGCATATACTGCATTTATTAACCCAATTTATAAATAAAATTACAATTAAATAGAGATTTGAGCGAGCAAAGAATGTAATTTGAACTAGCAACAAAATATACGGTCTAGTTGCCGACTCTGTTTTCCATTACGGTGAGCAAGTTTTGTTGTAAACGCATGGACGTTGCAAACTCAACCTAGTTCTGCCGAAATGTGAGGGCATTTTGCACCACACTTCACGTAGAGCGTAAAAAGAGAGCGCCGAAAAATTCGGCGCTCTCAATTGATACAAATAGGATCGCTCAGGCAAGCGCTTCTTCCATGCTGTCGTATTGATTGTTGCCTTTGAGTGCGTTGAAGTACATATTCTCTTTGAGTACAACGCCCGGTCCGTGTCCTGCGTCCGTGCCGCCCATTGTGACGCGCTCGCCGTCCACATTGGAGGGGTTGCACATAACAAAGCCTTGTTCGGCGGAGCCGAGTTCTTCATAGGTGATGTAGGTCCAAACGTACCAACCGTTGCCTTCGCTTGTCATAGAGGGCTTGTTGTCCCAACTACCCGTGCCGATGGGTCCCCAGCAGTGAATGTATGCGCCGCTCCAAGAAGGTGCATAAAGGTGGAACGTGTATCTGTACTCGGTGGGATTTTCGGGTACGCCTTCCGCCGCCAAAACATGGATGCTGACCGAAGAAGCGTCGCCATTGTGCGAAATAGTTACCGTGCAGTTGTACTTGACGACGAAGTTTCCGTCGGTATTTGTACCGAACAAAACTTTGTCTACCGCGCCTTCAACGTCGGATTCTTTGGTGATGTTTTTGTTTGCGCTGTATCCGATTTGCCAATCGTCCCAAATGACGTTTCTCTTTTTGAGTTTGAATTGATCGCCGACCTTGAAGTCTACCGTAATGCTCCAAGTGCCGTTACTCTCCGCCAAACCAAGACCGTTCAGATCCGCCCAGCGATCTCTGCCGCCGAACATTCCTACCAAAATGTAGGGAGAATCCGCGTTGGGATCGGGTTCTTCGGGAACATATTCTTCCTTTTCTCTTGCGCCGCACTCGCACAAGCCGTTGACAAACTCGTGGTCGGCTCTGTCGGTATCCGATTCGCCGCAGATGTAGCACCCGTGCCAATGTTGAGTAGCGTCGTATCTCCACACCGTCATTTGATGTTGCGTGTGACGAGGTGCGCCGCACTTTGTGCAGGTATCGCCGCTATCGCCGAATTGGTGAGTTTCGTAAGTACTCATAACCACCGTTTGACAATCCGTGCAGTAACGCCAATGTTCGGTTTGGTCATGACGCCACTCCAAAGTGTGTCCCTCGTGAGGGTCGGTAATTGCGGTTTCAGCCTGTTTGTTGGGGCGCGCCGCCTCTTGCGTAACGCCTGTTTCGGCAAGCGTTGCAGACTGTCTGTCGGCGACGTTGTTGCACGCCACGGCAAATACCATGACAAGCGTCAAAACAACCGCAACGAGAGCGATCAAGATTCTATTTGCTTTCATAAAGTCCTCCTTGAAATTGGCAAAGTTTGTTCTGTTGAAAACGACAAACTTTACATACGATACTATTATATAATAATTAAGTCTACATTTCAAGACATATTCGAAAATTTTTTGAAAAATTTTTTGCGCTAATTACCCGACAAAAAAACAGAGAGCGCGCGTTGGCGTTCTCTGTCGGCAAAGACTTGTGCTTGTTTCGTTCGGCTCGCCGCAAAGTCGCCGTTTTTGCAGGCAAACAATCGGCAAGCAAACGCCGCGTTTCGTCGGGTCGGCGGGACAAAAATCAATCTATGTTGACGATTTCGTACTCGCGGTTGCCCAAGCCCAATTCGGCAGCCCACTCCACCGTGTGTATGCCGTGACGGCTGTTCATGCGCTCGATAAGGGCGGCTTTGCCAGGGTCGGGAGAGTTGACAACTTGATCGTAACAACATTGATCCAACGCCACGGGGTCGGTGGAGGCAAAAATGCCTATATCCGCCATTTCAGGCTCGTGCGGATTGCTGTCGCAGTCGCAATCGACGGACAAACGGTTGGCAACGTTTATATACAGGATATTGTCGCGCCCCATATAGTCCATCACCGCTTTGCACGCTTCCGCCATGCTTTCGAGGAAACCGTCCTGATCGTTTACGAAATTCCACAATTCGTCGGGGTCTTTGGTGCGCCCGACGGTGTGTATCCAGGCTTTGCCGCGCGAGGAAGCAACGCCGATCGACATGTTTTTTAGCGCGCCGCCGAAACCGCCCATGGCGTGTCCCTTGAAGTGGCTGAGCATCAGCATGCTGTCGTAGTTGGCAAGATGACTGCCCACAATATTGTAGCCGTCCATGTGCTTGCCGCCGTTGACGGGAATTTCCATTTCGCCCTCCTCGTCCATTATGTCGCAGGGCGCAATATCGTAAAAGCCGTGCGCTTTGATCGTTTGCCAATGGACTTTGGGGTTGCATCTCTTGCCGCCGTAAGCCGTACAACACTCTACTATCGTGCCGTCAAGACTGTTTACCAACGGTTGTATCAAATTCGGGTTGAGAAAGTTGTGTCCGCCCGGTTCGCCCGTGGAAATTTTGACCGCAACGCGCCCGTGCAACTCCTTGCCCAACGCGCGGTAGATATCCAGCAAACCTTGCGACGTTATATTTTGCGTAAAAAACACTTTGGATTTCATAATGTACCTCCGATTTTATTTTACAACAAAGGTCGCGCTACGTCAACACAAAATTCCCTTTGTATGCGCAAAATATCCCCCAAAACTATCCGAAAAAAGGCAAATTGGCACAGTTTTGAATACTATGTTTGTAATAGTAGTATACAAATTGAAGAATTTCGTTATTGTAGTCCCAAAATGCGGCGACAAAAAGTTTACATTTTGAAAATCGTCGAAATAAAATATCTTGATATGCGCGTTGTTTTGTTGCCTCATTTTGCGCGCGGTGCTATAATTGGGTGTATTTGAAATATGACGAAAAATATCGATATGACCGCCAACAAGGGCATGGTCAAAAATTTAATAAGATTTGTTATGCCTATCGCACTGTCGGGCATTTTGCAACTGCTGTTCAACACAAGCGACTTGATCGTTTGCCGCTATTTCGGGAGCGAACACTCGGTGGGCGCGATCACCTGCACCAACGCTTTGGTAAACCTCATTGTAAACCTGTTTCTCGGGCTGTCCATTGGCGCAAACATACTTATGTCGCGCTGTTACGGCACAAAGGATAAACAAAAAGGACAACGCGTGGTTTACACCGCCTTTGTTCTGTCCGTGATAATGGGTTTGATCGTCGGCGTGATCGGGGTGTGTTGCACAAAATACTTTTTGATTTGGATGGGTACAAACCCCGAAGTATTGGATCTTTCGACTTTGTATTTGCAAATTTACTTTGCGGGCGTGCCCTTTTCGATGGTTTACAACTTTTGCGCGGCTCTGCTGCGCGCCGTGGGCGACACAAAACGTCCGTTCTACTTCCTTACGCTGTCGGGGTTGTTCAACGTCGCGCTCAACTTGCTGCTTGTAATTCAATTCAAAATGGACGTTGGGGGCGTGGCTCTCGCCACCGCGCTGTCGCAGGCGCTTGCCGCCGTTGACGTGATAGTCTACATGCGCTTCAAAAAGGGAAACTTTTTCCGCTTTCGCTTTCGCGACGTTCGCCTGTACAAAAAGGAAGCGTTGGAAATTACCCGTTTGGGCTTGCCCGCGGGGATTCAAGGCTCGCTGTTCAGCATTTCCAACGTGATGATACAAACAAGCATAAACGATCTGAGCCTCACTTTGGGCGCGGCGGCTTTGGACGGGAACGGCGCGGCGGCAAACCTCGAAGGGTACGTCTACACCGCCATGAACAGTTGTGCGCAGGGGATAGTCACCTTCGGTTCGGCAAATTACGGCGCAAAAAACAAGCCCAATATCCGCAGAGTCATTTTGCGCACAATGTTGGTTGTTGCGGGCGCGTGGGCGATTCCGTCGTCTTTCGTGATGATTTTCGCAAAACCGCTGTTGGGTTTTTACGCTCCCACCGAGCAAGCCGTGCAATTCGGGTTGGATCGCATTTACATAACCGTCGGAACTTACTTTTTGTGCGGATTGATGGATATAGGCGCGTACTCGCTACGCGCTATCGGCTACTCCGTGTTGCCGACGGTGATTTCCACCTGCGGCGCGTGCGGACTGCGGTTGCTGTGGATATTTGCGATTTTTCCGCTGGACTACTTTCACAACATAACCTGGCTTGCCATTTCCTACCCCATAAGTTGGGCGATCACCGCGCTTGTTCACTTTGTGTTTTTTGCGGCGTTGTTCCGTCGATTGAATTTCGACGACGGGCAAAACGCGAAACCAAGCGCGTCGCCGCCGAGAAAACGCAAACGGCGCAACAAAACAAGCGTTTCCGAGTGTTGACCGAACGGATCGACCCGAAAACGCTTTTTTTATCGAATTTTTTTGCTCAATTGTCCACGGCGCATACCTCAAAGATAATTTTTTCCAATTGTTTTGCGCCCAGCAATTTGGGGACGGGGTACAACGGATTTGCCTCCGCCGCGGCGGTTTTGGCAAGTTGCGGAATGTCCTGCGCCGCAATGCAGTCCAATTTTTGCGGGATATTCATTTGCCGATTGAGCCGTTCGATTTGGGCGATCACCGCTTGCGCGCCCTCCTGCGGGAAAACGGTTTTGTCGAACAATCCCGCATACAAACCCATTTTCCAAAGTTTTTTGTAAGCCGTCTTGCCGTACGCTTTGAGTACATAGGGCAAAAGCACCGCGTTCGCCAACCCGTGCGGAACGTTGTACTTGCCGCCGAGCGCATGGGCTATCGCATGGACGTACCCGACGTAACTTTCGGTAAACGCCAAACCCGCCAGATAGGACGCGCGTAGCATGTTTCCGCGAGATTGTATGTTGCCGCCGTCGGCAAAAACGGTCTGGATATTATCCAAAATGATTTTTGCCGCGCAAAGCGCGTTGCGCCGCGAACGCTTGGTCGTACTGCGCCCGACGTAAGCCTCGATAGCGTGAGTCAAGGCGTCCATACCCGTCGCCGCCGTTACCGAGGGCGGCAAACCCACCATCAACGCGCTGTCGAACAATACGTAGCGGGGAATGAGGCAAAAATCGTTTATGGCGTACTTGTGCCGCGTTTTGCCGTCCGTGATGACCGCCGCCACCGTTGTTTCGCTGCCCGTACCCGCCGTTGTGGGTATCGCGAACAACGCGGGCAGGGATCGGCGTACTTTCAAAAGCCCTTTCATTTGGGCGAGAGTTTTGTTCGGGCGCACCAACTGCGCGCCCACCGCTTTGGCGCAATCCATTGCCGAACCGCCGCCGATAGCCACAAGGCAATCGCAACCGCTTTGACGGTACAGTTCCGCCGCCTCCGCCACGTTGTCCGTCGTGGGGTTGGCGACCGTGCCGTCGTAAACGGCGTAACCTAAATTATTTTTTTCCAGCGCGGCAAGCAACCCGTCGCAGATGCCCAACTCGCGCAAAGTTTTGTCCGTGACGACGAGCGCGCAACGCAAATTGCGCTTTTGCATTACGTCGGCGATTGCGTCATACCCCTCCAACCGCTCGGGTTGGCGATACGGCAACAACGGAATTGCCATTTTGCAAACAAATTGATACGTGCGACAATACGCCTTTTGAAAAATATTCATACCGTCTGCTCCTTGCCGAATAGGATAAGTATAACACATACGACAAAACAAATCAACGCCCAAGTTGCGGGCGAGCAAAGTTGCTTTTGCGACGAAAACAAAGCCTCGCAAGGAACAAAGCCGACCGCGAAAAATGTTTGCGACAATATATCGATACAAATTGCGCTTAAAGGGTTGATTTTTTTTCGGTTGTTTGATAAAATATTAGATGTTGACGGCACCATAGCCAAGTGGTAAGGCAGAGCTCTGCAAAAGCTCCACCCCCAGTCCGAGTCTGGGTGGTGCCTCCAAACACAACTGCGAAGCCGAAATGTGCTTCGCAGTTGAAATATATGCCGCTGTGGCGAAACAGGCAGACGCAAGGGACTTAAAATCCCTCGGTAGCAATACTGTACCGGTTCGAACCCGGTCAGCGGCACCACGACCAACCTAATTCGAACCGAGTTGGGTTGATCTTTTTCTATACAAAAGGCGAGGACAAACCGCCCTCGCCTTCCTTATACTTCATGATTAAACAATAAATCACAACTCATCTTTGAAAATGCCCCAATATTCTTCCATATTATTTTGTTCCCTTACAGTTATTCAATCTTTGTTCCATTAAAGCCAAATCATAGCCAAGAAAATACGTTTGCAAGAGCGGGTAGAAGTGTTGGAATTTCTTTTTATCGAAGAACACGATATCGCACCCTCTATCATCATATACCGAGAATATGCAGCTATTGTCAAATGATACGAAATGGATAATCGGATTTTCTTGATTATCAATTTGAGAGTTTATAGCCTCAATGGCGTTGAATTTCTTATTCGGATAACAACAAATTCGATTTCTTCGAACAATTTCGTCGTTATTATCGTCGTCTTTATCAAAGGGGATATCCCTGATAATTACGTGCTTAAACTTCTTTTGATAGCCCAAAGAGAATTTAAGCCGCTTTTTCTCCAATGAAATCAGGTTATTGATATACACAGTTTTTCCCGTATCAAAATCAAAGTCATATATGTAATTGTCAAAGAAGAACAAATCGACATTGTTTTCAAATAGAATATTAAAAATTTCCGCCGCTCTTTTCTTTGCGATAGTCAAATACGCCTCGTTGCTTTCGTCAATACCCAATTCACACCGCAATGAAAAAGGATTATTATAAAAATAAGGCGGCTCGTATTTGAAATCCCTATTTCGTATCATTTCTTCAATCGTATTCATTCTTTAATTATCCCCGCTAAATTAACACTTATCGTACAATCATCATATCATAAACGCACAGAAAAATCAAACGGTCAAAAAGTCAATTGGCATTTAGGCGTGAGTTTGTCTTGACGAGCGCACCGCTTTTTTCGCTAACAAGATATACCGAATTGCGCGGCAAGCGTGGCAAAAATATTGCAAGCATGCGACGGCGAGGTCTAAAATCAGGCGTACAATAAAATCAAGCGTACAATGTTGAATTTTCAGATCAAGTATATTATAATGTACACGGAGTGCGTATATGACAAACGGGGCTACAAGACAAGACGTGCTGAACTATGCGTCAAATCAATACGGTACTGAGGCGGAATACATGTGGGCGGACGTCCCCAATTACGCCGTGCTGAGGCGCGCCGACACGCGCAAATGGTACGGCATTATCATGAACGTGCCGCGTAAAAGGCTCGGGCTGGACGGCGAGGGCGTTGTAGACATTTTGGACATCAAGTGCGACCCGTTTGCACGCGAGGTGTTGCTTGACCAAAAGGGTTTTGTGCCCTGCTACCACCTCAACAAACTGCATTGGATAGGCGTTTTGCTGGACGGTACGGTGGATATGACGTTGCTGTCGCAACTCATTGACGACAGTTACGCTCTTGTCGCTCCGAAAAAGAGAAAAACGGAAAAAAAGTTAGGCAACGCTTAACGTCCGATATGTAAAATCAATGTAAAATTCAACTTTGCGAGGGATATGCGAGCGCAGTTTCAAAAATGTACGACCTTGTTCACACGGGTGCGAGGGTATTGCACAACTTTATCAAATAAACGCAAGAGGCAATGATCGTAATATTTAGTCGGCTTTGACAGTCGAAACTCATCCACCGTCTGACGACGGTCCCCCTTCTCTTGCGTCCCCAAGAGAAGGCTTTTAATGCAGTCGCCGACGTTGTTTCCCATTATAATGGAAAGCATTGTTTTGTTAGTTGCAAATACCACTTCATGTCCTCAAAGGGTAAGCCCTCTCACAGTTAGCAACCTTGTTACGGTACAAGTTGTCCAATCATAGTTCCGACCTTTTTCACACAAGCGCAAGGGTGTTGCAAACTCAACCTTGTTCCACCGAGGTATGAGGGTGTTTCGTAACAAACAATCTACAACACACTTGCCCTTGTAAAAGGGGCACTGAGGGTGTTGTACAACAAAACAATCTGCAACAAGCATTATCCTTGCTTCAAGGGAGTGCCGAGGGTGTTGCTCGAAAAATAATCTGCAACGAGGGCGTAGCCCGAAGCGAAGCCTTTTTTCGAGCAATGCCCGAGGCACTATGTGAAGCCGTTTTGTGTGCAAGCACCCAAAGTGCTGTGTGAAGCCGTTTGACACGGAATACCCGAATACCTATATAATCTGCAACAAAAACGCCACACAAGTGAGTTGTGTTCCCTCACTAAATGTGTGGCGTTTGAAGTGAAGCCTTTTTGCAGGGGATTCCCGAGTACCAATTGCATCTGGTCAAAAAAATAGAGATTTGAGTGAGCGCAGGGCGCGTGGACACAGTGCACAAGCGAAAACTCAAATCACGTCTGCAAAAAACTGTTTTATCAAATAAACCCAAGAGGCAATAATTGTAATATCTAGACGGCTTTGACAGTCGAAACTCATCCACCGTCTTGCGACGGTCCCCCTTCTCTTGCGTCCCCAAGAGAAGGCTTTTAATGCAGTTGTCAACTATGTTTCCCATTATAATGGAAAGCATTGTTTTGTTGTAACAGTTGCAAACTTTATTTCAAAACAAACAATTCCAATCAAAGTTCCGACCTTATTCACAGGGGAGCGAGGGTGTCCCCTGCAAAATAATCTGCAACAAAAACGCCACACAAGTGAGTTGCGTTCTCTCACTAAATGTGTGGCGTTTGAAGTGAAGCCTTTTTGCAGGGGATACCCGAGCGCCAATTGCATCTGGTCAAAAAAATAGAGATTTGAGTGAGCGCTGGGCGTGTGGATACAACGCACAAGCGGACAAAACTCAAATCCCTCCTGCAATCACGGGCGTGTACCGAGATTGCAGCCCTTGCGGGGGTTGGCGGGGTTGCGACTCCTCCCACGCAGTGACACTCGCATTGCGTGGGAGCCCGAAAATGAAGGCGCGTGTAGCGACTTCCTTAGCAGTCCGACCAAGTCGGCGCACTTGCGCCCCGTAGGGGTCGGTTGTGTAATCAACCGAACCGACTTGCGCCTGGTCGGTTTACTCCACGCTCAGCACGTAGTAGTACAACGGTTGACCGCCGTAGTGAAGAATAAATTCGATGTCGGGGTGTTTGTTTTGCAGTTTTTCCGCAAAAGCCTCGGCTTTTTCTTCGGGAACGTCCTGTCCGTAGTACAAAGTAACCACTTCCTTGTCCTCGGTCAACATTCCTTCTATCAACTTGGTCGTGACCGCCTCTACGTCCTTGCCGCTGGTGACGATACTGCCCTTGTCCAAACCGATAATGTCGCCTTTCTTTATCTTGAACTTGTCTATCACGGTGTCGCGAACGGCGTAGGTAACTTGTCCCGCGTCGATATCCACAAAGCCCGCGGTCATATTTTCGAGGTTTTCGGACAGGCTGAGGTCGGGACTGAAATTGAGTACCGCCGCAAGTCCCTGCGGAATATCCTTTGTTTGCAACACAAAGATGTTGCGGTTTTGCACCAACGTTCTCGATTGCTCTGCGGACAAAATGATATTTTTGTTGTTAGGCAAAATTATGATATTTTCCGCGTTGATTTTGCGCGCGGCGGAGGCTATGTCCTCGGCGGAGGGGTTCATTGTCTGACCGCCCTCTATCACCTGATCGACGAGAAGATCCTTGAAAATCGCGGCGAAACCGTCGCCCGAACACACTGCAAGCAAACCGATAGGCTTGCGTTCCGCTTCGTAACGGGCGCGCAACTTTCTGTTTTGCTCCATCATGTTTTCGATCTTTATCTTGTCCAACTCGCCGAGGGTGAGCGCCTTGGTGAGCGCTTTGCCGGGGTTGTTTGTATGTACATGCACCTTTACCAAATTGAGGTCGCCGATACATATAACGGAGTTGCCTATCTCGTTGAGATACTCTCTCAATTTGTCAATATCCGTAACCGTTGTGCGCTTTTTTATGTTGGTGATGAAAAACTCCGTGCAGTAGCCGAAATCCAACTCGCCCAAAGATTCGTAGTCCACTACGAGTTCGCTGTCGTCGGGGAAAGCCGAATCGATAGATACGGGTTTGTTGTTGCTTTCAGGCTCGGCGTACTCCTCCGCGCCCGTGATCTCCTGGTCGAGGTAGCCCATTATCAACCCTTTGAACAGGGTGATAAGTCCGTAACCGCCGCTGTCCACCACGCCCGCGCGTTTGAGCACGTCCAACATATCGGGAGTTTTGGCAAGGGTTTCTTCGCCCTTTTCCAACACAGCGTTCAGCAACTTTTGAATGTCGCCGCTGCGCTTGGCGGTGTCGATCGCCTCCTCCGCCATGGAACGAACGACCGTCAAGATCGTGCCTTCCTTGGGTTTGGATACCGCGCGATATGCAAGTTCCGCGCCCTCGCGCAGTCCTTTGGCAAAAGTGCGCGCGTCGCACTCGTCGTTTTGAGTTATGATATTTGAAAAACCTTTGAGAATTTGAGAAAGTATTACGCCCGAATTGCCGCGCGCACCGCGAAGCGCGCCTTTGCTGAGTTTTTCCGCAAGTTCCGACATAGACGTGCTGTTTGCGGAATTGATCTCCTTGACGGCGGACATCATTGTCAAAGACATATTTGTTCCCGTGTCGCCGTCGGGAACGGGAAAGACGTTCAGTGCGTCTACTTGCGCTTTGTTTACTTCCAGCATTTTTCCGCCGGCGATAAACATGCGTTTCATCACGGAAGGCGTGATGTGAGTTTTGATTGTATGAGCAGCAGCCATTTTATGTTATCCTCGCGATTTCGTAAAAATTTGTTACAACTTGACGCCTACAACGTGTACGTCGATAGAATCGACTATCATACCCGTAAAGCGTTCCAAGCCGTATTTTACCGTGTTCTTCAAACTTGACGAAACTGCGGAAACGGGAAGTCCGTATTTTATTTTTACATACAGATCGACGAAAATTCGGTCGCCCTTGGTAGAAACTCTGACTCCGCGGCTTTTGCCGTTGCGCTTGAAAAGGTCGGTAAAAGAATCGGAGAAACCAAAAGGCACTATTTCCACCACGCCGTAACACTCCGTCGCAAGATGCCCTGCGAGGGACGCTATTACGTCGTCGGATACCGTGATCAATCCGTACGAATTTCTTGTACGCAATGCCATTGAAAATTCCTCCACTGTATATTGATAATATTTTACCAAAAAAATTATTATTTCACAAGTGTTTCACGGTCAATTTTGTATTTAATAGTCGCAAAATACAAATTTTGTAACTTTGTAAGAGTCAAATTGAAAAAAGATGCGTCAATTACTTGCCAAAATCACTCAAATTTGATATTATATTTAAGCGTGAAAACAAGCACAATTTTTCGACCCACGGAGGTGTAGATATGTCCAAGGTATGCGCTATATGCGGAAAAGGCAAAATGTCCGGCAACAAAGTTTCTCACTCTAACAGAAGAACTCCCAAAACGTACAGTGCCAATTTGCAAAAGGTAAAGGTGGAAATCGACGGAAAGGAATCCACCGAATACGTTTGCACCCGTTGCATCAGAACAGCCAACAAAGAACAACGCTAAACGAAATTTGCCTCACCGCTATCGGGTGAGGTTTTTTTTGCGTTCGGGTTGAATCAATATGAAAAATGTGCTACAATTGCTTTGCGACCTTTTGTGCGCAACAATTACCGTAAAGAGGAAAATGTATGTTTGATTTGCTTTGCGCCGCTATCGGCTATACCTGGTCCATTCCGGGCGAAAACGAATTTATTTTGTGGTTTCAGAGCCTTGCCGGGAAGGGAAGTTTTTTGTACTATCTGATGAACTTCATTTCTATGCTGGGCGAGGAAACGATTTTGGTCGCGGTAGTCGGCTTGGTGTATTGGGCTTTGGACAAACGTCGCGGCGAACAGTTGGGCTTTACCATGATCGCCGCAACATTGGTAAATCCGCTCATCAAAAACATAGTCAGGCGCACGCGACCCTTTGACAGCAACGCGGGGATACAAAATTTCAGAGATGTAAGCGGCTACTCGTTTCCCTCGGGACACTCGTCCGGTTCGGCGTCTACCTACGTGGGCGCAGCCGTCGCGTACAAAGGCAAACAAAAGTGGCTCATTGCCGTTGCCGTCGTGTTGCCCGTACTCGTGGCGTTGTCGCGGACGTACCTCGGCGCGCACTACCCCAGCGACGTAATTTGCGGGTTGGCTCTCGGCGTGGCGTTGGTGTTTTTGATAAATTGGCTGTTCCGCGTGATCGACAACAAACTTTGGATATATATCGGTATGCTCGCTATCGGGCTTGCGGGATTTTTCTACTGCACCACAAGCGACTTTTACACCGCATACGGACTGTTGATCGGTTTTGTATGCGGAGTCGTGTTTGAAAAACGCGTTACCAAGTTTGACAATACCAAAGTTTGGTGGCGAGTGATACTGCGCGTTGCGGCGGGCGGCGGACTGTTTTTGGGAATGAACGAATTGCTCAAATTGATCGTGGGCGCAATTTACCCCGACTACAACTCAAACGTGTGGTTCGAGAGAATTTTCCGCGTGTTGCGCTACGCCGTAGTGACCTTTGTAGATATAGGCGTGTATCCTCTGCTGTTTGCTCAAACGGACAAACTGTGGCGCAAATGGGGTTGGATCAAATCGAAAGAGCAGGAAAATTGCGCCGTAACCGCCGAACAGACGATAACGGACAAAGAAGAACAAGCGAATATCTGAAAATTTTTACGACTATTAAAAATATTAAACTCAATTTAACAGGTATGTTAAACAACTAGGGGACCGCAGTATTGGCAGTCCCCTAATTTTATTACAAGCCAAGTTTTATTATATTACTCGGCAAAACCCAAGTTGACGCATCTGATTGGCATGTCGTTTTCTATGAAATACAAGTCTGCGGATGGAACAAGAAGTTGCGCTAATGAACATGCAAGTTTTGCCAGAGCCGAATTTAAATAACTGCTTGCACTCGAATAAGTATATGGCAACGCGGAAAGTTGGTGCAAAGTCGAACCATTTAGCGTTCCTTTCATAGTATTCTCAGATCCGCCGGATGTGGATGTGCATAAATAATTATATACTCCATCAATCTCATCCATATCGATCATTATGTCTGAATTTTTGTATTGAAGAAACATAGAGATTACATCACTCGATATATCATAAGCCAACAAGAAAACCGTATCTGTTGATGACTCTTGTGGAAAGTATGTTATAGAATACGTACCTGATTTATACTTTCCATGTTTAATGCAATGTTTTTTGAGTAAAGTAAAATAATCTGCACCACACTCTGTACACTCGCCAACTCCTACGTGTTGCTCACATTTTTTGCATGCGCTCAGACAAGTACAACAAAGTATCATTGTTACCATTGCCAATACAATAAAAACTAACCTTTTGCGCCTCATAAAATTTTTCCTCCATTATGTTTGTTTGCTACCAATTTGGTAGTTGTGTATTATTTTACTACCAAAATGGTAATATGTCAAGTAGTATGGAAATTTTGTTAAGTAAAAGATTGAAAGAATTACGCGAAGAACGCGGTCTTACGCAAAAAGAAGTTGCCACCGCATTGAAAATTCACAGCGTGACATACTTACATTATGAAAAGGGGCAGCGCGAGCCACCTCTTTCCTTGCTTGCCGATATGGCTCGATTTTTCGACGAAAGCGTAGATTATCTATTGGGTTTGGAAAATTAAATCAAAATACGCCGCATTGATGCCATAAATTTGTGTTGTGTACAGTCAAATAACATTTTCAATATATAAATATTTGCAAATAAAGGCTGTCGCCTTGTGCGACAGCCTTTATTATCATAGAAAACCTGATATATTATTTTTTTCCTATCGCCGCTTTGCCCAAGAGCAAGCGCAAAATGTTTCCCAAAAAACGCGGCAACTTGAAACAATAAATTCTGCTTTTCATACATTCCCCCACTGTTTTTGTACATTATATGCGGCAAAAACGGGTAACGTTACAAACAGTTTGCAAATTGACTGTTCGATTGCGGCTCGGGGCAGAAAAAACTATAAGGTAACATTGCCGCGAATTTGATCCATTGCCTGCTTGCGATCGGAAACGTTCATTATCGCGTTGCCCGCGACTATCACGTCCACACCCGCGTCTATGACGAGTTTTGCCGTGTCGCGGTTTATGCCGCCGTCCACTTCCAACAGCGCGTCGGGAAAAAGTTGCTTGGCAGAACGTATTTTTTCCACTGCGGAGGGCAGAAATTTTTGTCCGCCGAAGCCCGGTTCGACAGACATTATCAACACCATATCGAACAGCCCGCGATAGGGTATCAACTCCTCCACGGGAGTGTTCGGCTTGACGCAAATGCCCGCCTTTTTGCCGCAGGCGCGCACGAGTTCGAGCGTTTCCGCAACGTTATCCGTTGCCTCGACGTGTATCGTGATCAAGTCTGCGCCCGCTTCCGCAAACTGTCTGACGTAACGCTCGGGACGTTCGATCATCAGGTGAACGTCCAACGGCAGTACCACGCAACGACGGATACTCCTCACTATCGGCATGCCGAACGTGATGTTAGGCACAAAATTGCCGTCCATAACGTCGCAATGTATCCAATCCGCGCCGCATTTTTCCAGCGATTTGCACTCCTGTTCCAAACGCGCGAAGTCGGCGGAAAGTATCGAAGGGCTGACAAAAATTTTTCTCATGTTGACCTCTCTGTTGTTGACATATCGGTTTTGTATCGGCACAAAGTTGACGACAGCGGGCAAGCGGCAACGCCGCACCGCCTGTCGGTCGGATATTCGTGCTACCGACAAAATTTTTTTTGCGTTATCTGTATTTGTTTTCTTCCTGTTGTCTAAGTTCGGCAAACTCCTCTACGTACCTGTCGTAGCGCGGTTTGAACAATTCGCCCCTTTCCGCCGCGAGTTTGACGGCGCAATCGGGCTCGACCGTGTGCGTACAGGACGTATATTTGCAACCGCGCGCCACGTCCACAAAATCGTCGAGATACAGCCGAAGTTCGTCGGAACGTATGTTTTGCAACTCGCACAGCGAAAAGCCGCACGTATCCACGACGTAGCCGTCCGCCACGCGGTGCAGAGAACTGTGTCGCGTGGTATGCACGCCCCTGCCCGATTTGACGGAAATGCCGCCCGTTTCGCCCTGCGCCTCGGGCAAAAGCGCGTTGAGTATGGAAGTTTTGCCCACAGCCGACTGCCCCGCAAAACAGCCCGTTTTGCCCCCTTTCAGGTATTTTGTCAACTGATTTACGCTGTCGTCCAACGCGCTCAGGGTAACGACGTCGGCTATTTTGCCGTAGTTGCAAACGGCTTCGCGCGCGGTATCCAAAGACAAATCGCACTTGTTTACCACCACCACAGGCTCGATATGCTCCTGAAAACAGTTTATCATCACCTTGTCGCAGAGGTAAAAATCGGGTTGAGGTTGGGGCGCGATCACTACAAAACACACGTCCACGTTGGCTATTTCGGGACGGACAAGTTTGTTGCGGCGCGGTTGCACCTCCGTCACGACCCCTTTGCCGCGGCGAAGATCTTGAAAAGACACTTTGTCGCCGACGATCACGTCCAATTCGTTGTAGCGCAGTTTTTTCGGGGCAAAACACACGTATTTTTGCCCGAGATCGTCCGCTACGGTAAACACGCCGCCGACGCTTTTTACAACGATTCCCCGTTTAGTTACCATTGTCGTTCATATACCTTCTTCGAAGTTGTCCGCATGCGCCCTCTATATCCTGCCCCATTGTGCGGCGGCGCGTGGCGGATAAGCCGAGTTTGTCCAAATATTGCAAAAAACGTTTGAGATTTGTTTCGCTTGTGCCGCGCAGTCCCGTTTCCTTGACGGGATTGAGCGAGATCACGTTGACGTGAACGGACAACCCGCGCAAAAGGGACGCGAGTTTGAGCGCGTGAGCGTAACTGTCGTTTTGCCCGTCGATAAGCGTGTATTCGACAATTATGCGCCGCCCCGTCTTTTCGAAAAAATATCTGCACGCGTCCACCGCCTGTTCCACCGAGTAGGCGTTGCCGACGGGCATGATTTGTTTGCGTTGGTCGTTGAACGGGTTGTGCAAACTAAGCGTCAAATTGACGGGCAAGTTCATATCCGCCAGCCTTACGATATTGGGAACAATGCCGCACGTGGACAGCGAAACGTTGCGCAACGAAACGTTCAGCCCGTCGGGGTCGGAGAGCAAACGGAGAAATTTGACTACGTTGTCAAAGTTATCCAACGGTTCGCCGCTACCCATAAGCACCACGTTGGTGACGTAACGCTCCTTGCCCTGTCCCAGCGCGTTTACCGACAGCACCTGCGAAAGGATTTCGCCCGCGGACAGATTGCGCACCAAGCCGTCCAAAGTGCTGGCGCAAAATTTGCACCCCATTCGACAGCCGACCTGCGACGAAACGCACAATGTGTTGCCGTACTTGTAACGCATAAGCACGCCCTCTACCAAATTTCCGTCGCAGAGTTCGAACAAAAATTTTTGCGTGCCGTCCTGTTCCGAGGAGAGCGTTTTGACTATTTTGGCGGCGACCGCCACGCAATCCTTTCGGAGAGCGTCGCGCAAGGTTTTGGGAACGTTCGTCATTCCGTCGAAATCCGCGGATTTGTTGAGCCAACCGAAAATTTGTCCCGCGACAAAGGGTTTTACGCCGTAATTTGCCGTGATAAATTCCATCAACTCCGACTTTGTCATATCCTGCAAAATATTCATGATCCCCTCCGCGTAAGTACCGCGACGTAAAAGCCCTGCATGCCGTCTGCGTGAGGCAAAAATTGGTAAAAGCCTTTGCCGTCCGCCGCCGCTATTTGGGGCAAAATTATCCTGCCGTAGTCAAAATCCGAATGATTTTTGAGGAATTTGCGCACATTTTGACCGTTTTCGTTGTCGAAAAGCGTACAAGTCGAGTACACCAAACTGCCGCCCGCCTTGACAAACTCACAGCAATTGTTCAAAATGGCATACTGCAATTTCATAAGTTCGGATATATCCTTGTTTTCGCGGAAAAGTTTGATGTCGGGACGGGTATCCAACACTCCGAAACCGCTGCAAGGCACGTCGCACAAGACGGTATCGAACGCGCCGTTCCACTCGCTTGCGGGTTGGGTCATATCGCGGCAGTAAGTTGCAAGTTGCACGTCCATTCGCCGAGCGTAACTTTGAATGAGTTCCACGCGGTGCGGGTGAACGTCGCAAGCCGTCGCCTCCGCCGCAGGAGAAAGTTGTTTGAAATAGACCGACTTGCCGCCCGGAGCGGCGCAACAATCCAAAAATTTGCCCTGTCGAGGAGTGATCGCGGCGCAAATACGCGCTATCGCCATGGAAGAAAGGCTTTGCGCCGTGCATACAGAACCGTCGTGCGGCACGCCTTTGACAAAAACGGCGTCGTCAAAAATTGTCGGCTGTACTTCCGTTGCAAAACGGCGAGCAAATTCCGCAGGGGCAATACCGTGCAAACGAACGGTCGTCAACCTTGGCGGATCGTAACTCACGATTTGCCGAGCGACGTCGAAACCGTAGTCTTTGACAAGTTTGCGCACCGCCCACTCGGGATACGAACGGCTAAGCGCAAGATTTTGTATCGGATCGTCGGGATAGTCGTCGAAATTTTTGATTTGCGGCGCAATGGATTTCAAAGTGGCGTTGACAAAGCCCACTATCCTTTTGTCCTCGGTGATCTTGGCAAGTTCGGCAAAGTCGTTTACCACCGCGTAGACGGGTATGGAAAGTTCGGCAAGGCAGTACGCGCCCATTTTGAGGATCAACAGCGCGTCGCCTTTGGGCATTTTGCGCACAAAGCGGGAGATGACGTAGTTTAACTTGCCGTCGTTGTCCAACACGCCGTAGACTATTTTGGTGACGAGAGCCTTGTCTTGATTTTTGCAAACGTTGAGCGATCTGTTCAGCGCGACGGAAGAAAACGCTCTGTTTTGATACACTTCGCGCAACGTTTGATAACTTTTTAGAAACGCCGTGTTCATCTGCCTAGTACCGTGCCGAGCGAAACGACGTGTCCGTTGAGAAAACTCGCAATGTCCATACGCTTGGAATTTTCCGCTTGCAACTCGGTGACAAAAACCGCTTTGCCGTCGCCGCACTGCACCGCGAGGCATTTTTTGCCCGTTTGCACTACCTCGCCTGCCGCGCCGTCAAACTGACCGTCGCAGGGGCGCAAAGCAAAAATTTTGAGCCTTTTGCCGCCCAGACTCGTCCAAGCGGCGGGGGACGGATTGAGCGCGCGCACAAGGTTTATCGTCTGTTCGGCGGGCAAATTCCAATCTATTTGTTCCTGCTCGGCAGAGATCTTGGAGCAAAAAGTCGCTTGTTCCTCGTCCTGCGGAGTGTAGGTCGCCTTGCCGCTTGCGATCAGATCCAACGCCTCGACGACGGCTTCCGCGCCCAGCAGAGCCATTCTTTCAAAAAGATGTCCGCATGTTTCGTATGGCAAAATTTGCAACGGTTTTTGCAAAATGATCTCGCCCGCGTCCACACGTCGCACAGTGTTGAGTATCGTGACGCCCGTTTCGCTAAGTCCTTGCCAAACGGTGTACTGAATGGGAGCCGCGCCGCGCAGTTTGGGCAAAAGCGAGCCGTGTATGTTGATTATGCCGTGCGGAGCGACGTCGATTACTTGTTGCGACAAAATTTGTCCGTAGGCTGCCGTCACCATTATGTCGGGGCGCAGAGCGGCAAGCGTTTCCACGCCGTCGCGCGAGATCTTGTCGAACTGCATGATGGGCAAACCGTGAGCAAGGGCAAATTTTTTGACGGGAGAAAACTCCACTTTGCCTCGCGCGCCCGCCTTGTCGGGTTGACATACCACCCCGACCACATCGTGTCGCCGACATATTTCCGATAGCGCAGGCACGCCGAAATCGGGCGTTCCCAAAAACACCACTTTCATAATTCACCTCGCGTCAGTCGTTGTCGATAATTTTCTTTATCATTTTGTCGGGGAACAGTATGCCGTCGAGATGATCCATTTCGTGCAGGAACACGCGCGCAAAGTATCCCTCGGCGTGCTGTTCGCGCAAGTTGCCGTTTCGGTCGTAGTAACGAACGTCTATCTTCTCGGGGCGTTCCACCAAACCGCGAAAGCCCACCACCGACAAACAGCCCTCGTTGTCCACGCATTTGCCCGAACTGCTTGTAAGTTGGGGATTTACCAACTCGTACAGAACGTCGTCGTACTCCACAATGCAAACGCGGCGCAAAATGCCCACCTGCGGAGCGGCAAGTCCCAACCCGCCGACGGCATGGAGAGTTTCCGCCATATCGTCCAAAAGTTGATGAAGTTTGTCGTCGAAGTTTTCAACGGGCTTGCTTATCTTGCGAAGCAACGGATCGCCCATTTTGATTATGTTTCGTTTAGCCATATAACACCTGCTAAGATAAATTTTGCGGATTTCTTTCCACCGATACCGACACGTCGCGCCGTTTTTTTGCGTCGCACACGGCGTAGATCTGCCGTATTACGTCGTCAGTACCCTCGGCGGACAGTTTGAACAGTATCTGATAGCGGAATTTGTTTTCGATACGCTCCATTCGACAGCGCATTTTGTCCATAAAAAGTATGTTCGGATTGTTTGCCTTGATTTCCGTAAGCGCGGCATACTGTTCCGTCAGTTCGTCAATGCAATCCTGTTTTTTTTCTCCGACGTACAAAATGCGCACGATCTCGGAAAAAGGCGGAAAACACGCCGACTGACGAATGTTTATCTCGTAATTGTAAAATCCGACGTAGTCCTGCCGCGCGGCGTACTGCAAACAGTAGTGTTTGGGAGTGTAGGTCTGCAACACAACAGTTCCCTTGTCCTTGTCCCGACCGCTACGCCCCGCCACCTGCGTGATGAGTTGGAACGTGCGTTCGGTTGCGACGTAATCCTCGTTGTGCAAACTTTGGTCGCCGTCGAGTATGCCCACGAGAGTCACTTTGGGAAAGTCGTGTCCCTTGGCTATCATCTGAGTGCCGACGAGTATTTGCGCTTCGCCGTCGGCAAACGCCTGCAAGATCTTGCCGTGACTCTCCTTGGTTTGCGTTGTGTCGGCGTCCATTCGCAACACTTTGACGTCGGGATACATTGCCCGCAACAAATCCACCACCTGTTGCGTACCCACGCGCCCCTGACGAAAACTTGCGGAGTGACAGTTGGGACAAACGTCGAGCAAGTAGTAAGCCGCGCCGCAGTAATGACATTTGAGCAATTTGTCGTCGCGGTGAACGGTGAGCGTTGCGGAACAGTTTTTGCACTCGGCGACGTAACCGCATTTTGTACACATCAAAAAGGAAGAGTATCCGCGCCTGTTGAGAAACAGCATTGCCTGATTGCCCGCTTCCAACGTTTCGGCAAGCCGCTGTTTGAGCAACGCCGAAAAAATGCCTTTGTTGCCGCGGCGCGTTTCCAACGACATGTCCACGATCTCCACCTTGGGCAAGGGCTGTTTGTTGATACGCTCGGGCATTTCTATCAGTTTGAGTTTGCCATGCTTGGCGGCATAGTAACTGCCCAAACTCGGAGTCGCGCTGCCCAACAGCAACAGCGCGCCGTTTTGCTCCGCGCGAAACGCCGCCACGTCGATAGTGTTGTAACGCGGGTTGAAATCGGATATGTAACTGCTGTCGTGTTCTTCGTCTACTATTATCGCCCCTATGTTTGTCAGCGGCGCGAACACCGCGCTACGCGCTCCGACGGCAATTTGCGCCTCGCCGTTTTTCAGCCGAAGCCACTCGTCGTAGCGTTCGCCCACGGACAGCCCGCTGTGCAACAACGCCACCCTGTCCCCGAAACGCTCGCGCAACTGTTTGAGAGCGGCGGGCGTGAGGGAAATTTCCGGCACGAGCATAATGCAGGTTTTGCCCTCCGCGACAATGCGTTCGATAACGGTCATGTACACTTCCGTCTTGCCGCTGCCCGTAACGCCGTGCAACAAAAATTTGCCCGTTCTGTCGGCAAGCGCGGCGTCCACCGCCTTTTGCTGAGCCTCCAACAGTTTGTGCTTGACGGGAGCGTTGAGTTGTATGCCCTTGTAGGGCGTGCGGCGCACCACAATATCCTGCGTTTCCACTATGCCCTTTTGTTTGAGAGCGCGAAGCGCGGAATTGCCGAACTCGGCGTTGACGGTTTCCGCAAGGGACGCGCCGTTGAGATACAGGTAAGTTACCAGATCGCGCTGAGCGGTGGCGTTGGGTTTGAGCCCGTCCAGAATCACGTCCAGACTGTCCTGCACGGCGAGCCTGACTTGCTGTCGATACAGCGAACGGACTCGGTTGCCGCGCATTTCCGCGGGAATAAAAAGGCGCAAAACGTCCACCCACCGAAGGTGATACTCCTTGCGCATAAAATCGCTCAATTTCAGCAAGTCCTCCGAAATTGCGCAAAAGTCGTCCAAAGGGCGAATGATCTGTTTGAGTTTGCTCTCGTCGTAGTCGGATGTTTCCTTTTCGCCCACAATGTAGCCCTCGGTGTTGCGGTTTGCAAAGTTTACCAAAACGCGAGCGCCAACTTTGTAGCCCTCGCCTTTGTAGTCGAATATCCTGTCCACTTCGCTTGCGGAAACATCTACTATGACGGAATAGATCATTTGATTGCTTTGTCCAAAATTAAGTTTGCTATGTCAAATTTGCTCATTTGCGGATAGTCTTGTTCGCCCTCGGCGGTAACGAAAGTTACCACGTCGGTATCCGAACCGAACACGTTGTTGTGCTTGACGTCGTTTAGAACGGCAAGGTCGGCGTGTTTTTTGAGCAACTTTTCGCGGGCGTGTTGCACGCCGTTGTCCGTTTCCGCGGCGAAAACGCACAAAAATTTGTCCCCCTTGATCGCGCCGACGCGCTCGGCTATGTCGGGGTTTTTGACAAATTTGACGGTGAGCGTTTCCGACTTGATTTTGCTGTCGGAAAAAGCCTCGGGACGGTAGTCGCAGGGCGCGCCCGCCATGACGAATATGTCGTGATCGGCAACTCGACTTTCCGTTTCGTCCAACATTTGCCGCGTTGTGGAAACGTCGATCACCGTCGCCCTGTCGTCGATTTGCGCGCTGTGTTTGCCCAAAATTACCGTGACGTCCGCGCCGCGATCCAATGCCGCCGTTACCACCGCCGCGCCCATTTTGCCGCTGGAAAAATTGGTGACGTATCTCACGTCGTCCAACCGCTCCAACGTTGCGCCGCAAGTGACCAGCACGCGCTTGTTTTGCAGATCCTGCTTGGGACAAAGCAAAGCGACGCATGCGTCCACTATCGTTTGCGGCTCCGCCATGCGCCCTTCGCCCACATCTCCGCAAGCCAAAAAGCCCGATTCCGCGTTGATAACGTGTACGCCGCGCTTGACGAGTTTGTCCAGATTGTCGCGAAACGCCGCGCTACGGTACATGTTGACGTTCATTGCGGGACACACCGCTATGGGTGCGGTAGTCGCCATCAGCGTTGTACTCAACATATCGTCGGCAATGCCGTTTGCAAGTTTGCCCACGATATTTGCCGTTGCGGGACATACCACAAACAAGTGCACCTTCTTTGCCAACGCGATATGCTCTACTTCCCAATGTCCGCCGCGTTGGAACATGTCCGTCACGACGGGGCGGTTGGAAAGCGTTTCGAATGTAAGCGGCGTTACAAACTGCGCGGCGTTTTTCGTCATGATAACGTCTACGTTCGCCCCCAACTGCTTGAAGGAACGCACCACCTGACACACCTTGTACACGGCGATACCGCCGCTGACGCCTATTACTATGTTTTTACCGCTGAGTTTCATCACTTCTTTGCAATTTCCGTAATGTCGTCGTCAAATTCGTCCGCCGCGTAGGTTATCGGTTTCATGTTCGGCGGAAGTTCGGGATTGTCGTTGAGTTCCTTGGCGCGCTTTGCCACCACGCAACAAAGCGTGTATTTGTCCCCTGCTTTTTCCGTAAGTTCGTCAATGGGAGGTCTGGTGATCATTTTTGTTCTCTCCTTTCTTTCAATATTGCGATAATTTCGTCAACGGCTCTGTCTACGTCGTCGTTCATGATACAGTAATCGTACTTGTAACGTTGAGCAAGTTCTAATTTGTTTCGAGCCATGCGGATCTGTATTTTTTCTTCGCTTTCCGAGCCGCGCTTTTTGAGGCGTTCGTACAACGCCTGCTCGCTGGGGGCTTCGATAAAAAACAAAATACTGTCCTCGTAATTTTGCTTGACTTGAAGCGCGCCCTTTACGTCTATCTCCAAAATGACGTCTTTGCCGAAATTGAGCATGTCCACGACGAACTTTTTGGGAGTGCCGTAATAGTTTTCGAAGTGTTGGTCGTACTCCAACAACTCGTTTTTGCGTACCATATCGAGGAAAGTGTCCTCGGATACGAAAAAGTAACTGCGATCTCTGCGCTCGTTTGCGCGGGGAGCGCGGGTAGTTACCGAGCAGGACAACACCAAGTCGGGCATTTGCTTCATTAGTTCGGCGCAGATAGTGCCTTTGCCCGCGCCGCTCGGACCGGAAATAATGATGAGTTTACCTTGTTTTTTTTCTTCCATACTTTGTTATTCTCCAATAGAGTGTTACTCTAAATTTTGTACTTGTTCGCGAATTTTTTCTATTTCGTTCTTCATTTCCAACGCCACGTCGGTCAACTCCAAATAGGAGGATTTGCTGCAAATAGTGTTGGTTTCGCGGTTGAATTCCTGCACCAAAAAGTCCAACTTTCTCCCCACGGGGGACTCCTCCGCCAAAATTTCGCGCGCATGCGCTATATGACTGCTCAAACGGGTGATCTCCTCGTCGATACAGGACTTGTCCGCAAAAAAGCATACTTCGTTGGCAAGTTTGCTTTCGTCCAACTGCACGTCGCCGAGAGCCTCCTCTATGCGCGCGCGAAGTTTGTCGCGATACTGTTCGGCGACGCGCGGAGCGTAGGTTTTGACTTTGTTCAGGAGCCGCTCCACATTGTCTATCTTGCCCAGCAGATCGCGCCGCAACGCGTTGCCTTCCGTTTCGCGCATTTCGTTGAGTTTGGTTGCGGCTTGCTCCACCGCCTCGCCAAGCATTTCGCGCAAAACTTGCTCGTTTTCCTCCGTCTGCTCCAAACTGACAACTTCGTTGGAGCGCATCAGCGCGTTGACGTTGAAATCGTGATGCAACTCGGGAAATTCCTCGCTAAGACGGTGCGCCGCTTGCACGTATCCGCGCGCAAGAGCCATGTCCAGACTGACTACCTTGTCGCTGTCGCCCGACAGCGCGTAGTTGATGAACACGTCCACGTGTCCGCGGGACAACAGTCGGGACAGGATGTTGCGGATAATGTCCTCGTGCGCAATGAAAGCGCGCGGTATCTTGGTGGATATATCCAAAAAACGATGATTTACGCTTTTGAGTTCTACGGTAAGTTCCCGACCGTCGCGCGCGACCGTCGCCTTGCCGTAACCTGTCATACTTTTCATGGTCACACTGCTCCATTTTTCTAATTTTGTATTATAACACAACTATTGATATTTTTCAATCAATAATACAAAAAAATATAAATATAAATTACATTGAGCAATGTTGCGCCGAAAGCGTGAGTTGCGCTTAGCCCCCGTCGTCGCTCTCGTCGGTCGGCAACGACCGCGCAAATGTGCGTTCGGTTTGACGCAAGGCGACTTTCCCCGCCAAGCCTTTCGGTCTTGTCGAACCCCCCTACGCCGACGCAATGAAAAAAAGGACGACGTTTCAGTCGCCCAAGATTTGTTTGAATTGTCTTTCGTCAATTACCTCGATACCCAGCGCGCGCGCCTTGTCCAACTTGCTCCCCGCGTCCTCACCCGCTATCACAAGGTTGACGGATTTGCTCACGGAGGAGGCGATCTCGCCGCCGCGTTCCATTATCAACTTGGAAGCCTCGCTGCGCGTGTAGTCCGCAAGACTGCCCGTAAGCACCACCTTTTTGCCGCTGAACGCGCCGACGGTTTGCCGCTCGACAAACTGCGGATCTATCCCTATGGATTTGAGCCTACGCAAAATATCGACGTTTTGACTCTCCGCAAAAAATTGAATTATTCCCTCCGCAACTACGTCGCCCACGCCGTTGATTGCCACGAGTTGCTCTGCTGTGGCGCGGGAAAGGTTGTCCACATTGCCGAATACAGCGGCGAGATCCCTCGCCGTCACCGTGCCTACGTTGTCCAAACCCAACGCAAAAATAAACTGCGGTAAGGAAACTTTTTTGCTTTTTTCTATCGCAAGCACAACGTTTTGAGCCTTTTTCGATTGCTTGTCGGAAGATACGAACAGCGGCGCAAGGTCGGCTTCGGCAAGAGAGTACAGATCGGCGACCGAACGAACGTTGAGTTTGTCCACAAGCAACTTTACCGTTTTGTCGCTCAATCCGTCGATATCGCAGGCGTTTTTGGAACAGTAATGCGTTATGCGCGCCACGATCTGCGGACGGCAATGCTCGGCGTTGACGCAGTACAAATTTGCGCCGAACTTTTGCAACGGAGAACCGCACGCGGGACATACCTCGGGCGCGACTATCTCCTTGCCGCCCTCCTCCGCCGCGCCGAGAACTTCGGGAATGACGTCGTTACTGCGGCGAACAAACACGAGCGCGTTGGTTTTGAGGCGTTTACGTGTGATGTCGCCGAAGTTGTTGAGAGTGGCGCGTTTGATGGTTGCGCCGCAAAGTTCCACGGGTTGCAACTTGGCTATCGGAGTAAGTTTGCCCGTGCGCCCCACCTGCCAATCCACGCCCGTAAGTTCCGTCGTGACCTGCTCGGCGTCGAATTTGTAAGCGACCGCCCAACGGGGGAATTTGTCGGTGAAACCGAGTTTGTCGCGTAGCGCAAAGTCGTTTACTTTGATTACTACGCCGTCTATCAAAAAGTCGTAACTGCTGCGCGCCGCGCCGATCTTTTCGATTACGGCGCGAATTTCCTCAAAGGAGTAGGCTTTTTCGAAAACGTAGTTGGTAAGCATGCGACAGGACTTCAAAAACTCCACCAATTCCGTTTGCGAATTTACCGCGAGATCCTCGCAATATCCGTTGCTGTAAAACACCACGTCGAGATTGCGCTCCGCGGTCAGTTTGGGATCGAGGTTGCGTATCGCTCCCGCCGCGGCGTTGCGCGCGTTTTTGAGTTGGTCGTTGGGGTGCGCTCGGTTGTAACGTTCCAACGCGGACAAGCGCATTATGCCCTCGCCCTGAATTTCGCAAACGCCGTCGAAGGGGATAGTCAACGGAACGGAACGAATGGTTTTGACCTGTTCCGTCACGTCCTCGCCCGTTACGCCGTTGCCGCGCGTGGAAGCCCTTTCCAACAGTCCGTTACGGTAGGTGACGTTGATCGTCAGTCCGTCGTACTTCAACTCCACGGTAAACTCGGTTTTGCCCAAAGTTCTTTCGATTTTTTCCACCCATTCTCTCAATTCGCCGAAACTTTGCACCTTGTCCAAACTGTAAAGGCGTTTGAGATGGGTGTGTTGAACAAACCCTTTGAGCGGCTCTCCCCCTACGCGGCGAGTGGGGCTGTCCGGCAATACCGTGCCCGTTTGCCGCTCCAACAGAACCAATCTGTCGTAGAGCGCGTCATACTCGGTATCGGCTACCGACGGATTGTCCAATACGTAGTACTCGTACGCCCATTTGTTTAGTTGATCCACCATTTGTTGCATTGTCATGACGGTTTCTCCGTTATTTGATAACTTTCATTGGGGCAAACTTGACGTTAAGCGATTTTTTGCCCACGCTGTCGAACGCTACGTCCGCTATGTCTTTGTCTATCCTGAGTACGATCCCCTGCCCGAACGACGCGTGTTCGACTATTTGTCCGACGCTGAATTTTGCCGTGTTCGTTTTGACCTCGCGCGTTGCGGGACGGTCGGTATTGCGCAAATTCAATCTGTCCAAAAGAGCGTCGTCGGATAACTCCCGTTCGCTCAACGGTCTGCGCGCGGGCGCGTACAACTTTTGCGCCTCGCCGAAATAGCGACTTGCAAGATTGTTCTTGCGCTGTCCCCACAAAAAGCGCGATTGCGAGCGCGTCAAAAAGAGTCTTTCCTCGGCGCGCGTCGCCGCGACATACATCAAGCGGCGTTCTTCCTGCAAATTTTCCGACTCGCGGGTAGATCGCGAAGTGGGGAACAAGCCCTCCTCCAACCCGACGACGAACACCACTTTGTACTCCAAACCCTTGACGGCGTGTATCGTAGCCAGCGTTACGTAATCGCTTTCGTCCATTTCGTCGGCGTCCTGCGCCAAACTGACCGTTTGCAGGTAATCGGACAGCGTTGCGTTGGGATTTGCCTGCTGATACTCCGCTACCGATTCCTCGAAACTGTCTATGTTCATTGCCCGTTCCTCGTCGTCGGCTTCCTGCCAGAACTTGCGAACTTCCAACACGTCCAGCAGAGTATGCACAAACTGCAACACCGCCGACGTGCGAGCCAGCCGCTCCATATCCGATATCAATTTGTAAAAATCGGCAAGTTTGGCTCGCAAAGAGGCGTTTAGTCCCTCCAAATTGCGCTCGTCGGAAATTACGTCCACCAACGGCAAGCCCATTTCGGCGGAAAGCGCGTTTAGTTTTGCAACGGTGGCGTCGCCTATGCCCCGCCGTCGGGGAACGTTGAGCGCGCGCACAAACGCCTCGGAATCGAACGGATTGTTGACCAAACGCATATACGCAAGTACGTCCTTGATCTCCTTTCGCTCGAAAAATTTGAAACCGCCGAACACTTTGTAGGGGATACGGTTTTGTTGAAGTTGCATTTCGAAACTGCGCGACAAGGCGTTTACCCTCATCAAAACGGCAAAATCGCGCAGACGGTAAGCGGGATTGTACGAACACAAATTGCGTATCTGCTCCACAACGTAGTACGCCTCGTCCAACTCGTTGTACGCCGAGAACAATTGCACTTTAACTCCGTCGGGATTTTCCGTCCAAAGCACTTTGGGAAAACGATTGTCGTTTTTGGAAATGATCTCGTTGGCGACTTCCAATATCCGCTTTGTGGAACGGTAATTTTGCTCCAAAACAAACACGTTGCAATCGGGAAAATCCTTTTGAAACTTTTGGAGATTGTACGCGTCTGCGCCGCGCCAACTGTAAACGGACTGATCGTCGTCCCCCACCACGAATATGTTGCGGTGTTTTTCGCCCAGCAATTTGAATATCTGATACTGTACCTTGTTGGTATCCTGAAATTCGTCGATAAGTATGTACGGGTAACGGTCGCGATACTTCTCCAAAATTTGCGGAACGGACGAAAACAACTTGTGAACGTAGTACAGCAGGTCGTCGAAGTCCAGAGCGTTGTTTTCGCTCATCTTGGCGGCGTAGTCGTCAAGCACCTTGCGCAAAACTTCGCGATCGGAGCAATCGGTAACGTTAGCGAGTTTTTCCATTTGCGAATCGAAATAGTCGTCGCTCAAAGCCCGCTCCGCGTCGCTCAACAGTTCGGGAGCGTTGTTTTTGATATTGGAAATGGCGTCGGCAAAGCCGTCCACTACCTGCGCGTTGCTGTCCTCGAAGCAAGATTTGACTACCTGCTTCAAAACCGTTTTCTTTTCGCTTTCGTCGTAGATGGAAAAATTGCTTTTTCGGTCGAAACTTTGGTACTCGTTTCGCAGAACGGTCGCGCAAAAAGAGTGTATCGTGGATATGTGCATGAACTGCGCGTCGCAATGAAAGTCGAACAGCCTGCGTTTCATTTCGTTTGCCGCCTTGTTGGTAAAGGTTATGGCAAGTATTTGCGACGGACTGACTCCGCACTCCTGCACCAAGTAGAGTATTCGGTTGGTAAGCACGCGCGTTTTGCCGCTGCCCGCGCCCGCAAGCACAAGCGTGGGAGCAAGCGGAGCCGTTACGGCTCGGAGTTGCGCGTCGTTGAGTTGTTGTAAATTCACTTTTTGCTCCGTGAAAATTTGATTTTGAAAACTACTTTCGTTTTGTCGGACGTTTTCTTTTGGTCAAGGGGTCGTTATTTGCGGCGTTTACCCCTTTGCCGTACTTTGCTATGTATTTCTTTTGCGCGGCAAAACCGAAACGTCCGAGATGTCTGCCCGTGGCATAGTACTCGCCGTGTTGATAGTTGACGAGTCGCGCTTTTTCGTAGTCGATCGCGCCGCCGTTGACAAGTTCCTCGTCCACGTCCACCGACAGCACGTCCGCCAAAAACATTGTGTGCGAGCCCAGATCCAACGTTTGAAACGTTTTGCACTCCAAATTTATCGGACTTTGCGCTATCAACGGACAAGCGACGTTGTTTGCGCGCAACTTGTCAAAGCCCATTTCCTCGAACTTGTCGAAATCTCTGCCGCTGCGCACGCCGCACCAATCGCAAGCGGCGAGCAACTTGTCGGAAGTGAAGTTTATGACGAACTCGCCCGTTTTTTCGATAATGCCGAAACTGTGCCTGTCCTTGCGCAGGGAAATGTACACGCGAGGCGGAGCGGAACAAACGATACCCGTCCAGGCGACGGTTATAACGTTGCTGTTTTGCATGTCGCCCGAAGAAACCATCACGACGGGCAACGGCGCGAGAAGATTTGCGCCCTTGAATTGAATTTTAGACATTGTTGCACCTCGTCACCGCAAAAGTTTGCGCCGCCCGACATTCGTCGCTTGGGCGCAAAAGGGACGGCAAAAATACTTTTTTATCCGTTTGGGACAAAACCGACTCGCCGTGCGCATTTGCGCAAAACTTAGTTCCACACCGTGGATTTGTGTTCCAAAATCTCAAAAACGCCCTTCCCTAGCGTATTTTGAGATACTATGTCTGCAATAGTAGTTGATAAATCCGTAGGAAACAGATATAGTAAACGCACTTTGTCCTCAAAAAACGCCGCCTGCTCCCGCGCGCGATCCCGCAACGCGTTGCGCAACGTTTTGAGCATGGAGTAGTCCACCTCTATTTGCGCGAGGATACAGTCCGTTACGCGCAGTCTGTCGCACAATTTGAGGGCGTCCGAACACGCCGTCGAGTAGGCTCTCGTCAGACCGCCCGTGCCCAACTTTATGCCGCCGAAATAGCGCGTCACCACCACGCAGGTAAAATCGAGGTCGTTTTGACGGATACATTCGTAGATAGGCATGCCCGCCGTTCCCTGCGGCTCGCCGTCGTCGCTGAATTTGGCTTTGTTGCCCGCTATGTAGGCGTAGCAATTGTGCGTGGCGTCAAAGTATTTTTTGCGTTTCGCCTCGACAAAGCGCGCGGCTTCTTCCACCGTATCGACGTGGATCGCCGCGGCGATAAATCGGGATCTCTCCGTCACGTACTCAGCCGTGCGTTCTTCCGTTTGAATTGTGATATAGTCTTTCATTCGATTATCACGCGCAAATGGACTTTTTTGCCGCGATGAAGCACAAATTCGCCCTTTGCGATGACTTGTCGGGGCAACGTCCAGGCGGGAGAAGAAATTTTGTCGTTGTCAACGGACACGCCGCCGCCCTCCACAAGTCTGCGCGCTTCGCCGTTGGACTTGCACTGTCCGCACTTTACCAAAATGTCAATTATGTTGCCCGGCTCGGTTATATGCACGGCGGGCATGTTGTCCACGTCCGCGCTGAAAGAGGCGCGCACCTGTTTTAGTACTTCGTCCGCTACGTCCTTGCCGTGTACGATAGAGGTAACTTCGTAGGCAAGGCGTTCCTTGGCGGCGTTCATGCGCTCGTCGCGATACGCGGTGAGTTCGGCAATTTCCTCCAAATCGACAAAAGTAAGCAATTTGAGGCAGGTTTCCACCCTGTCGTCCTCGACGTTGCGCCAATATTGAAAGAAATCGTAGGGGCTTGTCTTGTCGGCGTCCAACCAAACCGCGCCCTTTGCCGTTTTGCCCATTTTCTTGCCGTCGGATGTGGTAAGCAAGGTATAGGTCAACGCAAAAGCCTTTTTACCCTCTTTGCGGCGTATGAGGTCCGCGCCCGCCAACATGTTGCTCCACTGGTCGTCGCCGCCCGTTTGAAGCACGCAACCGTACTTGCGGTTAAGCACCAAAAAGTCGTAGCCCTGCATCAGCATGTAGTTGAATTCGAGAAAACTCAATCCGCGTTCCAAGCGTTGTTTGAAACACTCCGCCGTCAGCATCTGATTGACGGAAAAGCACGTGCCTATCTCCCGCAAAAAGTCGATATAGTTCAAATCGCACAACCAATCGGCGTTGTTGACGAAAATTGCTTTGTCCACGTCGATAAAACGGCTCATTTGCTTTTTGAAGCACTCCACGTTGTGCGAGATGGTTTCCTTGCTCATCATCCGGCGCATATCCGTCCGTCCGGAGGGATCTCCCACCATTGCGGTACCGCCGCCTATCAAGATGATGGGCGTGTGTCCCGCACGCTGCATGTGCGCCATTGCCATCAAGGTAACAAAGTGTCCCGCGGTCAGACTGTCCGCAGTCGGATCGTAACCGTTGTAAAAGGTCACGCTCTCGTTGCCCAACATTTGGTACAGTTCGTCCTCGAATACGGTTTGTTTGATGTATCCGCGCTCTCTCAGCACGTCAAGTACGTTTTTCATAAAAATTTATCTCCCGAGTAATTTTATTTTTGTTTTAGTAGCGGCGCGTTGCAACTTGCGCCGAAATGTGTTGCGCGTCCGTTTGTTGCCGAGCGGAAAAAGTTTCCAAGGCTTTTTTCGATCCGTAGCGGGCAGTTCTTGTCACACCTCTATTCGTTCAAAGTACTTTGCCGCTTTGCCTGTCATTATCTTGTACGAAACGGCGGCAAACGCTGCCGAAACGCCCAGATCCACCGCCCACATTGCTATCGTCAGATACACGCTGTCGAGAATTGCAAATACCACCACAAAGGGCACGGAGCAAACGGTAAGCGCAACTCCCGCAAGCAAGGCTATCAACATTGCTATCCAACTGTTTTTGGCGTTTTTGAGTCCTTGATTGAAGTTGTCCCAGCCAAAACGGGGGTTTTTGAGATCCAACAGCGTTGTCAGACACATTGCGCCGAAGCCCACCAATATCATCACCGCCAACATGACAATGCCGATATACCACTTTACTCCGAACAGCGCAACTATCAGTATGCAGGTGACGAAATCGCTCAACACCATGACCGCAGTTGCAAGCAACACTTTGGAAAGCAATATTTTCGAAAAGGGCACAGGTAAACTTTTGAGTATAAACGCCGATTTGTTCTCGCGCGAGATGGGATACAGACCCAAAACGTTTGTACTGCACCCGAGAAAGGTCATGTACACCAAGATTATCAACGGCGCGATCATTTGGTACAAGGGCGAGATCTGCATCAGTTCCAAAAAGGACGTTTCGCCGCTATCCGCCGTACCCATCAAAAAGTACAGTATCACCACGATAACGGGGGTCATTATTATCCCCGCAAAGGACTGAAAGCCGATTTGCGCGTCGCGCACCGTCCGTTTGAGATCCGTGAGCATAAACTCTCGCACCGTTCCGCGTTGTTTGACGACATATCCGCCGTTTTTGTTTTTGCCGCGCGCGCCACTGCCCTCGACGGAAGAAGCGAGCATCTTGCGATAAAACGGCAACGAAACCGCAAACACCAAGCCCAACAGCGCGGCGTTTTCCGCAAGAGCGCACGCAAAACCCGCCGCCCATTGCGCAAAGTTCGTCGCCAACATGCTTTGCATCAACATGTAGTCCGAATGAAAATAGGGCATTACGTTTTGCAAGTTGAGAGCAAAGTCCCCTATCGTATCTGCAATGTACTTTTCGGGGTCGTCCAAAAAGTTGTTGCCGCCGCTCGATCCCGTGAGAAATCCAAAACTGTACATGGCGTACATGTACAACGCCATTATCGCCACGTACAACACTATGCGCAGTATCGTCTTGACCGCGCTGTTTTTTCCGAACAGAGTGACCAACGCGGATATCGGCATGGCTACGAACGTACCCGCCAACATAGGAAGCATGGGCAACAACACCAACGCCGCAAGCAACATCAGGTAGTACGCAACGCCTGCTCCCGCGCCGATTCCGAAAGGCAACAGCACCACGATCGCCGTGACCGCGGTAGTTATCACCTCGTTGAGATAGGCGACGGTCAATTTTGCCAAAAATATCACGTGCGAGCGGATTGGCAAGTACAACAGTCTGTCCGCGTCCCTTACGACAAACACGTTGGAAATAACGGCATGCACGCCGAACATCAACACCAAACTTTGACAAATCAACGTCAAAAAGGTCGCCACGTACACGTTGCCGTCGGACACCTTGCCCATATAGTACATTGCCACCGCCACCGCGACAAACAACGGCACAAAGCACACGCCGAGGACCAAGTACAACGCCGCCGAGCCGAGTCTTTTTTTGCCGCTGCGCGTTGCAACCGCACTGCGAACTTTGTACTGCTGCACAAACAGCAATTTTACCAACGCAAGGTACTTCATTTGCCCTCTCCGTCGTCAGACGCGTCGTCGGGCGCGTCCTGCCGTTCGTTTTTCGACGTTATGGTAAGGAACAAACTTTCCAACGAAACTTTGCCGTCGGCGCGGATATTGTCCAAAGTGTCTACCGCTACGAGTTTGCCGTGATTGATTATGCCGATACGGTCGCAGACTTTTTCCACCACGTCGATAACGTGCGAACTGAAAAACACCGTGTTGCCCGCTTCGGCTTGCTTTCTCATCAAAGTTTTGAGTTGGTATGCCGACTGAGGGTCCAACCCCGTGAGCGGTTCGTCCAATATCCACACCTTTGGGTCGTGAACGAGCGCGGCGATCACCGACAATTTTTGTTTCATTCCGTGCGAGTAAGAACCTATCATGTCGGGAATGGCGTCGGTCAGTTCAAACAGCGCGGCGTACTCGTCGATCTTCCTTTTGAGATCGGCGGCGCGAACGCCGTACATTGTGCCCACAAATTGCAGGTACTCTATCCCTTTGAGGGCGTCGTACATTTCGTGATTGTCGGGAACATAGCCCACAAGCGACTTTGCCGCGATAGGATCGTCCGCAAGGTTGACGCCGTTTATTTCCACCGTGCCGCTGTCGGGGGTCAAAATACCCGTGATGATTTTTATCGTCGTGGATTTGCCCGCGCCGTTCGGTCCCAAAAAGCCGAAAATTTCGCCCGGTTTGACTTCCAAAGAAAGGTCGTCCACCGCTTTTACGGGCGACTTGAAGTATGTTTTGGATACATTGTGTAGTCTTATCATAGTCAGTCCTTGTCAAACCACTTGTTGGGAACGGGCTGTTTGGCGTAGTCTTTGCCCTGCTTGGGTTGACGACAACCCGTGTCCTGTCCGTTGCCGCTCGGAACATAGTAAACGTCGTCCTTTACCTCGTCGGGCAGATACTGCTGTTGCACCCAGCCGCCGTAGTTGTGAGGATACTTGTACGCGGGAGCGTCGGGTTCTTCCGTGCCTCGCGGAAAATTTTCGTCCATAAGGTAGCGCGGAACGCGCGCCGTCGGATTGTTCTTGGCGGCGTCCTCGGCGGCATAGAGAGCGTTGACTACGCTGTTGGATTTGGGACAGTTGCAAATGTAGAGTATCGCCTCGGTAAGGGGTATGCGACCCTCCGGCAAGCCGATATTCTGAAACGCCGTCAATGCGCTCGTTGCCACCGTCAACGCCATAGGGTCTGCCAAACCGACGTCCTCGGAGGCGTGTATCACGATACGGCGAGCAAGCAACAACGGGTCGGTGCCCGCCTCCAACAAACGTTCGAACCAAAACATAGCCGCGTTTGCGTCACTGCCGCGCATGCTCTTGATAAATGCGGAAATCATGTCGTAGTACATGCCCGTATCCACCGAAAGAGCCTTTTTTTGCATGGATTGCGAAGCGACAAGTCGCGTTATATGCACCGAGCCGTCATTTTGGACGTCGGTGGTCATTACCGCCAATTCCAACGCGTTGTAGGCGTTGCGCAGATCTCCCGAGGCGGTTTCGCATATATATTCCAGCGCGTCCTCGTCCAGCAGGATCTTGCGGCGGGACAGCAGTTTGTCCCGTTGCAACGCGGCAAGCACGCCGTCGCGAATGTCCTCTTTGGAAAGGGGCAAAAACTCGAAAACGCGACAGCGGGAAACGATTGCCCGCGTCATGCTGACGTAGGGGTTTTCCGTCGTAGAGCCGATAAACGTTATGTAACCCTTTTCGATAGCGGGCAACATACAGTCGCTTTGCGCCTTGTTCCAACGGTGACACTCGTCCAACAACAGGTAGGTCTTTTGCCCGTAGGCGTTGAAACGGCGCGTCGCCTCGTCTATTATCTTTTTGGCGTCGGAAACGCCGCTGCTGACGGCGTTCAACTTTTCGAAATGACTGCCCGTAGTGTTGGCAATGACGTTTGCCAGACTTGTTTTGCCCGTACCGGGCGCGCCCCAAAAGATACAACTGCCCAACTTGTCCGCCTTGATGGCGCGACAAAGCAACGACCCGTCGTAAATTATATGCTTTTGCCCGATAAACTCCGACAAAACTCTCGGGCGCATACGCTCGGCAAGCGGTATATTCGCCAATTTTTCTTCCTCGAACAGGGAATTTTGTTCATACTGTACCATGATAAATATTGTACCAAATTTGATTTGATTACGCAAGACAAATTGCGCGGATTGATAAAAATATATATTCTATATATGCAAAACCGACTGCGCGACGATTTTTTTTTCGCGCGGTCGGTCATACGAAAATACAAGCGGATAAAATTTTTGTTTCGAGGGGCGCAAAAGTTTTTTGAAAAACAAAAAATTTTGCGGCGCGCGTTCACTGCTCGGCTTTCTTTTTGGAAAAAGCGAACAGTTCGCCCAACCACATTGAGAGCAGTTGCTTGCCGCCTCGCGAGATCAACTCCTTGCTCGGCGCGTCCAACTGTTCGTAGGACTTTTTCATAAGACGTATTTTGCGCAAGGGTTTGCGCAACAAGTCCCCGACCTCTTTTGCGCCGCTGCCTTCCACAATGGAAAAAACGGCGTAGACGAATTTGCGACGGGTGCGCTCGTCCAATCCCGCCAGCCATTCCGTGACCGCCGCGTCGGTAACTTGCGATCTGCGAGTAGTTTGGGGCAGTTTTTTGAAATTTTCGCAGTCCTTGACTTGCCAGGTAAAGGGATCGTGCTGTTTGACGGAAATGCCGTTGCTGTCCACCACGTCGTACACCTGCGAGGACGTGAGCAACATTCCCACAATGGAGTCGTGCGGCACGAGTTTGTGTATGCGGGGAGAGATCTCGATGTAACGCGGATCGTCGAAAATACTCAACTTGAAACCCGGTCCGTCGTAATTGAAAACGGACCGTATGCGAGATTTGACTTCCGCGGGGGCGTTCGTGACGGAAAACACGGACAAATTTCCCCCTTTGCTCAATCCGCCCACCGTCAAATCGCCCTCCGTGCGCGACGCAACGTCAACGAGGTAACGAAGCGCGAGCCTTTGCGTGGGAATAACGGACAAAAGAGCCATTTTGAAATTTTCCCGCCAACCGACAAGCGAAACGCCCGTCCCGCGAAAAGAAACGTGATACTTCCCTTGACCTATCCGAAAGGTGACTGCGGCAAAACGCACGTCTTTTTCGTCGCTGTTGCGCACTCTGAAAAACCCCGCCTCGACGGGGGCAAAGCGCGGACTTGCGGCAATCGCTTTGAGCAGACGCAGGTTGTTTTTTCTCAACAACGAGAGCGTTCCCTCTACAAGGACGTCGGGTTTCGAGGAAAACTCGCCCAACGTTTTTGTGGGCATGCCCGAGGCTCTCCTGCCGAAATTCAAGTAGGCGAGTTCGGCAAAAACCAACCCGTCCACCTCGTTGAGAGGGCTGTCGGCAAAGGAGGCTTTGTTCTTTTTGACATAGTCTACGATATTCATTGCGGATCGACCTCGGGCGCGACTATGCCGTACACGTGTTTCATCGAGGCAAACCACAAAGACATCAAATATTTGCCGTTGCCCGTGAGCAACGACTTGCTCTCGTCGTCCAGCGCGTCAAAAGCCCGCTTCATGTTGCGTAAACGCCCGATAGGACGGCGAAGCAGTTGCGGAACGGTCGTCGCGCCGCTGCCGAACAACACGGCGAATATCGCGTTTGTAAGTTTTTGGGTGGTTTTGCGATCCAAACCGGATATCCAAGTAGTAAGGGTCTGTTCCATTGCAACGGACGTGCGCGCCGTTTCGGGGAGTTTTTTGAAATGATTGTCCTCTATCTGCCAACTGAACGGGTTGTGTTGCATGACGGAAAAACTGTTGCTCTCCACCACCTCGTAGCGTTCCATGACGTTGAGCAACATGCCGATAATGGAATCGTGCGGAACGGTTTTGCGTATCTTGTCGGCAACGCGCAGATATTTGGAATCGCCGAAAATGTTCGTGCGAAAGCCCGGACCGTCATGGTCGTATATTGCGAGCAACCTGTCCTGCAACTCGGGCGAGGCGTACACTCCCGCATACACCACCAGATTGCCGCCCTTGCTGTGCCCGCCCAAAATCAGGTCGCCGTCCACTTTGGACGCAACGGTCTGCAAATATTGCAACGCCAACTTTTGAGAGGGGATCGCCTTGACGATCGCCATGTTGAAGTCCTCTTTCCACCCCAACAGAGTGATGTCCGTGCCACGAAACGCCACATAGTGAAGATCGGGCGCGAGTTCGAAGGTCATTGCGGCAAAACGCGTTTCGCGCTTGACGCTGTTGCGCTCGCGGAAGTACCCCACCTTTACGTCGGCAAAACGGGGGCTGTTTGCGATCGCTTTGAGCAAGCCGATGTTTTCCAGCGGCAAAAGGGTGTCTTTGTTGTGAGTTTTGACGTCCTTTGCCATGTCGCGGAGAGTTTTGCGCGGCGCGCCCGCAAACGCCCGAGTGTAATGAAGATATGAAAGTTCGCACAGAACAAGACTGTCCACCTCGTTGAACGGGGCGTCGGCAAAAGTTTCGCGATTTTTCTTTACGTACGATGTGATGTTCATAACTTTACCCCACAATTTACGTAGCAATCTCATAGATCACTATATGCCACAAGTATATAGTAAATCTACGCGCAAGTCAATACGGAGATGGCTATTTTGCGCGCAAATTGTAAAAATCGTTTCGGGCGAAGTTTGGGGCGAAATTTTGTCGGGACGGAACAAAAACACCGCGCGCATTGCCGCCGAGGAAGTTACTTCTTCGTTGCCGACTTTGCTTCCCATTATAATGGAAAGCACCGTTTTAGCGAAATAGCGAGTACCACCGAGTGTTTCGACGGGGGAAATTATTTGTCGGTTGCAAACTTTATTTCAAAACAAACCGTTCTAATCAGAGTTCCGACCCGGTAATTAGTGAGTGCAAAAGAAAAACAGCGTTTCCCATTATAGTGGAAAGCAATGTTTTGATACAACGCGAATACCACTTCATCCTTTCAAAGGGCAAGCAATTCATTCGCTACCAATATTATCTCGAAACAAGATGTCCAATCAGAGTTCCGACATTGTTCACAGGGGCGCGAGGGTGTTGCAAACTCAACCTTGTTCCAGCAAGGTATGAGGGTGTTTCGTGACAAACAATCTGCAACGAGGGCGTAGCCCGAAACGAAGCCATTTGACACGGAATACCCGAATACCTATATAATCTGCAACACACCTGCCCTTGTAAAAGGGGCACTGAGGGTGTTGCACTACAAAACAATCTGCAACAAACACTATCCTTGCTTCTAGGAAGTGCCGAGGGTGTTGCTCGAAAAATAATCTGCAACGAAAACGCCACACAAGTGAGTTGTGTTCTCTCACTAAATGTGTGGCGTTTGAAGTGAAGCCTTTTTTCGAGCAATGCCCGAGGCACTATGTGAAGCCGTTTTGTGTGCAAGCACCCGAAGTGCTGTGCGAAGCCGTTTGACACGGAATACCCGAATACCTATATAATCTGCAACGAAAACGCCACACAAGTGGATTTTGTTCCCCTACTAAATGTGTGGCGTTTGAAGCGAAGCCTTTTTTCGGGCAATGCCCGAGAGTCAATTATATTTGGTCAAAAAAATAGGGATTTGAGTGAGCGCAGGGCGTGTGGACACAACGCACAAGCGGACAAAACTCAAATTACGTTTGCAAAAAAATGTTTTTTCGAATAAACCAAAGAGGCAAAGATTGTAATATTTAGTCGGCTTTGACAGTCGAAACTCATCCACCGTCTGACGACGGTCCCCCTTCTCTTGCGTCCCCAAGAGAAGGCTTTTAATGCAGTCGCCGAAATTGTTTCCCATTATAATGGAAAGCATTATTTTGTTGTAACAGTTGCAAACTTTATTTCAAAACAAAAAGTTCTAATCAGAGTTCCGACATTGTTCACAGGGGCGCGAGGGTGTTGCCCGAAAAATAATCTGCAACGAAAACGCCACACAAGTGGATTTTGTTCCCCTACTAAATGTGTGGCGTTTGAAGCGAAGCCTTTTTTCGGGCAATGCCCGAGCGCGAACTATCTCTTGGACAAAATTTGCGCAATGTAATCGTCAATGGACTTTTGCACTATGCGTTTGGCGTCCTCGACGTCGTGTACTTCCGATACGGAGGTCGGCTTGTTTTCCAACTCCTTGTACACGCGGAAAAAGTGTTGCATTTCGTCAAAAATGTGCTTGGGCAAATCGGAAATGGATTTGTAACCGTTGTAATTGGGATCGGTAAAGGGTATAGCGATAATTTTTTCGTCACAAGAGCCGTTGTCGTTCATGATTATCACGCCGATAGGATAGCAACGCACAAGACTACGCGCAAGCAAAGGCTCGGAGCAAAGCACCAACACGTCCATAGGGTCGCCGTCGTCGGCAAGCGTGCGGGGAATAAAACCGTAGTTTGCGGGATAGTGAGTTGACGTGTACAATATCCTGTCCAAAACCAACAAGCCCGTTTCCTTGTCAAGTTCGTATTTCATTTTGCTGCCCTTGGTGATCTCTATGACGGCGTAAAAGTCGTCGGCATTTATTCTGCTACGCGCAATATCATGCCAAATGTTCATTTGTCGTTCCTCCTTGACTACTCTTTGTTGAATTGTTTTGCAAATTGAATAAAGTTTTCCGAATCGGAATACAGGCTGCTGCTCTTGGACCAAATAAGCACGATTTGCTGAATGATCGCCTTATCCATTGGGATACAAACAAGGTCTTTGTCCATTTCCGCCACTTGACGGTACAAAAAAGCGCCCGCGTTGCCGTAACTCAAAAATTCCTTTATCGTGTACAGTTGAGATGAATAAAGCAAAATTTTCGGCTCGACGCCCACCTCGGAAAAAGCGCGCTTGATAAAGATGTTTTGGTAACTGTCCGCTTTGAACATGATGATGTGTTCCTCAGCCAATTCCTTGAAAGAAATTTGCTTGCGGTTTGCCAACGGGTGAGATTTGCTTACGCAAAACACAAGTTCCGTCGAAACCAGCGGCAACACGTTGTAGCCGTCCTGCACAAAACTGTCCTGAATGGTGATGCCCAGATCGACGGAATTGGCGTCCACGAGTTTGCGCGCTTGCAACGAACCCGTTTCCAACATCTCCAACTCCACGGAGGGATACATACGCGTGTAGGCGTCGAACATCTTCGGGAACAAAAAAGTGCTTATCATTGCGGGGACGGCGATCTTGACCCGATTGTGATTTTTGCCCATGTCCTTCATCTGCGTGGTGAGGGTATCCACCGACTGCAAAATGTAGTTGACCTTGTCCAAAAAAAACTGCCCCTCTACCGTTAGTTGCAATCTGTTGTGACGGCGGTGAAACAGTTTTACGCCGAATTCGTCCTCCAATTCTTTCAGACAGAACGAAATCGTAGGTTGACTTACAAACAACTCCTCCGCCGCTTTGGTAATGCTGCCGTAACGGCAGACGGTCTGGAAATATCTCATTTGTAGAAGCTTCATCTTGCACCTATAAATTAGAAAAATTTTGTTCAAATCGAAGTTGAACAAAGATTTGACTATGTAATTATAGCAGACTATCGCCAATAAATCAACTCAAAAACAGAGGAAATTTGAGGGTTTGCGCACAATTTTTGCGCTTTTTGATATACTATGTGCGACATAGTATTCTGAAAATCGGCAAATTCGGACATAATCTACAAAAAAAATTTGAGTAAAGGCAAACTACTGCGACTTCCACAACTCCGCGAGAATGGAATTGATAACGTAAAATTTGTCGGAGGGAACTTTGATACGGTCGCCGTCGGCGATCAAAAAGCCGTCGGCGCGCAACTTGTCCGCCGTGAGGAAAAACCGCCAAAAGTCCTCGCCGTAACGCGCCGCGAACTCGCTGCCGCTTATGCCCTGTTCCAATCGCAGACCGAGCATTACAAATTCGTTGGCTTCTTCGTTCGGGTCGATTACTTGTCGCTCGAAAGAGTGCATTTGACTGACGGACGTCGTCATATACTCCTTGACGGAGCGGGGGTTTACATAGCGCGCGTTGCCCACGAAACCGCTTGCCGACGCGCCGAACGCAAAGTAACGCCCTTCGCGCCAATAATTGAGGTTGTGTTTGCACTCGTTGCCCTCTTTGCAAAAATTGGAAATTTCGTACCGCTCAAAGCCCTGCCGCGCCAACACCGCTACCGCCTCGTCGTACATATCCGCCTGTTCGTCCCCGTCGAAAAAGTCAACGCCGCCGCTTTGCTCGAACAGCGGAGTGCCGGGGTGAAGTTCCAACGCGTACATGCTCAGGTGCGTTAAGGGCAGCGCAGCCGCCTCCCGTACCGAACGGATAAAATCGGCGTGAGTTTCCGGCAAGCCGATAATAATATCGGCGTTGACGTTGCAAAAACCGAAACTGCGCGCGCGTTGCAACGCCTCGCAAAACCGTCGGTAGGTGTGCAAACGTCCGATCCTGCGCAAGGTGGCGTCGTTGACGCTTTGCAAACCGAAACTCAATCGGTTTACGCCGTTGCGCACAAGGCACTCGAACAGTTTGTCGTCTGCGCTTTCGGGGTTGCACTCCACCGTTATTTCCCGCACGCGGGACAAATCGAAATTGCGGCGCAACCTGTCAAAAAGCGCGTCCAGGTACTCGGTCGGCACGGACGAGGGCGTTCCCCCGCCGATATACACCGTGTAAACGGGGACGGATCTGTCGGCATAGTAATCCGTTTCGGCAAAAAGTTTGGCAAAGTAGTCCTCCGTCAACGACATGTCCGTACACGACGAAAAAGCGCAGTATCCGCACCGCGCTTTGCAAAACGGAATGTGTACGTAAACGGAAGGTGAGTTCATACTGTTTTGCCTTCGAGGCTGTCCAAAAATTCGATATCCCGCTCGGAAATATCGAAATCGAGGGAAATATTTTGCGCTATTCGTTCGCGGTGAACGGATTTGGGCAAAGGGAGAGTGTTTTTGTGCAAGCAATATCTTATGCAAAGTTGAGCGACGCTCACGCCGTAACCGCGCGCGATCTCCGTCAGCCGTTCGTCGGACAAAAGTCTGCCCGTACCCAACGGGGAATATGCCTCCACGACTATGCCGTTTTGTTGACAGTACTCTCTCAACTCGGGTTCGGTCACTCCCACAAAATGGTATATTTGATCGACGGCGGGCATAACGCCGACGGCGCGGGATATTGCTTGAATGTGGGAAATTTCGAAATTGGATACGCCCACTTCGCGAACAAGCCCCTTTTGCTTGAATTCGAGCAGTTGCTCCCACACCGCTATGTTGCCCTCGGTAAAATCCTTGCCCACCTGATCCCAGGGCCACGGCGCGTGTATAAGATACAGATCTATGTAATCCGTGCCGAGGTTGTCCAAAGATTGAAAAAACCGTTGTTCGCACAGTTTGGCGTCTTTGACGTCGGCGGGCAATTTGGTGGTGACAAAATATTCGTCGCGCCCCAAACCGCTGTCGCGCAACGCCTTGCCGACGGCTTGCTCGTTGAGATAGTCGAAAGCCGTGTCCACGTGGCGATAGCCTGCCTCCAACGCCCAACGCACGGCGTTGTAGCAATCGTTCGGCGCGCTTTGCCATGTTCCCAACCCCACGGCGGGAATGGATATTCCATTGTAAGTAACAAAATCTTTCAGCATAGTTTACCTTTAATCAACGCGACCGCAGGCTCGTCCCCAAAGGAAACAAACCGCGCGGCGCGATTGGCGCTCAGTCGTCGATTTTGAGTATGGACATAAACGCCTCGCTCGGAACGGATACCGAACCCACTTGGCGCATACGTTTTTTGCCCTCTTTTTGCTTTTCCAACAGTTTCTTTTTGCGGGTGATGTCGCCGCCGTAGCACTTGGCAAGCACGTCCTTGCGCAGGGCTTTGACCGTTTCGCGGGCAATGATTTTGTTGCCGATCGCCGCTTGAATGGGTATTTCGAACATCTGACGGGGAATGGCGTCTTTGAGTTTTTCCGCCATCTGACGTCCTCGCGCGTAGGCGCGTTCCTCGTTGACGATAACGGACAGCGCGTCGCAGACTTCGCCGTTCAACAGCATGTCCATACGCACCAATTTGCCCGTCACAAAGCCTTTCAGTTCGTAGTCCAGACTTGCATAGCCCCTCGTGCGGGATTTGAGCGTATCGAAAAAGTTGTAAATAATTTCGTTGAGAGGTATCTCGTAGGTGAGTCTGACCCGACGGGTATCGAGATATGTCATGTCGATAAACGTGCCGCGCTTGTCCTGACACAGCCCCATAACGTCGCCGACGTATTCGGGCGGGGAAAAAATTTCCGCTCGCACTATCGGTTCTTCTATGTGTTCGATCAGCGTGGGCGCGGGCAACTTGGTGGGGTTGTCGATAAACAGCACGTCGCCTTGCGTGGTAAAAACTTTGTATATTACGCTGGGCGCGGTCGTCACCAAGTCCAGATCGAACTCGCGTTCCAACCGTTCCTGAATGATCTCCATGTGCAACAATCCCAAAAAACCGCAACGGAAACCGAAACCCAGCGCAACGGACGTATCCGGCTCGTAAGTCAAAGAGGCGTCGTTGAGTTTGAGTTTTTCCAACGCGTCTTTGAGGTCGTTGTACTTGCTGCCGTCAGCGGGGTAAATGCCGCAAAACACCATAGGTTTGACTTCCTTGTAGCCGTGCAAAGGTTGCGCGCAAGGGCGAGCGGCGTCCGTAACGGTGTCGCCCACTTTGGTGTCGGATACCGTCTTGATACTTGCGCAAATGTAGCCGACGTCGCCCGCTTTGAGGCAATCGACGGGTTGCATTGCGGGGGCGAATATGCCAACTTCCGTCACGTCGAAAGTTTTGCCCGCGGTCTGAAACATTTTGACGGAGGTGCCTACGCGCACAACGCCGTCCACAATGCGGGTAAAAATGATAACGCCCTTGTAATTGTCGTACTGACAGTCGAAAATGAGCGCTTTGAGAGGCGCGGTTTCGTCCCCTTGCGGCGGCGGCACGAGATCCACCACGGCGTCCAACACGTCTTTGATGTTGATACCCTCTTTGGCGGAAACCAACGGCGCGTTTGTCGTATCCAAGCCGATAGTATCCTCTATTTCCTTCTTTGCGCCCTCTATATCCGCCGAGGGCAGGTCTATTTTGTTGATAACGGGAATGATTTCGAGGTTGTTTTCCAACGCGAGATAACAGTTGGCAAGAGTTTGCGCCTCTACGCCCTGCGACGCGTCCACCACTAGCAACGCGCCCTCGCACGCGGCAAGAGAACGGGAAACTTCGTAATTGAAATCCACGTGTCCGGGCGTGTCTATAAGGTTCAACGTGTACTCCGTGCCGTCCTTGCGGTAACACATTCTGACGGGAGTCAGTTTTATGGTAATGCCGCGCTCTCGTTCGATATCCATAGAGTCCAACAATTGCGCTTCCATATCGCGCTTGGCTACCTGACCCGTGTACTCCATCAACCTGTCGGCGAGCGTACTCTTGCCGTGGTCAATGTGCGCTATTATACAAAAATTTCGTGTTTGCTGTTGTGACATAATGTTCGCTTCCGTTATGATATAGTCAAATTATACAATAAAAACAGCGTTTTGTCCACACGTTGTGAGCGTTTGCCGCAACTAACCGCAAACAATTTGCAGACAATATCTGCGACAAAGGGGTTTTTCCGTTATTTTTGTTTACGCGCCGAACGCGCGCAAAAATTTGACCGTAATCTGTTGCAATTTGGAATGTTTCAATATATAATATATAATTGACAAAATAGTTCCGTTTGAAATACCGACGGATCGGCGTATAATTGTCGGGAATAATTATTTTGTCAACTGCGCGACCCGTCGCGCAAAAGGAGCAAATTTGATCAGAGAAGAATACAAGTGGCTCACGGACGTTTACGTGGCGCACAGAGGCTTGTTTGACAACGCCGTCGTTCCGGAAAACTCCTTGCCCGCATTCGAACTTGCGGCAAAAAACAATTTTGCCATCGAAACGGACGTTCAAATGACCAAAGACGGCGTGTTGGTGGTATTCCACGACGACTCTCTCGAACGCATGACGGGAGAAAGCGGCAAACTTTGCGACAAAACTCTGCGCGAACTGCAACAGTTGCGTTTGCTGAAAACCGATTGCGCCATTCCCACTTTCGAGCAATTTCTACAAGCGGCAAACGGCGTAAATATCGTTGTGGAGATCAAAACGCACGACCGAATCGGCGAAGTCGAACAAAAAACCTACGACGCGTTGAAAAACTACAAAGGACACTACTGTATCGAGTCGTTTAACCCTTTGATAGTGCGTTGGTTCAAAGTACACGCGCCCGAAGTCGTTCGCGGACAATTGTCCTGTTCCTTTGCGGGGGTGTTTACTCCGCTCAAACGGTGGCTGTTGAGAGATCTGGTGCTGTGCAAGTGGAACGGTAGTCAATTCATTGCCTACGACGCGGCGACAATACGCAGGTGCAAATCGCTCAAAAAGTGGGCAAAAACAATTCCGATAATATGTTGGACAATAAAGAGTCGGTCGCAGTACGAAGAACTGCAAGATTGCTTTGACAATATGATATTCGACTCTTTCCTTCCCGAAAGAAAAGATTTGATACAAAACAAGAGGTAACTATGGGCAGAAGAATTTTGGCATTTTTCCTTGGAACGATTTTCGGCGTGATATTCTTTTTCGGCGCGATCGCCGGAGCGTTGATAGGATTGGCGGTTATTCCCAAAACGGGTCAATTCATACCCGGCGGCGGAGAATTTTTGGGCGATCTGGCAAATATGTCCGTCTACGAAATTGCCGAATCCGTCAGCAAACTGTACAAAGACAAAGTAGGCGTGCAGGATGAAAACGGCAATTACTTTACGCTGGGACAGTTTTGCGAGTACTACAATATCGACCCGTCCCAATTGTTCGGCGGCAAACAGGTGCGTTCGGAAATATTGGAGATACCCATTTTCGATTTGTTCGCAGAGGACGGCGGCACAAACAAACTCAAAGTCAGCGTTATTCCCGCGCTTGTAAATATGTTTGTGGACAACGGCACGGACGAGGAGGGAAATCCCATTCCGTTCTTTTCCGAAGAACTTATGAACAAACTGTCCGCTCACACCATTGCCGAACTCATGGGCGAAAACGGCATTGCTACCGTTTTCGAAGAAGTGCGTATAGCCGAAGTAGCCATGGGCATGCTCCCGTTGGAGCAAACCGAGGACAACGCCTTGATGTGGGCTGTCGGGCAAGCCAAACTCGGCGCGCTTATCGGCGGCGGGCTCAACGGCAACATTTTGAGAGAATTCAAAGAGGGCGGCGCGTTTGACGAGTTGGGCAAAATGCCCATTGTCGCCATGCTCGGCGACAGCAGTCAGTACCTCAACGCCTTTATCGGAAACAACGCCATTGCCGACATGATCGACGACGAGGGCAACCTCAATCCCGACGACATCATCAACGGCGTGTACTTGGGCGATATTGTCAGTCTGCACCGCAAGGAGATCAACGACCTTGCCGACTACGACAACACCGAATACCAAAACGACAATTTGACTCTCTATCGCAACGACGACGGCGACTACGCGTTGGTCAATACCGACGGGGTTGCGTTCGAGGCGCGGTTTAACTGCAATATCGAGGAACACACTCACACGGCGGAGTGCGGCGACCCCGACAACTATACCTGCGGCAAAACGGAACACACTCACGACATCGATTGCTACGGCTTTGCCTGGTACGACGCGGAGGACAACGCCGCAAGCGGTATCTACGGCGCGATCGCCGACGTGACGGTCGGTATGCTCACAAGCGGCGATCAGGACGCGCTGATGAGCAAGTTCACCAATATCCCCATTCGCGACCTACTCGGCGACTCGGTGGAAATAAGCGGTCTGCTGGAAAACTTTGTGGACTACACTATCGGCGACTTGATGGGCGGCGAAGTTTTTGACGGACTGTATTTGGGACAGTTGCTTGCGCTTTCGCGCACGGAAGTAACCAACCCCGAAGATTACACGCCGATACCCGAAACAAACGTCAGAAAAGCCTCGGACGAATACATCAAACTCGACGGCGACGTGTGGTACAAGGCAAAACTCACCTGCACCATTGACGAACAGGAACACGTTCACAACGACGATTGTTTCGGCTACGAGTGGAAAACGGAACTCGGCGAGGACGCGAGCGGTATTTACGCCGCGCTTGCCGACATTACGGTGGGCATGCTTATGGGCGGCGACAGCGACGTCTTGATGGACAAACTCACAAATATCCCCCTGCGCGAACTGTTGGCGGGGCAGGAAATGAGCGGCGTGTTTGAAAGCATTGCCGATATGACTATCGGCGAACTGATAAACGGCGGAATAGACAATATGTATATCGGGCAACTTATGGGTTTCTCTTTGGAGGAGATCGCCAAACCCGACGGCGACGTTGTGCCGCTGTACAAAACCGAACCGCACGACGACGGCGACAAAGTTGCCAAATACGTAATTTTGAGCGGAGAGGGCGAAGTACTCGGGCTGTCAATGGACGGCAAAACTTGGTACAAAGGCAAAGTAACCTGCACCAAGCAACACGCTCACACCGAAGATTGCGGCGACGCGCCCGACTACACCTGCGGCAAGGAAGAACACGAACACAACGTTGCGGGTTGCTACGGCTTTGTGTGGGAAAACGGCGACGACGAGGTCAAAGATCTGACCGAAGTGCTTGCCAACAAACAAATCAACGACCTGACGGACATAAACGGCGTTATCAACGACCTCACTCTCAGTCAGGTTATGGGCGGCGAAGAAAACATTCCCTCGCAACTGCGCGCGTTGAAGGACACCACCGTCGGCAACCTGGCAAGCGCAGTCGAACAATTGCGCGTGGGCGACATGCTCGGCTACACCCAAACGGACGACGGCTGGAACGACGCGGCGGGCGAACCCGTCACGGGAGTTATGGCAAAACTTGCCGACAACACCGTAGCGGACCTCGGCACGTTGGACGTTATGGACTTTACCCTCGGCGAAGTGATGGGCGACGCCATTCCCTCGCAACTGAAAGGTCTGGAAAACGCCAAACTCAACGAAATGGAACAAGCCATAAACGACCTGTACTTGGGCGTTATGTTGGGATACACGCAGGGCGACGGAACGGACGGCGACTACGTTTGGACCAAAGAGGACGGTTCGGTAGTTGACGGCATGATGGCAAAACTCGCCAACAAAAAGGTAAGCGAGTTGGGCGATCTGAACGAAACGATACAAACCTTCACCTTGTCGGACGTGTTGGGCGACAGCGTTCCCTCTATGCTTGCAAGTATCAAGGATACGCAAATAAAAGACCTCGATTCCGCCATTGACAATATGTATCTGGGCGATCTGTTGCAATACACCAAGGGCGACGGCGTTGAGGGCAATTTTGAGTGGAGCAAAGACGGAACGGAAGTCGTCGGAATGATGGCAAAACTCGCCAACAAAAAGGTAAGCGAGTTGGGCGATCTGGACAAGACCATTCAGACATTTACTATGCGCGACGTGTTGGGCGAGAATATACCCTCGCCCCTTGCGTCCCTTGCCGATACGCCGCTGGGCGAACTGAGCGGAGCGATAGACCAAATGTATCTGGGCAATCTGTTGCAATTCAAGCGCAGACCCGTTTTCGAAGCGGACTACACCACCGACGTCGTGAGCGACTTGATAAAATCCAAAAACACGGACGGCTCGGTGGAATACGCCCTAAACGACGGCGGCGTTTGGTACGAGGCGTTGCTGACTTGCACCAAAACGGAGCATAAACACGACCCCGCAATCTGCCACGGCTCTACCGACGAGGAAGCGGACTGCGGAAAACTTGCCCACACGCACGGCGCGGAGTGCTTTATCGTGTTGTGGTATCAAGAATGTACCGACGCGCACTCGCACGACGGCGAATGGAGCGAGGAGGGCAAGAGTTATGTTCCCGCAAACAATTTGCTGGGCAGAATGGCGCACCTCAAAATAAGCGAACTCGACAGCAAAGGCATTACGTCCGTCGTGTACGACACCGAACTCGGCGAAGTGTTGGAGTTGGATAACAATTCCAACCCGCTGCTGCGTGAACTCGGCGCAATAAAGATCGGCGAACTCAACGGCGAACTTGACGGTATCGAAGTCGGCGTTGCAATGGGCTTCCAACGCAAAGAAGTGGACCGCCAAGCCAAAGAACAAGAGCAATCCGCACAATGGGAACACAAGTTTACCGATATGGACACCAAACATCACCGGGACGAAGTTTTCAAAGACAAGGACGGCAATTGGTACATTTACGACATTAAACACGGCATTTACTTCGAGGCGCAGTTGATATGCGACAAACCCAACGAACACAGCGGCGAAGAAATGCACACCTTTGAGTGTTTCGGTTACGTGTGGTACGACTGTAAAGACTATGGCACGACTGATCTCGGCGAACACGTACACGGCGTACCCGGCGAACACCCCTGTACCAGAGTAAAAGGCTTGAACGAAAAAATGTCCAACCTGCGCATTGACGAATTGAACGCCGACAAGATGACGACGTTGGCAACAAACTTGACCATGGGCGACCTTATCGACAGCGAAATGATTAAATTGGAAGAAAAAGATATTTGCTTGTTGTCCATATTGTTTGACAAGTCAGAGGACGGTTGCACACCCGTCAATTATATGATAAAGGGAAACAACGACCCCGTAACTTATTGGAAGAGCAAACACGACAGTCAAAGCCCAAGCGAGGAACACGGCTTGGAATGGAAGCAAATGAAACTCGGCGATTTCATAAGCACGCTCATTGACACGCTGTCGAATATCCAAGTTACGTCGGCAGATTTGTTGGGATAACTTAGCCCCAAAACAATAAAATAA
>CANQPI010000008.1 GCA_947625725.1 uncultured Clostridia bacterium | reverse complement strand
ATATAAACCGTAATATTAGGGCATTCGACAAAGACAAGAAAACAGTGGCAATTGTTGTGTAATGGCGGTTTGGGGCTGTTACTTTGCACAAAACAGCATTCGTGCAAATTCAGACATTTTCCGTAATGGAATTTGCCGCTTGAATCTACAATTCCGTAAATATTTGTTTTCTTTTCCTCATTGGTCACTGCTGCAGCAAAACCCCTGTGTGTCCATTGCACCCATTGGGCATTGTTGCCATAACTTGATGTATTTGCGTTTTGGTTTTCGAACAACTTTATTGCTTTTTCGTAAATTTCTCGTGGTAACATTATATCTCCGACATTTGAGTATTAAAATAGAACATACATTCTATTTCTTTTACATTATACACCCAAGTTTGGACTTGTCAAGAATGTTTATCAGATAATTTTGGCAATAAAAACAATTTTACATTATTTAATTTTTTTGTCAAGTATGGCCGTGGGGGAGTACAGGGCTCGTCCCAAGCGAAGCGCAGGGTAAGTGGAGCAACACGCAGTGTTGTGGAGCGCTACATCCTTAGCCGAGGAGCATAGCGACGAACGCCACGAAGCACGCAGTGCGGAGTATTTCGACATCCTGTACGAGATACCGCGCGGCGGGCGAAGCATAAAGGAGCACAAAAAAGGGAACGCCACTTGTGCGTTCCTTCCTTGTGCGCTCGTTTGAAAACCTTCGCCGAACGGCGAAAACTCTAAACGACCGCGCGCCTGCTCTATATAATAGTGAGTTGAGTTTGATTTTCTTGCGTGCAATTGTTGAAATTCACTCAAATTGCTTTTTCAGCGTTACAACCATATTTTTATATTCTGCCAAAACTTCTTCGTACTTTTCCTGTTCTATCAGCATAACGCAATATTTTACTGCAGCGTAAATGTATTGATAGAATATATCCTTGTTTTCGGATTTGTTGATGTTTTCCACTATCCCCGGGGCAATAACATAGTATTCGTCCACAAGCGCACTTCCGCTCTCGGTGGAGCGCATATATTTGTCGCGGAAACAACGCAATGACGTGAGTTCCTTGCAATCATCAGCCAACCCCATATAATCGACGCAGGCGGAGGTCAAAAAGCAACCGCTTCCGCCGGAAGGCTTGGCGACAAAATCGGCGCAAGAGTCGGTTTGTTTTACATGCCTGTCGAAGTGCGAGCAAGCAAATTTGTTCAAAACAAAATTGTCCGTTTGATAAAAGTATGCGCAATCCTTACAATATCCCATACAAGTGCCTCCCTGCAAAATATTTTATTATGTACGATTATATACCAAAATTTTTGGTAAGTCAAATATTTTACCACAAAATCTGGTAAAACTTTTACTATGAAAATAAAATTTGCTCAAAACTTGAAGGAATTGAGGATAGAACACGGATTGTCGCAGACGCAGCTCGGACAATTATTGGGAGTCAATCAACGAACAATCAGCGCCTGGGAAAAAGAAATATGCGAACCGAGCTTTGCATTGTTGGCTCGACTGTGTGAATTATTTGATGAAACCTTAGATTCGATTTTGTTATAAGGGGGGGGGGCAACGCCCCCCTCTCTTCGCGTAATCCGACTTTACTCCGATATCCGCCGCGCCGACCTTTACTTGAAGACGAAAGACATGCGACGATGAAAAAAGAGTTCACCTTGCGTGGACTCTTTGTTGCGCTTGCACCTATGCCTTCGGCGAACGCCGAAACTAAATAACGCAGCCGCTCAATCTGGTGGGGAGTACAGGGCTCGAACCTGTGACCCCCTGCTTGTAAGGCAGATGCTCTCCCAACTGAGCTAACTCCCCATTGGTGACTCCTACGAGAATCGAACTCGTGTTACCGCCGTGAAAGGGCGATGTCTTAGACCGCTTGACCAAGGAGCCATATTTGTGGTAGCGGCGGTCGGATTCGAACCAACGACCTGCCGGGTATGAACCGGCCGCTATAACCAACTAAGCTACGCCGCCATGTTGCTTCTACTCACTGCTGTAAAAAGCCTATTTATTGTAGCAAATAAAACGAATATTGTCAACAACTTTTGCCCTGTTTTGTTTGCAGTAACGCAATTTGTTTGCCCGCGCGCGATAGTGCAATTCTTTTGAAAAACACTTGTCTGTCGCAAAACGGCGTTTGCTGTACCTAATAAAGTACCGCAACGCACATTTAGCAAAAATAATTTTTCAAATTTGTATTGACTTTGTTAAGCAATTGATATATCATATAATCGAGAGGAAAAGTGAGATGACAAAAGCGGATACACAATCAACAAACAGTGGTATAGAGTTAGATCCCGCAGAAAAAGCAAATTATCTCGAACGCTCGCGAGTACTGTTGCTGTATCGCTACCTCAAAGTACATTCCGACGTCGAACATCCTGTTACTACCCAAGAACTCATTGCGGCACTCAACTGTCAACGTCGTGCGGTTTATGCCGCGGCAGATGCGCTGGCGTTTGTACTCAACGGTGCCGACGGAGAGCGACGCGTAATGAACAAATGCCGTTTGGGCAAAATGAGCGCATATTACATTGACGAACGTCCTCTTACGCGTGCTCAGACGCGATTTTTGATAGACGCAGTCAAGGCGGCACCCTGTTTCACCAAGGAACAGACGTCGCGAACGGTAAACGCGATAGTTTCGGTCTACGACGAGAAATTGCACGATTTTTGGAGCAAAGAAGTTCCGGGGTTGAGTTACAACAAGTCTACGGGCAACGGCGCGCTGGACAATGTCGAGGTTTTGGATCGTGCCTTGGCGGAACGCAGGCAAATTTCATACGGCTACTTTACGTACAGTGACGGCGTTTACGTTGCGCGCCCTTGCAAAAACCGAAATCCCTTGGAACTTATATTCAACAACGGGTACTACTATTTGTGCTTGCGCAATTCCGTTGGACAAATTTATTCGGTACGCGTGGACAAAATGACGGATATAGTTATAGAAAAAAAACGTGTCCCAATCAGTGTCGCGCCGCCGAGCGCAGAAGAAGTGAAGCAGTTGATGAGATTTTCCATGTGGGGCGGCAACGGCGCATTGGATAAAATACGTTTCAGTTTGCCCCAAGTCTATCACCCCGAGGTGGTGGAAAAATTCGGCGAGATCAACTGCGTGCTCAACGCCGCAACGGGCGAATACACATACACCGCAGAAGTGTATCTCAGCGACGTCTTTTGGGGGTGGTGCGCAGGGTACGGCAATCATATCAAAATTTTGGACAAATCCACACGGCAGAAATATCTCGATTGGTTGCAAAAGATAATGGACTGCTACAAATAATTTTTAACCCCATATAAGCAAAAACGAAGAAAAAGGAGAAAAACAATGAACGAAAGAATATCCAAAAAACACATAATGCTCAACGCCGAAACGCTTAAAGATTTCGACGCTTGTCAATTAAAAGCATTTTTGGATTACAAGAATATTCCGGTAGTAGACATCCCGGCAAAAGCGGACAATGACGCCATCTACAAAGAAATTGCGCGCATGAGAGATGAAACGGCAGAATTCAAAAAGTTTGTGATAGGTTCGTCCGGAAAAATTTTTCAAGCGCATTTGGAATACAACGCTTTGGGCGTGCGGTTGCTAAATGTGGAAGACGCCGTATTGGAAACGAAAACGTACTTTAACAATTTTTTAAATCGCAAATTGCCGTCGTTGAAATATATGCTCAATAGTGTTTGGGGAAGTTACGAAAAACACCTCTACTGTGTGGTGGACGCGTTGCTTGTAAGGTCGGATAACTCAGTGTGCGTGTATCTTGTCAGCCCATTGCAGCAAGAGCAAGCCATTGCCGAAAACATGGACAACCTCAAAGCGCAAGTGTATTTGTTGCGGCTAAACGGCGTTGATGTCAAAGAGGCAAAAATATGTTGCTCCCGCATGGGAAACGACGAAAAGCGGGTCGTTGGCAACCGCGTGCAATGGACGGATAATTTGTTGGACAAATCCTTTGACCAAGACGAGTTGGAAAATTATTTTGCCCCCAAGATCGCTGCTGCGTGCGAAGTGTTGGAAGACGCTTTTGAGCCGTTGCCTAACTATGGCAAACATTGCGAGCATTGTCCTCGTTGGAAAACTTGCAGCGCAAGACTTCCCGCCGATTCCGTTTTGAATCTGTACAATTTTCACGACAAGTGGCGTTTGTACAATGAGGGTGTAACGACGTACGATCAAGTTTTGATGAGCGACGCAAAGTTGAGCAAGTGCAATCTGATGCAAATCAAAGCCCAACGCGAAAACAGAGATATTTTGATAAATGCCGACTCGGTAAAGTCGCTGTTCAAATTTTACGCCCCCACGTACGTGCTTACGTTGCAAACGCAAAAGGGCGTTGTTTGCGCGGATACGTACTGTGGAGAGTTGTCTGAGCCGACGTTCTTTGAGTACGCGCGTTACATGCCCGACAGCCCCGACTTCCCCGTAGAGCGTTGTTGTTCGTCCGATACCGATACGCCGCGAGATGTCGCCAATAAAATGATAACGACAATTTGGGAAAAGCAGAATTGCGGCGAAGACGATTACGACGTGGTGGTGTACGATGGGCACGAAATGTTTGAAGCAATGCGTGATATTTCGGATGTGTACGACGACTGTTTGGAAACGTGTTGTATCTGCGAACATGCGATAGACATCAAAAGGTATCTTGAAAAAGGCGATATTGTACTGCCCGCAATGCGCGACGATTTTTCGTGGGCGTCATTTGTCTGCGCTTTGTTCGGCGATTCTACGGGCATAACGATGGACGACGTTTTGCAAAAACTCAGAGAAATCTACCGAGAAATCTCGGAGAAATAAAAAAACAAAAGGAGAAAAAACATGTATCAACAAATTCAAAACATCATCACGACAATGAACGCTACGGGCGTCAATTATCTGGACGACTACCGTCGGAACGTAGAACCGAACATTTTGAAACGCGTCGGCGGCGGCAAGTTTAGTCTGCAAGAGCATATCCGCGCGTTGGTCTATGCGATAATCAGCGCACGCGTCGCTTGGAACACGAAAATTGCACCCGCGCTGCCCCAAATAGACGAAATTTTCTTTCACTACGATCCGCAAAAAATCAAGAACACGTCGGCTCAATACTTTGTCGATCAAATGAAAAAAATCAAATGCGCCGGTCAAAGTACAAACGCGCAAATGAACGGACTTGCGGCAAACGTGGAAACATTGGAACAAATTGAAAAAGAACACGGCAGCATAGACGATTACTACAACCAATTTTTACCGAACAACGTAGAGGGTTTGGTAAAGGAGTTGGCGATAGGCGGTCACAAACTCAACTCTGTCGGTATTGCCATTGCCTGCGAATATTTGAAAAATGTCGGCGTAAACGTCGTCAAACCGGACGTACATATTTGCCGCTTGTTTTATCGCTTGGGAATAGTCAAATTAGGCAAAGTTACAGCGACAAAATTGAACGGTGGGTTTAATGACGCGGAAAAAGTCGATGTAATTCGTATCGCGCACCAAATCGCGGTGACGTTGAACATCGGCGACGCCGAGTTGGACGCGATTTTGTGGAATTTCTGCGCCGAAGGCCCGATTAACATTTGCGGAGCAAACGCCAAGTGCGGTCAATGCCTTGTGAACAACTGCCCCTCGCGTATTTGAGATTACGTATCGCACACATTCGTAAAATCGGTTCGGTAGTTGGAAACAAATAGTGTTTCGCATACAAATGTCCGCTCTCATAATTGAGGGCGGCATTTTTTGTATTTATACGCGGCGTATTTGTTTATATTCTTGACAACGCGTGCGCGCGGTGGTACAATGTTACTAACCTATCGAGAGTGACGGAGAGACGGACTCGACGAAGTCACAGCAACCTAAAAATTTTTGCAGTTAGGTGCTAAATTCCGCGACGCAAGTCGAAAGATGGGACCGCGAAAGGGCTGTTTTGCGCGTCTTGTCACTTGGCAGGACGCTTTTTTCAGCAAAAGTGCGATAGGGCAAAGGAGAACTTATGAAGAACAGCAAACACAGATTTTTTACTTCCGAGAGCGTGACGGAAGGGCATCCCGACAAAATGTGCGACCAAATTTCCGACGCCATTTTGGACGCCATTCTCGAACAAGATCCCGACGCGCGCGTCGCATGCGAAACGGTCGTCTGCACGGGAACGGTTTTCGTCATGGGGCAGATCACCACGACCGCGATCGTAGACTATGCCAAGATCGTGCGCGATACCGTGCGCGAAATAGGTTACACTCGCGCCAAGTACGGGTTTGACGCCGACAGTTGTGGCGTGATAATCTCTCTCGACAAACAATCTCCCGATATCGCGCTCGGCGTCGATCACTCCGACGAGTATCGCGATCGCGGTGAAATTTTGGATATGTACGGCGCGGGCGACCAGGGCATGATGTTCGGTTACGCCTGCAACGAAACGCCCGAGTACATGCCCATGGCTATCACTCTTGCGCAACGTATCAGTCAACGTCTGGCGCAAGTGCGCAAGGAGGGCGTTGTCGATTATCTTCGCCCCGACGGCAAGTGCCAAGTAACGGTGGAGTACGACGAGCAAGGCAAGCCTTGTCGTGTGGATACCATCGTTTTGTCCACGCAGCACGGCTCCGAAGTGGACAGCGCGACCATTGCGCACGATATGATCGAACACGTTATTCGCAAAGTCGTGCCGTTGGAACTGTTGGACGATCAAACCAAGTACTACATCAATCCCACGGGCAGGTTCGAGATCGGCGGACCGGCTGCGGACAGCGGTTTGACGGGTCGCAAGATCATTGTAGACACCTACGGCGGTTACTGCGCTCACGGCGGAGGGGCTTTTTCCGGCAAGGACGCCACCAAGGTAGACCGTTCGGCGGCATACATGGCGCGATATATCTGCAAAAACGTCGTTGCGGCGGGGCTTGCGGACAAAATTCAATTGCAAGTCAGTTACGCTATCGGGCGTAGCAAACCCGTCAGTATCGACGTAAACACCTACGGCACGGGCAAAATTTCCGACACGGTTTTGTCGGAGATCATAGGCGAGGAGTTCGATCTCCGTCCGCGCGCCATCATCAATCTGTTCGATTTGCAAAAACCCGTTTACAAAGCCACGGCAAGTTACGGTCACTTTGGCAGAGAGGGCTTCGCTTGGGAAAAAACAGACAAAGCGGACGACCTCAAAAAATATCTCAACTAGGAGCAAAACGTGGAACTTTCCGTCAAGGGTACCGTTTCGGCTATCATTTACCGAAACGAGGATAACGGCTATACCGTATTGAGTTTGGAAACTACCGACGGTGACGACGTCACCTGCGTCGGCAATTTTCCCACGCTTGCGGTGGGTGCCGTACTCAACGTCAAGGGCAAAACGTCGGTACACAAAACCTACGGAGAGCAACTTGCGATAGAAAGTTACACTGTGTGCGACCCCACCTCGCGGCAGGGGATAATCAAGTATTTAAGTAGCGGATTGATAAAGGGCGTGGGCGAAGTTACCGCAAACAACATCTACAAAATGTTCGGCGACGACACATTCGGCGTGATAGAAAACAACCCCATGCAACTTGCCAACGTCAAGGGCATTTCGCAAAAAAAAGCGATGGATATAGCCAATGCCGTCGCGTCCCTCAAAGCGATGCAGGAACAGATCATGTTTTTGCAAAGTTACGGTATGACCGTCAATCTTGCTGTCAAAATTTACAATATCTACAAGGAGCAAACCAAGTCGTTGGTGTTGGCAAATCCCTACCGTTTGATAGACGACGTGGACGGGGTGGGCTTTTTGACTGCGGACAAGATCGCTCAAAGTATGGGCGTCGAACAAATAAGCGAGTTTCGCGTTCGCGCGGCGATCGTTTACGAACTGAAAGAATCCGCCGAAAAACAAGGCAACACTTACCTTGTGTTCGACGATTTGATGAAGGCGTGTTCGGAACTGTTGGGTGTGGATCTGGAATTGCACGGTCAACTCGTGGAGGACACCGTCACCAAATTGGTATTGGAGCCCGCCGTCAAAACTTTCGACGTCGAGGGACAGCGGTGCATATCCCTTGTGCGGTATTACAAATTGGAAAAATCCATAGCGGGACGTTTAGTCACGCTGAACCACGACGCAAAACGCGTTATGATGGACGCGGATTCGATGATAGAGCAATTCGAGCGCGTTCACAAAATCGATTTTCACGCCGGTCAACTCGGCGCGGTGCGCTCGGCGATAGTAAACGGCGTTACGGTCATTACGGGAGGACCGGGTACGGGCAAAACTACCATTATCAAGTGCATTGCGGAAATTTTGACCGCTCACGGTCTGCGCGTGGAGTTCTGCGCGCCTACGGGCAGGGCGGCAAAGCGCCTTTCGCAATCTACGGGGCGCGACGCCAAAACCATCCACCGTCTGTTGGGATTCGAAATGCACGGCGACAAGCCCGCTTTCAAATATAACCGAATGAACACGTTGCCGTGCGACGCGGTCATTGTTGACGAACTTAGCATGGTGGACGTATCCGTTATGTACAGTTTGCTCGCCGCGTTGGAAAACGGCACTCGTTTGGTGCTTGTCGGCGACAAGGATCAACTTCCCAGCGTGGGCGCGGGCAACGTTCTCGCGGACATCATTCGTAGCGGCGTGATAGAAATTCGCTATCTCACGCATATCTACCGCCAGTCGGAGGATAGCCTTATCGTCAGCAACGCCCACCTCATCAACAAGGGCAAAATGCCCGAGATCAACAACCGCAGTCGCGACTTTTTTGTTATGAGTTGCACGGATTTTCAGCAGGTTGCGGATACCGTGGTGGAACTTGTAACTACGCGTTTGCCCAAATTTACGCAGTTGCCGCCGTCGGAGATTCAGGTATTGGGAGCATTGAAAAACGGCGTGGCGGGCGTTGAAAATCTTAATATCAAACTTCAACAGGCGCTCAATCCCCGCGAGTTCGGCAAGTCGGAACTTTACGTGGGTAAAATGACTCTGCGCGAGGGAGATCGGGTAATGCAAACCGTCAATAACTACGAGTTGCCCTTTGTGCGCTTTGACGCGCAAGGCAATTTGAGCGACGGAGTGGGAGTGTTCAACGGCGATATAGGCATTGTTCGGCGTATCGATCGCGCCAACGGGATAATCGAAGTACTTTTCGACGACAACCGCCTTGCCACCTACACCGAGCAGGAGTTGACCGATTTGCAGTTGGCGTACGCCATTACCATTCACAAAAGTCAAGGCAGCGAGTTCGAAGTGGTGGTAATGCCGTTGCTAAACGGTCCGCCCACTATCATCAACAAAAATTTGTTGTACACGGCAATTACCAGAGCCAAGCGCGCGGTGGTGCTTGTGGGCAACAAAAAGATACTCGCTTTGATGGTACACAACAACTACATTGCGGCGCGGACGACCAATTTGTGCAGGTTTTTGCAAGAAGAAAACGCCGTTCATCAACGGTTTTTCGGCGCGACCGTCAACAATACAACTCCCGACGACAGCGATGACTAGAACGGAATTTATGCACAAGTTGAGGCAGGTTTTCGCTCCGTCCGACTTCAAATGTCTTAGTTGCGGCGCAGAACTTTTTGAACGGACGGCTTTTTGCGCCGAGTGCATGAAAGACGTTTCCTTCAACAACGGCAAAACTTGCAAACGTTGCGGCGTCGCTATCGACGGCGAGGAAGATTACTGCGGAAATTGCGCCTTCGACAAAACTTATTTCGACAGGGCGTACTCCGTTTTCAACTACGACGGCAACGTGCGCAAAGCCATTTTGCAAATGAAGTTTGCAAATTTGGGAAGTATCGCGCACGGATTTGCGCCGTATTTGGCGTTTTTGTCCGTCAAACAAAATTTGCAATACGACCTCGTTACATTTGCGCCTATGAGCGCCAAGTCCCGCAAGGTTCGTCACTACAATCAAGCGCAGTTGCTCGCGGCGGAATTTTGTGATATACTTGGTGTGCAAAAACTTTTGACGGAAACCGTTGTCAAGATCCGCGAAACCCCCGCGCAGGAAAAACTTTCCCGCTCGGATCGCAAAACCAATCTTGTGGGGAGTTATCGGATCAAACCCGACGTAAACGTCAAGGGAAAACATATTTTGCTTATCGACGACGTCAAAACTACCGGCGCGACCATCAACGAGTGCGCCAAAGTACTCAAACGCGCGGGAGCGGCTCGGGTAGAGGCTTTGACGGTCGCTTCTCGCAAGGAAGATTTCAATTACGAAAACGAACAGGAGTAGACAATGAAAGAAAACTACGGCAGGGCAAACGCCCGCGCTCTCAAAAAACTTCAAAAGATACTCAATCAAGTCAACGCCAAAGAGCCGATTTACGCGGCAATGACGGACGACGAACTCAAATCGCAAACGCAGATATTGCGGGACAGATTTTCCAATGGCGAAACATTGGACGATATGTTGCCTGACGCTTTCGCCGTCTGCCGCGAAGCGGCAAAACGCACCTTGGGACAGCGGCATTTCGACGTGCAGGTAATGGGCGGTATCGCCATTCACCAGGGGCGCATTTGTCAAATGGCAACGGGCGAGGGCAAAACTCTTACCGAAACGTTGCCCGCTTATCTTAACGCGTTGACAGGCAACGGCGTTCATATAGTTACCGTCAACGAATATCTTGCCAAGCGCGACATGGAGTGGATGGGCAACGTTTTCCGCTTTTTGGGTTTGACGGTGGGCGTGACGTTGAGTCAGCAAGATCCGCGCGACAAGTATGCCGCTTATCATTGCGACATAACTTATGGCACAAACAGCGAGTTCGGTTTCGACTACTTGCGCGACAACATGGTAACGAGCCGCGATCAACGCGTTCAGCGCGGACTGAACTTTGTCATCATCGACGAGGTGGACAGCATTTTGATCGACGAGGCGCGTACGCCGTTGATCATTTCCGGTCGGGGCGACAAGCCGGGCGGCGAGTATGCGCGTGCGGATCGCTTTGTCAAAAAATTGCACAAAGCCACCAATGTGGACATCGAGGGCAACGTGGAGGGCGAATCTTCCGACCCGTTTGCCCGCTTCGCCAAAAACAACGACAACAAGGAAGACCCCAACGGCGATTACGTAGTGGACGAAAAAAGTCGCAGCGTTCGCCTGACCGACCGCGGCATAAAAAAGGCGGAATACTACTACGAAATCGACAACCTGTCCTCTCCCGAGAACGCCGAGATCAACCATTTCATCAACAACGCGTTGCACGCCAACGCTTTGATGAACAGGGGCGTGGATTACATTGTGGAAAAGGGCAGAGTGGTAATAGTTGACAACTTTACCGGGCGCAAAATGGAGGGCAGACGGTTTTCCAACGGTTTGCACCAGGCTATCGAAGCCAAGGAAGGCGTTACTATTCAGCCCGAGGACAAGACCGTCGCCACAATCACTTTGCAAAACTATTTCCGTCTGTATCGCAAGATGAGCGGCATGACGGGTACTGCCAAAACGGAAGAAAAGGAATTCAACGCCATCTACAACGTGGACGTGGTAGTGATCCCCACCAACAAGCCCGTCATTCGCAAAGACTACGACGATCAATTTTTCGCCACGGTCGAGGGCAAGATGCGCGCCGTCGTCGCCAAAATCAAGGAGTGCCACGACAGGGGGCAACCTGTTTTGGTGGGTACTACCAGCGTGGAAAAGAGTATCGCTCTCGCGCGCAGGCTCAATCAGGCGGGAGTATTGTCCAAAGAAGTAGTTACTCTGCTCAACGCCAAGTCGGACGAGGACAAGGAAGCACTTGCGATAGCCAAGGCGGGTATTCCCGGGGCGATAACCATTGCTACTAACATGGCGGGGCGCGGCACCGATATTTTGTTGGGCGGCGGCGATCCCAAACCTCTTGCCGACGAGGAATTTCGTCGATTGTTACGCCAAAACGAGCGCAAAAAGACGCGCGACGACAAAGCGATCGCAGCCGCAGTGGAACGCGCGTACGTCGCCGCCACCGATCCTGCGGACGACAGTCCCGCTGCCTTGGAATACAAACGAATGTATCGCGAAATCTACGACAGATACGCCGAGGAATTTCGTCAAAACAGACAAAAGGTGTTGGACGCGGGCGGCTTGTTCGTCATTGGAACGGAGCGTCACGACGCTCGCCGCATAGACAACCAACTAAGAGGTCGTGCGGGACGTCAGGGGGATCCGGGTTGCAGTATGTTTTTTGTGTCTGCCGAGGACGATATGATACGCGTGTTCGGTGGCGATATGTTGCAACGCGTTATGTCCTTTATGAACAAGGACGACGACGAACCGATCGTATCTCGCGTGATAACCAAAGTGGTGGAGAGCGCGCAAAAGCGTATCGAGGGCATGCACTTTTCCGCACGCAAAAACGTTTTGCAGTACGACGACGTCAACAACCAGCAACGCAAAGTCATTTACAAAGAGCGCGACCGCATCATGGATACGGAGGACGTGCATGCCGACATTTTGGCAATGGTGCCGGACTACGCGCGCTATGCTTTGGCGGAGGCTTGCGACAGCGACGAGGACGTTTCGCATTGGGATCTCGACAAAGTAAACAAAGTGCTTTCGGGTTTCTTTATTTGCGAAACGGACGAACCTTTGGTCAAACAGAGCGATTTGACAAGCGCGCGCGACGTGTGCGACATGCTTGCGGATAGGTTGACGGAGTTTTTGGAAAAACGTCTTGCGGAAGCGGGCGAGAACGGCGCCAAGTACTATCACCGTCTGGAACGCGACATGTTGTTGCGCAGTCTTGACAGACTGTGGATAGATCACATCGACTCGTTGGACGAGTTGCGCAAAGGCGTCGGTTTGCAGGCGATAGGTCAACACGATCCGTTGTCCGTTTACAAAAAGGAAGCCTACGACATGTTCGAAAAACTCAACGAGCAAATCAAAGTGCAGGCGTTGCGCCAACTTATGCGTTACCGCATTGTGCCGCAAGAACAAGTCGAGGCAAATCTCAACGTCGAGCGCAAACTCAACGGTCCGTGTCCTTGCGGAAGCGGAAAAAAGTACAAAAATTGCTGCTATCCCAAAGATTTGGCGGCTCGCAACGAAACGTCGTCCGACGGCGACGCCCCTGCCGACAGCAATGCCGACGCGCCCCTTACCAACGAGGAACGTTGGGCTTTGAAACGCCGTCAAAGAGAACAGGAACGCGATCTGCGCCGCGCCGAGGAATTGAAAAACAACCGTAAAAAACAATGATCCAAATAGAAGAACTGAAACTTAATATCAAAGAACTGCAATCCAAATTGGACGGCATTGGCGAAAGCCTCAACATACCCAAACTCAACGAGGAACTTGCCGCGCTCACCGAGCAACAGCACGCGCCCGACTTTTGGGAAGACGTAAAAAACGCCCAACAAGTCAGCCAGCGCGCCAAAAACATCGAGGACAAGATCTCCTCCTACTCCAAGTTGCGCAAACGCCTTGCGGATGTATCCGATTTGCTGGACTTGTGCGGAGATGACGAAACAATGCTTGCCGAAACGGCGGACGAACTTGCGCAAATATCTTCGGACGTCAACGAGTTGCATGTGGCGACGTTGCTTTCCGGCAAGTTTGACGCAAACAACGCCATTTTGACGTTGCACGCGGGCGCGGGCGGCACGGAGGCGCAGGATTGGGTATCGATGCTTTACCGCATGTACACGCGTTACTGCGAGCGTCGCGGCTACAAGTTGACCGAGTTGGACCGTCTTGACGGCGAGGAAGCGGGGATCAAATCCGTCACGTTCAAGGTGGACGGACTCAACGCCTACGGCTATCTCAAAGCGGAAAAAGGCGTTCACCGCTTGGTGCGCATTTCTCCGTTCGACGCCAACAAACGCCGTCACACAAGTTTTGCGTCGTTGGAAGTTATGCCGGAGTTGGCTACCGACAGCGAAATCGTAATCGACGATAAGGACCTCAAAATCGACACCTACCGCAGTAGCGGCGCGGGCGGACAGCACGTCAACAAGACGGAAAGTGCCATTCGCATAACGCACCTGCCCACGGGCATTGTGGTATCTTGCCAAAACGAGCGCAGTCAGATCCAAAACCGCGAACAGGCAATGAACATGTTGCGCGGCAAACTTGCCGAACTCAAAGAGCGCGAACAAATGGAAGAGGCGGCGTCCATCAAGGGTGAGATCAAAAAAATCGAGTGGGGCAGTCAGATACGTTCCTACGTGTTTTGTCCCTATACCTTGGTCAAGGATCATCGCACCGGGTTCGAAAACCCCAACGTCGAGGGCGTTATGGACGGCGATCTGCAAGCGTTTATCGAGGACTATCTGACAAAGGCTTTTTGACGACTGTTCCGTCGTTCTCGGGCAAAACTAGCGTATAACCGCGTTTTTGTCTGCGGGCAACAAAACTAAAAATTTTTTAACGCAAAACAACTGCTTTGGCAGTAGTTTTTGTTATGTACCGAACATCTGAATCAAAGAGGGATCACACAATGAAAGAACTTGTTCGACAATTCTATGTGGGAGAGCGCGCTTTGTTTGCTTCTGCCGATCTGCATTTGACGGAGTGTACTTTCGACGCGGGCGAATCGCCCCTCAAAGAAAGTTCCGATTTGTTGGTGGACGCATGCCTGTTCAAGTGGAAATACCCCCTGTGGTATTGCAACAACGTAACCGTCAACGACAGCACTTTTTTTGAAACGGCGCGCGCGGGCATTTGGTACACGCACGGGATAGTTTTCAACAACTGCGTCATCAGCGCGCCAAAAACTTTCCGTCGCTCCGATCATATCGCGCTCAACAACGTTTCGCTACCCAACGCGGCGGAAACGCTTTGGAATTGTTCCCAAATAAATTTGCGCAATGTTACTGCGCAAGGCACATATTTTGCAATGGGTTGCAAGCATATCGACGTTGACGGTCTTGTTTTGACGGGAGATTACTGTTTTGACGGCGCGGAGGACGTAACAATACGCAATTCCAAACTTCTCAGCAAGGACAGTTTTTGGAACTGTTGCAACGTAACGGTGTACGACAGTTTTATTTCCGGCGAATATCTTTGCTGGAACGCGCGCAACGTAACGTTCGTCAACTGCACGATAGAAAGTCTGCAAGGCATGTGTTACGTGCAAAATCTCAAATTGGTAAACTGCAAATTGATAAACACCACGCGCGCAATGGAGTACAGCACCGTCAACGCTACAATAATCGGACGCGTAGACAGCATTGTCAACCCCTCGTCGGGGCATATCGAGGCGGATAGCGTAGGCGAACTTACATTGGACGAGCGTTACATAGATCCTGCCGCGACAACGGTGGTTATTTCGGAGAAAAAATGACAAATTTCGACAAAACTATCGATCGCCGTCACACCGATTCCGTCAAGTGGGACGTTGCGGACAACGAGTTGCCAATGTGGGTCGCCGACATGGATTTTTTGACTGCGCCCTGCGTGCGACAAGCCGTTTCAGACAAAGCAAAGAGCGGCGTTTTTGGTTACGAAAATGTGCCCGACGAGTGGTATATTTCCTATCAAAATTGGTGGAAATCGCGACATGGGTGGCAAATTTGCAAGGAATGGATGTGTTTTGCGACGGGAGTCGTTCCGACGATCACAAGTTGCGTCAAATCTCTCACGTCGGCGGGCGACGGCGTTTGCGTGCTTACGCCCGTGTACGATATATTTTTCCATTCCATACAAAACACCGACAGGCGCGTTGCGGAGTGTCCGCTTGTGTATGACGGCAAACGGTACGACGTCGATTTCGACAACCTGGAACGCGTTTTGAGCAGAAACGACGTGACCTTGCTGATACTGTGCAATCCCGCCAACCCCGCGGGGCGCGTTTGGAGCAAGGAGGAACTTGCCCGTATCGGCGAATTGTGCGCTCAATGCTCCGTTACCGTTATTTCCGACGAAATCCATTGCGACCTCACCGAACCGGGCGTAGATTACACTCCGTTTGCCGCCGCGTCGCCCACATGCGCGGATATATCCGTTACGGCGATCTCCGCAAGCAAAGCGTTTAATCTTGCGGGAATGCAATCTGCGGCGGTGGTTGTGCCGAACGAGCGTCTGCGCGACAGGGTCGTGCGCCATCTCAACTACGACGAGTTGGCTGAACCCAACAGTTTTGCATGCGTTTCCGCTGTGGCGGCGTTTACCGAGGGCGGCGAGTGGTTGGACGGTTTGCGGCGGTATCTTTTTGCAAATCGCAAGTTTGCGGAAGAATATTTGGCAAAAAACTTGCCGCAACTGAAAGTCGTCGAGCAAAAAGCGACTTACCTGATGTGGATAGACTGTTCCGCCGTTACGGATAACGCCGATTTACTTTGCGCTCATTTGCGCGCCGAAACGGGGCTGTATATCAACGGCGGCAACAAGTATCGCGGCAACGGCAGATATTTCGTGCGCGTAAACGTCGCTTGTCCGCGCGCCACGTTGACGGACGGGCTCGACCGTCTGAAACGCGGTATTGAAACTTTTTCCCGCAAATAACGTAAAAAACGCTTCCCGTTTGGGGAAGCGAATTTTTTTTGTGAATGTTTTATCGATTTTGTTTAGTCCGCGGATAACTCCTTGCCGCGGCGCGTGCGCCTGTTGTTTTTTACCAAACGGAACACTGTCATCAATGTGCCGATAATGATATAACTGTAATAACTGAGGAAACGCCAACTGAACACCGTCCAAAACAGCACGCCGCTGCTCAGCGTACTCAACGCAAGCATAAATGCGCTTTCTACCGCTCCCGAGTTGCCCGGTGTGGGGAATATCATTGCGCTCATTTGCGCGTACACGTTGAGGGTCATTATCGTAAACATCAATTCCGTGCTTGGTACAACCGCGTTGCCGCCCAGCCCCACAACGACAAAGTAGGGCAACGCCATAGAAATAAACGGTTCGGCAATGCACAACAGTATCAAAATGACGGTATGCAAGGGTTTTTTGATCATGCTGAGGAACGCCGCGACAAATTCGTTTACGGCGCGCTTGCCGCGATCCATTCGCTCGTCGATATTTTTTACTATTTTGAGTTTGTAGCCGATTTTGAGTACCCAACGCGTTATCGCCCAAGTCATTTTGGGAAAAATCGCGCAACTTAGTATCATCATTGGCAGGGCGCAGTTTACGGCAAAGCCTATCCAGCCGCCCACGGTCAACACTTGTCTTTGGGTCATATCTTCCACGTGCAAGGTAAGCGCGTCGCGGTTGAGTATCATCAACAAAAAGCAAATCGTCAACCACATTGTCATGTTAAAGGCAAATTTGATGAAAATTATTGCCGAACTTTGCCCGCCGCCGATGCCTTTTTTGTGCAATTGGTATATCTGCATGGGTTGCCCGCCTGAACTGAACGGCGTGATATTGTCGTAATACTTGCCCATCAAACTGACGGAAAGCGCCGTTCCAAACCCTTGTTTTACGTTGGTGGCGCGCATTATCACAACATATTTCAAACCGTCCAACACGATCATTGCCACAAGCGCGGCAAACGCCAACAGCAAATACTTGACGTTTGCCTGCGCAAACACCTCGGCAAAACCTTTCTCGTCGCCAAGATCGTTGCTGCTTGCAAAACTGTACATCAAGTACAAACTCAACGCAATGGAAAACACAAAAAAAACGTTGCCCAAAAACGTAGATTTTTTGCGCGGGGCACCGTTCGGATCGAATTCTTCCTTGGGGGCACGTTTTTTGCGGATATTGAGAAATACCAAATAGCCGATAATAACAAATTCCGCAATTACCACGGCGATCAACAGCCAAAAAATATCGGGAAGTTTGTCGGACAGCAATAGCGCGTTCATTCTTCCCTCCTTTGCAAATTGTCGCCGTTGCGTATTTAGCGCGATCGGCGGGGCAGGATCACTCCGACGTAAAGACGCTATTTAAAACAGTATATCACAAATACAATGTCATTGCAATAATTTTGAGCAAAGTGGGCGCACGCGCAACTCGGGCGGCGACAGATTTTTTTGTTGTTAAAAAAAGATTTTTGTCTTTGCGTATAAATTTGAAAAAAATCAGAAAAAATTTTTGTAAAAAGTATTGACAAACGTAAAAGGCGGGTATATAATGTTAGCAGTTAGAGCGAGAGAGTGCTAACAAACAATCGACGAGATTGCCAACAGCCTTTTCGAACTTAACGAAAATTCTAAAAAAAAGGAGATATTACCATGAAAAACTATATTACACCTCGCAGAAGCAACGATTTATTTGACGAAGCATTCGACAGTTTTTTCCGTCCTTTCTATATCGACAGCGATTCGACGTTTATGAAGACGGACATCAAGGAAACGGACAAAAACTACGTTATGGACGTGGAAATGCCCGGTATGGACAAAAAGGACATCAGTCTTAAATTCGAAAGCGGTTATGTAACCATTTCCGCCAAGAAAGAAGAACGCGAGGAGGACGGCAAATATCTTCGTCGCGAGCGCGCCACAAGTTACAGCCGCAGTTATTACATGGGCGACGTAGACGAAAAGCAAATCAAGGCAAAATACGAAAACGGCATTTTGACCGTTACCGTCCCCAAAGACAGACCCGAAGAAGTCAAACATCAAATTTCCATTGACTGAATTTAGTTCCTCCTCTTATGGTAAAACCCCGCACGAATTTTCGTCGGGGTTTTGCTTTTTTTCAATCAAGAATTATCGATCATATCTATCATTTTGTCAATGCCGTCTTTGACCTTGGCGGGCAATTTGCGGTAGCAGTCGAGCAACCTTTTTTCTCCTGCGGTGAGAAACTCGTTTTCTTCGTCCTGCGCAAAAAACTGCGACAAAGTTATTCCCAACGCTTGGCACATGGCTTCGAGATTTTTTACGGACGGCGTTGTTCCGCGCGAAAATGTGTTTGCAAGGGTCGATTGATTTATGCCGGATAACTCTGCCAATCGGTAAACGCTCATATCCTGTTGCAGTCGCAAATCGTTGAGTTTTTTTATCACGTCCATAGGTTCGCTACTCCCTTTTTTAACTAATTCTACAACAATTTTTAACCTTATTTAATACAATTATGAGTTGACAATATAGTTAAATTTAACTATAATTAAAGTGCAAATAAAGCAAGGAGCGTATAGATATGAACAAATGCAGTAAGTGCGGTACGGAGTTCGAAGGAAAATTTTGTCCCGAGTGCGGCACAAAGTACGAAGCGACAAAAATTTGCTCGATTTGCGGCGCGCAACAAAAGGCGGCGGCAAAGTTTTGTACCGAATGTGGGAGCGAATTTGAAAAAGCAACGGAGTCGGTTTCCTATACCGACATCGATCAAATAGCGCATGCCGCGGACTCGGAGCAATCGCCGCAATCGCAAAACGACAAATGTGCGGACGAAATCGAACGACAAACGATCCATTCGTCGGTAGAAGAGCGCATTGCGCAAAAGGAACTTGCAACTCGCCCCATAACGGTGATAGCGATTGACGGTCGCAAGATACTCAAATATTTGCCGTTGGTATTGTTTGGACTGTGGGCGGCGTTGTTGTGGGCGTTTTATGCCGCCATTATCGTAAAAAGCGACGGATTTTTCGTGGAGCGAAACGTCAATTTGTACGATATGCTCAAAGAAAGCATGATGTCGGATATGTTTGATTCTGCTCGTGCGCTAATTTCATTTGCCGCCATTTCCGACGCGTACTTTTTGATACTGACTCTTGTCTATTGGAAAAGCAATCGATTTGGTCGCAACTTGGCTGCATCCGTAAGTTTTGTATTGCACATTGCAATAATTGTGTGCGCAAGCGTGCTGTCGAAACAATGTAAAGAATTTACAGAGGGGTTTGAAGAATTGTACGGCAATTTGCCCGCCGTGGTAATTTCTTTGACGGCGGTATTTGCCTTTTTGCAGGCTTGCGCCGTATTTGCCTCTTGGTATTGCGGCAGAAACGATCCCGAAGAGCAAAAAGAACCCAAGCCCAATAATCGACAATCCCGCACGTCGGAATTTGTCGCAAAGAGCAAGATGTGGGTTGTCGCTCACAAAATGTGGTCGGTAGTTATTGTGTGCGTACTTCTTGTCGCAATAGTGCTTTCAATAGTTTTGCCGATAACGTTGTGCAACAACTTCCGCGTGGGCAAAGTGTCACAAATCGAGTTCGGCGACTCTCGCGAGAAAGTCAAAAAAATTCTCGGCGAACCCAACGAATATACGTCGAGCGACTCAACTTACCATTATTACAGTAACAATGCCGAGCGAATTTACGACAAAATTCAAAGTTTAACGCAACATGCGACAAGTCCCACGGAATTGCGAGAACAAATCGAACAACTGCACCAAGAGTTGCTGAGCATGGACTACAAACAAATAGTAGTAACGTTTGACAGTTCCGGCGGCGTCAGTTCGGTAGCAATGAGTTTGCACAGTTTGCAAACCGAAAGCGAAGGGTCTGAAAACAAGTTCGAGGTAAAAAAAGTCGAACCCATACCCCAATTTGTGGAAAACTTGACGGAAAATACGCCGTTGGGCGTCAGAGTCCTTTTCAAAAACGGCAACTATCAATTACGTTACATTACGGGTTACGAATTGTCGAGCAGTCTGAGCATTGACGGTTACGACAATGTGGGTTGGCACATCAAGTATTCGGCGGAAACAGACACGTCGTCTATTCAATTCGAATTAGATGTTTACAAATCAAGTTTTCAGCAACAAGTTGAAGACTATTTCGCCGATATACAAAGGACGGAGCGTTTGACATTAACTTTGGCAATTTTGCCTACCGCGCTTGTATTGTGCGGTATGGCCGTTGTTGCACTCGGTTATGCAAGCAAATTGCCGTCGAAGAAATACGTCTTGTTGGTCGTTGCAGCAATGTATCCAATGCTTGTTTGTATTATTGGGGACATCTCGCCGACATATACTAACGTCAATTGGGTCATTAACTATTTGATAATGTCGGTAATTATGTTGCCTCTTTTGGCACTGTCTATTGTAAATCGCGTTATTTCCGGCAAAATTTATCGCAGAAACCTGCTTAACGAACAGTATCCCGCCGTTTCCAAGTACAATTTGCAGATGTCCGGGAGTTTTATCGCGTATTTGGCTTGTGCGACGATTGTTTTTATAGAAGTTACGATAGGATATTTTAATTTTTGGGGCGTTCAGATAATCATTGCGTGTTTGGTCGCATTTGCCGAGGTGGGTATAAGCGGCAACAACGGTAACGGTATCAACATAGCGAGCAAATACTGCAACCTGCTGTTTGCAAGTATATTCGTTTCAATGGGATTTGCGTGTATGACAGGAAATGGGACAATTTCTTATATTTCTCTTGCCTTCGATTGTGTTTTTGCGGTGGTGTTTATCGTTCTTACAAGCATTGCGTTGAATCGAAACACAAAAGCGCTCAAAGTCGCGCAAGATCCTTCGGACAAAAAATCGCTGAAACGTCACATCGCGGGCGAATCGGTATTTTTGTCCATATTGTCGGCTGGGTTGTTATGGGGAGTATACTACGTCTTGGGAACCATTTGGTGGAGAACGAGAAACGATGTTTTCCAGATACTACTCATTTCAAGTTATCTTTGTAAAATGACGGTTTGGGGAGTAGTAATATATGCTGTGGTTAGTCTGTCTAATTCGCTCATGAGGAAGTATGAGAACAATCGCAAGCGCAAAGCAAAAATGGTAACTTCCGTGTCGCTTGTATCGATTGGTATCGTAGCGATGTTTCTTGGAGGATCAAGCATTCGTCGGATTCAAAATGGTGACATGATATTGCGACTTATAATTATTATAGGATTGATCGCCGCGCTGATAGAGGTGTTGGTCACGTTCATAGTAAAACGCGTCAAAAAGGAAACCGACGAAAAGGCTTACGTTTTGGAAACCGCAACGGACGACTTGTTGCTGACGCTTGCGTGGAGTGTTTGTTGTTTCCTTTTGTAAACAGACGACATTTCGATTCGCCAAAGAACTGTAATTTTAGCAAGGACTTCCCGCGGGGAGTCCTTTTGAATTTCGTTCGATTGCGGCGAGTCTGAAATTTGCCCGATCCGTTTCGGCAAAAAAGTTCGTTTGCGGCGCATAACGATTCTACTTGCGCAAAGGCAAAAAAATTCAAAAATACGCGTGACAAAAGAGCCGCAAAAAAATTGACATTGAATGTTGCGGTGGTATAATTTATTTGCAAATAAGCGGAGTATGCAAGATCGGAGATGGGCAGGTCAAGAAAATGAAAGGAACTCGTCTTAACAAGGTCGTTTTGATCTTGATGTTGCACTTTACCAACTTGTTGCATTATATATCTGCGATGAACCGAATGGACCGAAAATTTACTCCGTTTGCAATTTGTTCGATTTGTCGGCAGAACAAACTGTCGCATGGCAGAGGTGGTTTATGAATTCACTGATAAAAACATCTATCAAGCGGCCCGTAACTGTTTGCGTATTGGTGGTAGTATTGATGGCGGTGGGCGTTTTGGCAACGCTCAACATGCCCACCAATTTGCTACCCGACATCAAAATGCCGATGTTGGGTATCTCGGTGGTGTACCCCGGGGCAAGCGCGCAAAGCGTTGAGGACGGCGTAACAAGCAAGATAGAAAAGGCGCTGCAAACTGTGCCCGGTATAACCGAATTGGACGCGACATCCTACGACAACGTGTGCGTTGCGGTGTTGACATTCGACTACGGTACGGATATTGACGCCAAGATCGAAGTTATCGAGGACGCTTTCGATTCCGTCGCCTTTCCCGAGGGTTGTCAAACTCCCGACTACATCAAAATCGACATGAACGGTACGGCTACGGCAACTATTTCCGTCTACAACGCCGCGGGCGATCCCGACGCGTTGACTGCCGACGCCAACGCGCTTGCCGCCAAATTGAGCGGTATCGAGGGCGTGGGCTCGGTCAACGTGCTGGGCACTCCCGAAAAGCAAATTCGCATAACCGCCCTGGACGGTTTGGAAATATCGGCATTGCTTGTTGTGCAGGCTCTCACCAACGAAAATCTCAACATACCGCTCGGCTCCGTTATGCAGGACGGCACGACCGTATCTATCCGCAACGCTACCGACGCGGCAAGTCTGTTGGACGTTATGCGTTTGCCCGTTGAGTTGAGTTTGGGCGGCGAACTGTTCGGCAAGTTGGATCAAGCCAAATCGTTGTTGTCGGGGTTGGAAAACGCCTCTCTCGGCGACGTGACAAGTTTGCTGGATATGCTGATCTTGCTCAAAAACAATTCTCATGCGTTTGACGACCCCGCGCAGTCGGACGAAGAAGTGCGCGACGCGTTGCTGAATTGGATAAAGGCAATGGATAGCCTGCATTTGTTTGAAGCAATGGGCATCACTTTGCCCCAAAATATCGACGAACTGCTTTCGTCGGACGTTGTGCGTTTGATGAGGCAGGAAAACTTTTTTGTTCGCAGGGAGGGCGCGACTGCCGACAACACCGCAAACGCCGACCCCGACAGCATTGTCGGCAAACTGTATCTGCTCAAAAAAGCGCACGTCAACGCGGACGGCGCGCCCGTCTACGCCAACGGCAAGCCCGTAGTAACGGACGAAAACGGCAAACGTATTGCGGAAATCAACGGCGTGCGGTACTATGTAAACTCTTTCGGGCGCGTAGTCAATGCGGACAACGTTCCCGTGGACGACAATGGCGCGCCGTTGACGCTCAGCGACGACCAAATAGCCGCCAATTATTACTCCTATGGCGATTACGTGGTTTTCAGCGACGACGAAACGTTGGATATTTGCAATATGTTTTGCCTCGGGGAAAGTTTGGGCATGACCGTTACTCGCGATATTGTGCGTTTTGTGCGCACTTGCGATTTCGGTGGCGTTCAAACGTCCGTTTCGGATGAAAGCGGCGCGGCCGACTCTACGCAAACCGTCTATCCCGACAGTATAGTCGTACCTCTTGCCTATCTGGGGCATGCGGAAATGTACCTCAACAATATTGCCTATGCCGAGTATAACAACTTGTTGGCGGTAACGATCGAGGTGTACGCCGTATCCGACGCCAACACGACCGCGGTCGTGGACGCTATCAAAAACGTAATTGCCGACACCAAACTTACAAGCGCGGTGGTGTTGTTGGACGACAAGGCGCAATTCATTTCCGACAGTATCGACAACGTGCTTGGTTCCATTGTGATAGGCGGCGTGTTGGCGATCATAGTCATTTTCCTGTTCGTGCGCAAGGCGGGCAGTTCGTTGGTGGTGTCCGTCACCATGCCGTTGTCGGTGCTTGTCGCGCTTGCGGGACTGTGGGCAATGGGTATCAACCTCAATCTGGTATCGTTGGGCGGCTTGGCGGTAGGCATAGGAATGTTGGTGGATAACAGTATCGTCGTGTTGGAAAGCATAACAAAACGGCGCGATATGGGCGACAGCGTGTATGACGCATGCCTCAACGGCACCAAGGAGGTTGCGGGCAGTTTGCTCGCCTCCACGCTTACCAACGTGTGCGTGTTTTTCCCAATACTGTTTGCGCGTGGATTGACGAGGGAAATCTTCTACGACCTGGTGTGGGCGGTGCTGTTTTCCATTGTTATGTCCCTTATTGTGGCGGTCACGGTCATTCCGTCGTTGTATCACCTTATCTATCGCAAAGATCGGCGCAAACGCTACAAAAAGAACCCCGACGGAACGTATTCCAAAATCACCGCTTACCAAACGGAACCCCGCGAAAATATCAACAACCGCAACGAAAAATCCCTGCAACGTCGCAAGGCGTTCAAGGAGCGCGTGGAGCGGTTGCGCGCCAAGTTGAACAAGGCGTCTTTCGGCAAGTTGGAACAGGGTTACGGCAAGGCGCTTTCCAAAATATTGACAAAACGCGTGCTTGTGTGCGTGGTGGCGTTGGCTCTGTTTGGCGCAAGCGTGGCGTTGGTGTTTACCACGGGTACAGAATTTATGCCGAGCGTTGACAAAGGCGTGATAGAAGTGGACTTGGATTTCGACCCGTCAACAAGTTTGGATGAGGCGACCGCTTGCAGTTCGCTTGTCGCCGACGCCGTGCGCGAACGCTATGGCGACAAGTTGCAATACGTTTCGATGACGGTCGGGCAGCAAGGCTTGTTGGCGACCTCCAACAGCGGCGTCATACGCATACAGACGGACGCAAACAAACCCGCCAAAGAAAGACTCGACACTTCCAAAACCGTGCAGGAGATACGCGAACTCATAAAAACGCTTGACGTAACCGCCAAGAGCGTCGCCGTGAGAGAAATGGACGGCGTTGTCGCGGAAGTAACCGGCGGAATGGCGGGACAGTCCGTCACATTGCTGGGCAACGATATGGAAACATTGCGCTCCGCGGCGGCGACCGTCACGCAAAGATTGCTCGAAGCGGATCCTCAACACATTGTGTCCGCAGTGGACAACACACCGTCGCTCAATACTGAAGTTTCGTTCAAGTTCGATCGCACGCTATGCGCGGAACGCGGAGTGGACTATCAAACGGCGGTAATGCTGTTGCGCGTGGGGCTTAGCGGTTACACCGCGGCAAACGTCACGATCGACGGCGAAAGTCGTCAAGTCAACGTTCTGTTTTCCGCCGCCGCCAAGTACGATCTGGACGGACTTGCGAATATTGTCGTAGGGTTCGATTCCGACGGCGTTGTCAAACTTGCCGATGTATTGCAATACAACGACGACGGCTTGCCCTACACGACAAATTCCGTTGCTTCTTCCATTAACAAGAGGGACGGCAAGTATTCTACAAGCATAGATTTGGAAATCTACGGCATAGACAGCGGCTCGGTGGGCAAGGTCATTTCCCGCACCGTCAACGAGGCGCTTGCGGGTTATGACGGAGTGGAATACGTCGAGAGCGGCGTTGCAAGTTACCTCAACGACGCTTTTGACGGGCTGGTCGTGTCATTGATAGCGGCGTTTGTACTGCTTTACAGCGTGATGGCATGCCAGTTCGAGAGTTTGAGCAAGCCGTTTGTCGTGATAATGTCCATACCGTTCAGTTTTACGGGCGGTTTTTTGGCGTTGGCGATCACGGGAATGACGCTGAACGTGGTGTCCTTTGTTGGATTGATCATGCTTATGGGCGTGATAGTAAACGGCGCAATCGTAATGATAGACAAAATCAACATGCTCATTGCCGAGGGCATGACTCCGCAGGAAGCAGTGATAGACGGTTGCAAATCCCGTTTGCGCCCCATACTTATGACGACGTTGACGACGGTACTCGCGTTGGTGCCCCTTGCGTTGGGCTTCGGTCGTGGCGGCGAATTGATGCAACCAATGGGCATAGTCGTTTTGGGCGGCTTGCTGTTGGGCACGACGGTCACGTTGATACTCATACCCTGTTTCTATTGCCTTATCAAGCGTATTCGCTTTGACAAACGGGCGGTCGCAAGCGACGAAAGCGGCGAGGGACAAGGCGAAAACGCGCCTTCCGCCGAGCAAGACTCCGTTGCCGTCGGCGAATCCGACAGCGCAAATACCGTTGACAGTACCGACGAGGCGCAGGACGTTTCCGACGAAAATTCCACCCCATCCGACGAAAATTCTCCCGCAACAGGCAAATAATTGCTTTCGCAATCAATCAAAAAAGGCTCGCTTTCTCAAACGGAAGCGAGCCTTTTTGTATTGTCAGATCGCGTAGCGCAAGCCTTAGGGCGCAACGTTACATTCGAATGTGCTTGTCAAAGCGCGCGAGCAACCAATTCATTACGGACATGACCGCGTACCAGGCAACGCCTATTATCAACGCCAACCACACGGGAGTGCCGTTTCCCATAGCCGCTTCCATTGCAAACCCGAATACGAGCGTCAGCACGTAAGTCAGGAAACAACTGCCGCCCCACCAACGGAAGAAGGCAAATTTGGGTTGCCAATTGTCGAGTAGCGCGATCACGCCCCACAGCAAACCGCCCACGCCCGTGCAGAACATGCAGTAAACGGGCGTGCCGCCCCTCTTGGAAGCGACAAAGCCGCACAACGTTATCAGTATTACGGAAACGATGATCATGCCGCCGCTCATTGCCCAAAACCACGCTTTGTTGCCATCTCGTTTGAAGTCGCGCAGTACCGAGCCCATCAGCAAAATGCCGCACCAGCCTATTCCGCCAACGATACCGCCTTCCAACATCCATTCGCCGATGGCAAAGCCGTTGAATTGATACAGTATCGTCAACGCCGTCCAACCGACGGCTACAACGGTGAGCCTCCCCCATTTGTCAAAACTTGCAAAGGGCAATGCCAACAGACCCGCCAAGCCTATGTTGGGCAACGTGTCCCACACGTTTCCGCCGAAAACCGACCCTTCGTACAGCGTGTTCGTGCCGAAAGCCGCGCCTATGCGTTCTCCAAGCGACGCTATCGCCACAATCAAAGTAAACACGCCTATAACCGCCGTTGTGTAGCGAAAAGTCGCGCTCGCAACGCGTTTGAATTTGTCGTTTTTTACAAACAGCGATATTCCCAACAAAATCAGCGTCAACAGCAAAGCGATTGCCGCAACGGAAAAAACTCTGTCGCCCGCAGGCATTTCCGCCCATTTCCCGTCGAAAACGTCCAACAACATTTCACATCCGTCCACAGCCGCGCCGAAACCTATCAGCGCAAGGTAGCGGACCGCCATCTGAAAGTACGCCTTTTTTGCGCCGAACTTTTGACTACGCGAGCGGAAACTGTCGCAGTAGGTCAACCCGATAACAAAAATAAACAGCGGCGCAAACACGTCGGCAAAGGCAATGCCGCTGTAACCGCCGTTTACAAAGTTTGCGTTGCCGGGCACTACCTGCCAACCCTTGTCGCCGTGTTGAAACAATCCGCCGATAGCCATAAAGGTATCGCCGAACATTCCCAACAGTACCGATCCCACCATGATAAATATGCACAGTCCGCGCAGACGGTCGATGGAAACCTCCCGCGCGGCGTTCTTTGGCAATTCGTTTGACATATCTTTTGTTCCTCCTGCGCCGATTATAACCTTTTGCTCTCAAAATGTCAACTTTACTTCGCCGCTATTGACAACGTTCGGCTTTTGGGGTACACTACCTGTCGGGCTGACGGAGGTTTTTATGAAAAAGTATCGCAAATACATGCCTTTCAGGTTTGTGTTCAACATACTGCTGATACTCTTGGAAATAGTATCGGTAATGGCGTTGGTGGTGCTTGTTACCATTCATAGCCGCTATATGCTCATTGCCGAGGCGGTAACGCAGTTGGCAGTTGCGATAGTGATAATCGCCGGTCGCGACAATCCCGATTACAAAGTGCCTTGGCTTTTCTTTGTGTTGATAATACCTGTCGTCGGCTTTATGTGCTACTTTATGTTTTATTCGCGCAAACTGAGCGCCGATCAACGCCGCAAACTGCGCGCCTGGATCGAACAAAACGACGTTCTGACGGACAGCGCCGACGCATGCAGACTTGTTTCCGACAGCGAGCGCGCGTATTCTCAGGCAACTTTGCTCAAAAATTTGTCCCAAACCCACATTTATACGGATACCTACGTAAGATATTTTTCGTTGGGCGAGCATGTTTTCCCCGCGTTGTTGGACGATCTGAACCGTGCCGAACAGTTTGTGTTCGTTGAGTCCTTTATCATTCAGGAGGGCAAGTTCTGGAACTCCGTTTTGCAAATTCTTCGACAAAAAGTTGCGCAAGGCGTAGAGGTGAGGGTGATGTACGACGACATAGGTTGCATGCGCACTTTACCGGGCAATTACTTCAAGACTCTCAACAAAATGGGCATAAAATGCGTAACCTTTTCGAGATTGCGCGCGCAGGCAAACAACAAATTCAACAATCGCAACCACCGCAAGATAATTATCATAGACGGCAAGATCGCCTATACGGGCGGTTTCAATCTCGCCGACGAGTACATCAACGAGCGCGTGCGCTTCGGTCATTGGAAAGACGTCGGTATTCGTCTTGAAGGCAATGCCGTCAACGAGTTTACGCGACTGTATTTGGCGGACTTCGGACTGAATTCTTCTCGCGGCGAAAACATCGGCTCGTACTACAAGCAGTCGCCGCAGGTATCGCCGGGAGGTTACGTGGTGCCATTCGGCGACGGACCCAAACCTTTGTACGAAAGGCAGGTGGCAAAGGTCGCGCTCATAAATTTGTTGGGACAGGCAAAGCACCACGTGTACATGACCAGCCCGTATCTCATAGTGGACAACGAATTGGAACAGGCTATCGAAAACGCCGCCTTGCGCGGCGTGGACGTGCGGTTGATAACGCCTCACATACCGGACAAAAAGGCGGTGTTTTCCATGACTCGCAGTTATTACCCGCGTCTGGTGGAAGCGGGAGTAAAAATTTACGAATATACTCCCGGTTTCATTCATGCCAAGATGTATAGCGCCGACGGCGACACGGCGATAGTGGGCACGATAAATCTCGATTACAGATCGCTCGTTCACCATTTCGAAAACGGCGTTTGGATGTATCGCGTTCCGGCAATTGCGGATATGGAGCGGGATTTTTGCGAAACGCAAAGCAAATCCATGATCGTGGACGCGCGCATGATGAAAGAACATTTGCCCGGCAAATTTGCGCGCGCATTGCTCAAAATAATCGCGCCGCTGTTGTAGCAAAATTCATTTACCGACCGATTCGGTCGGTATTTTTTTTTGCAAATATGTAAAAAAGTATTGAAAAGGGGCGCAATTTGTAGTAGTATATTACTGACATAATATATAAGGGGAGTTTGCCCTGCAAACCTTCCCGAAGGAACAGTCTTATGCACAACATGCCCGAGTGGCTTAACGACGCGATTTTTTATCAAATTTATCCGCAATCTTTTTACGACGGCAACGGCGACGGTATCGGCGACCTTAACGGCATAATTTCCAAATTGGATTACATACGTCAAACGGGTTTCAACGCTCTGTGGATAAACCCTTGTTTCGATTCGCCGTTCAAGGATGCGGGCTACGACGTTCGCGATTACTTCAAGGTTGCGCCGCGCTACGGCACAAACGACGATCTTGCGCGACTGTTCCGAGAAGCGCACAAGCGCGGCATACGCGTTTTGTTGGATCTTGTCCCCGGACACACGTCGGACAAATGCCGTTGGTTCAAAAAAAGCGCGTTGCCTGTTCGCAACCGTTACAGCGATCGCTACATTTGGAGCGACAACGGTTGGTCGCGCCCCGACGGATACAATTGGGTGACGGGCAATGCCGATCGCAACGGCGCGTACATGCTCAATTTTTTCCTCGGTCAACCTGCGCTCAACTATGGGTTCTACAACGTAACGCAACCCGATTGGCAAATTTCTTACAGGGACAAGCGAGTCAAGCCCACATTCGACGCCATGCTCAAAGTTATGCGCTTTTGGCTGGATAAGGGCGCGGACGGTTTTCGCGTGGATATGGCGGACAGTTTGGTAAAAAACGACCCCGACAAGACGGGCACGTCCTATTTGTGGCGCAAAGCGCGCAAAATGTTGAACGAACACTATCCCGAGGCGGTGTTGGTATCCGAGTGGTGCAACGCTCCCGTCGCCATCAACAAGGCGGGTTTTCATTGCGACTTTTTGCTCAATCACGGCAACAAACTCACGGATCACGCCTTTTACCGTCGCAATCAAGAGGGCGCAAGCGCGGCGTATTTCTGCAAAACGGCGCATATATCCGCGACCGCAATGCTGTCCACCTATTTGAGGGAACTCGAACAAACTCGCGACAACGGCTACATCTCCGTCGTCAGCGGCAATCACGACGTGGAGCGTTTGAGTTACTTTTTGGACGAAAGCGAGCGGCGTTTGGCGTTTGTGTTCTTGTTGACGTTGCCGGGCGTGCCGTTTGTGTACTACGGCGACGAAATAGGCATGCGCTACATTCCACAACAGTCCAAGGAGGGCGGTTTTCATCGCACGGGTAGCAGAACGCCCATGCAGTGGGACGCCGATCGGGTCAATCTCGGGTTTTCTACCGCGCCCGCCGACAAACTGTATCTGGATGTGGACCGTCGGCAGGACGCGCCTTGCGTTGCGCAACAAACTGCGTCGGAGGATACGCTTTGGAGTCACATTCGCGCGCTCAATCAACTGCGACATTCCTGCCCCGATTTGCAAGCGGGCAGTCCGTTGCGGATAGAGGAGTGCGACGACGGCGGCGTGTTGTGTTACCGTCGCGGAGAGCATACCTATGTGGCGATCAACCCCGCCGATAAAGCGCAAACGCTCAACAGAGCGGTAACAAACGTTCTTTACATCTCGGGCAAAGCGACGGCGCGCGGCAACGTCACCGAACTTGCGCCGCAAACGGCAGTTATTTTTCAAAATTAAGGAGGCAACATGAGTAATATAGTAGCGCTTATTTACGACTTCGACAACACTCTTTCCACGCGCGATATGCAGGAGTTTACGTTTATTCCCGCGTTGGGCATGTCCCCGAGCGAGTTTTGGTCAAGTTGCGACAAAATATCTCACGAACGCAACATGGATCACATTCTCGCTTATATGTATTTGATGGCGCAAAAGGCGCGCGAAAAGGGTATCGACCTCTCTCGCGAATCATTGCGAAAGATGGGTAGCGAAGTGGAATTTTTCGAGGGAGTGGAAACTTGGTTCAAGCGTATCAACGACTTCGGCGCAAGTTTGGGTTTGGAGATCCGACACTACATCATATCCTGCGGACTCAAAGCAATGATAGAGGGCTGTCCGATAGGGAACGAGTTCTACAACATTTTTGCTTGCGACTATCTCTACGACGACAACGGCGAGGTCATTTGGCCCAGCGTAGCCATCAATTACACAAGCAAGACCCAATTTTTGTATCGCATCAACAAGGGCGTGGAGGACGTCGGCGAACACAAAAAACTCAACATGTACATGCCCCAAAGCGAGCGGGTGGTGCCCTTTGAAAACATGATCTACATCGGCGACGGGTTGACCGACGTGCCCAGCATGAAGTTGACTCGCACTCGCGGAGGCTACGCGATAGGCGTTTATCGCAATCCGCAGGACGCAAGTTATCTTGTCAAGGAGGACCGCGTGGACTTTTATGTCGAGAGCAACTATCGTGAGGGCGGCGCAATGGATCTGGCTATGAAGGCGATTTTGAACCGTATCAGCGCAAAGATCCTTTTCAAAGAGTTGTCGGAAAACAGTTACAAATCGGCAATGAAAAAGTGACTCGCTTTGCCGCAGGGCAAACACGCCAAACCATACTATCCAATATCGGTGCAAATTCGACAGGATTTGCGCCTTTTTTGTGCGCGTCGTGCGGTACAATTGTGTCGTACCGCAAGGAGGGTATCTATGTACTGCAAGCGAATTCTCATCTTACAGCAAACAAACACGCGTTTTGCCGAACGCGGCAAGGAACTTTGCGGCTTGGTAAAATTTGTCAACAACGGTCGGGACGTGACGGACGTTACGGTATTCGTCACAAACGCCGACGTCGCGATGTTGGGAGAGTGGTGGTTGCTCTGCGCTTTCAATCGCGAACCCTTTGCCGTTCAACTCACAACGCTCAACAATTGCGTTTTCTCCATTCCGCAACGCAATCTGGACAAAATCAGTTGTCTTTTGGTCAAAAAGGAAGATCGTTGTTTCGAGGCGGCGCGCGCGTATCTCGAAGTAAACGCCTGCGACGCGCTTTACCGTCAGATGGACGACTTGACAAAACCTCGCGCCGACGAGCAAGACCCTACCGCCTACGAACAATTTGTGGCTTCCACGCAAAATTTTTATCCGCAGTCGGATGTTCGCGAACTCAAATTGCAGGCGAACAATCGCTATCGCAGCGTTTCGGAGTACAGCGACGCCTTTGAAAGATTTTACGCTTCGGGCGGACACTCCGATTACTACGACAGCGTCAAGCGCGAGATCGGCAAAGTGTTTGTGCAGTTTCCTCCCTACTATCCGTTGATCCGCAAATACCGCGATTCGTTTTTCGTAAGGATAGATTTTCCCAAATCGGACGAGTATTTTGTTCTCGGAGTATTGCAAAAGGATGGCGTTATCAGATACATCTGTTACGGACTGCCCGCCGAGCGTGACGGCATTACCGACAAGGACTTTGTGTACGTAGACAACTCTCCGACGGCGTTTTGGATGTTGTTTCAGGACGCGGACAGCGGACAAATATCCGCAATCAACGGATTGGTGTAGTTTCTTCGCGCAAAATTGTTGCTTTTTTTGTAATTATGTTTTATAATGAAATCCGTATGTTGTATCTACATAAGGAGTAGTGTAATGTCTAGAAACACATTAGTGAAAAAATCATTGATATTGCTCGCGGCGATTTTGCTGTTTGCAACGTTGGTTTTTGCGGCTTGTTCAAAAAACGATTTCAAACCCGTCGAGATGCCTGCGACCGCAACTGCGGAGGGTAACGGCGGACTTGCCGTCAAATACGGCGATTGGTTGTACTACGTCAACGGCTATCAAAGCGACGTCAACGCAGAAAACACCTATACGGACGTAACGGACGCTCCGCGCGTGGGAAGCGTCGTTCGTATCAAACTGTCGGATATCGAACAACTTTTCGAAATTCAGGACAGCACCAACAAAACGTCTACGGAAAAATCCGACGAGATCGAACAGTATGTGCGCGATCATGCCGAAACGGTCGTTCCCAAGTTCTATTACAGCGGCAACACCACAACGACTCAATTTACGGGGTTGTACATTTTCGGCAACAGACTGTACATCACAACTCCCAACACCGACCTCACGTCCAACGGCGATCCGCTTACAAGTCAATTGTGGCTCACCAGTTACAAACTTGACGGCAGCGACGAAAAACAACACTTCAAGTTTACCGACAACACGGCGCAGATCTGCCTTGTGCAAAACGGCGACAAGGTTGTCGCTACCTACTTTGTAGGAAGCAAGTTGTACTATCTGGACGTTGACCAAGGCGAAAGCAAGGAAGTTACCGTCAACGAACAAACTTTGTCCGACTCAATGAAACAACTTTATACCGACAGCGCGAAAGCGGAGAACTCTATCACGTTGAGCGCAACAAATTGGGACGTTGCGGGCAAATGCGTGTTCTTTGTGGACAAACTGTTCAACATCTGCAAACTCAATTGGGGCGCGCAACAGTACGACGTGATAGTGGAAAACACCGATCCCGACAGTATCCACGTACACAGCGAGGAGGACAGTACTCACGTAGAAGCGGGCGACATATCGTACACGATCAACTCCGTCAACAACGGACAAGTCTACTACACCATGTCGAACGCAAAGAATAGCGACGTCAGCGGCGCGGTGCTGTATTGGGCACAGGAAACTTCCTCTCCCGACGACGACCACGTTGCAGGTTACACGGATAGCCTCAGCGGCGCGCGCGGCTGGAAGGACGGCAAAGTCGTCGTAACCACCACGGACAAACAAAAGGACGGCACAACGCTCTACGGCATTGCGGTTATCGACGGGACGGACAAGCATTACGTGTTATCTCCCGAGTTCAACGATCAATCGGTAACGATCGACCGCATAGAGGGCGACATTCTGTACTACACGGCAAGCAGCGTCAAGTTTACGTTGGATCTGAGCCAAGCGATCGACGAAGTTTCCGTCAAGGAAGGCACTCCCTATGCCAAGAGCCTTGCAAGCGTTGCAGGTTGGGCCGCTCCCGACTTTGTGGACTACGGCGAAACTCACTACATCATTTCCACGAGTACAACCGGTTCGTTGAGTATCGTTCGGTTTGACCCGTCCAATCGCGACAAGGCGCAAACGTCCATATCGCTTCTGCTCCGAGCAAAAGCCGTCGAGGAATAAAATAATATTAAATTCGCTTTTCAAACCGTTGCAAGCACGCGCTTGCAACGGTTTTTTGTTGCCAAAATTCGTTTTTTGCGCTACAATACATTCACAACCGAATATTCGTTGCGGGTTGCGCATATCCGAGCGCATTTGCGGGGAAACAACGTGCAAATCGTTGACAGTCCCGCTGAGGTAAAGTGTTGCTTTTTGCCAAGGCAGCAAACAAGTCCTAACGCCCGACCGCGGCGCATACAAAGAGCATTTCTTCGACGGAAAGGGACCGCTCGGTCTTTTGTGCTGTCGCAATATCGGCAGTCTTTTTTTGTCGCGGTACGCTTGCGGTTGAATAAACACAAGGAGAAAAGACATGAAACAAAAAAGACTACTGACGTGGATTTTGGCGGTCGTGCTGTTGATTGCAAGCCTTGCGCTGGTTGCCTGCGTGGACAAACCGCAAGCCAAACAATTGACGGAACTTGCTTTGCCTCAACTCGGCGACAATCAAATGGCTGTCATTATCAAAAACGGCGACAAGGATTACACAAGTTACACGGTAACGCTCACAGACGACATGCAAACGGGCGAGGACGTGCTGAATTACTTGGCGGACAAAGCCGATCTGCAAATCGATTGGCAGGACTCCGAGTACGGCAAGTTTATCAACGGAATAGGCGGCGCAAAGCCGAGCGCAGGCACAAGCGAGTTCGTCAACGTTATGACGAGCGTGCAAAAGGACAAAGGAACTTGGGCGGGCGTAAAAACCTACAATGTCGGGGACGTCACATTGGCGGCATCGGCGGTGGGCGTGTCGGAGATGTCCGTCGAAGCGGGCGCGGTTATCTACTTTGAGGTAGATACCTATTGACGTGAAAAGGGACCGTTCCAAAACAAAATACGGTGCGGGACTCATTGCTGTATCCGCAATGTACGCCGCGTTGCTTGTCGGCGGCAAGGAGGCGCTTGCGGCGTTGCCCAATATCGAGGTGGTAACGCTGCTTGTAGCCGTCTGCGCCTACGTGTGGGGAGCCGTTGCGGTTTTTCCCGCGGTCAACGTGTTCATAGCGGTGGATATGGCGATATGGGGTGTAAATACTTGGATAATTTCCTACTTTATCCATTGGAATATCGTCGCGTTGACGTTTGTGCTGTTGAGCAAAATTCGCCACAAGCGCAAGGCTGTTGAAATAGTCGTCGCAACCGTCGCCGCAGTAGTGCTTACAGTGCTTTTCGGCGTGTTGACATCCTTTGTGGACGTTATGATAGGCTACACGGGCGAGGGGTTTTTTGCCGATTTCGACAATGTGCTTGCCCGCTTTGCGGTGATGTACGCAAACGGCGTATCTTTCTTCGTCACGCAGATAGTGTGCAACGCGGTGCTGTTTGCCACGGCGTTTGCGCCCCTTGTCAAACTTAACGTCCGCGCGCGAATACGCTTGCTCGGTGAAGAATCGGCAACGCCCGAATCCGACGGGGAAGCCGCCGACAAAAACGCGTCGCTCGCCGACGTTGCCTCCTGCTCCGACGACAAGATCGACGATAAAGAGATTGACAAAAATCCATGAATAAACTATACTGAAACTCGACAGTTTCCCTTGTGTCGTCAAGGGAAAACAACAAAACCCACTATCAACCTGTTTTCTACGGGACGAGTTCGTACCAATATTTTGTGATAAGTTTGTCCGTGAGGAACAAGTCGGCAACGGCTAAACTAAGCCTTCTCTTGAGGACGCAAGAGAAGGTGTCACCGCCAGGTGACGAATGAGTTTCGACAATAGAAACAAAACAAATTCAACAACAATGATAGTTCGTCATAGCAAGCGACTTACAAGAATTTCTCAAACATTGCGAAGGAACATGACCAAAGAAGAAAAACATCTTTGGTATGACTACTTCAAATTGTTGGACATCACAGTACACAGACAGTATGTGATAGAAGATTATGTCGCGGATTTTTACATTCCGTGCGCGAATATTGTTGTCGAATTGGACGGTAGTCAACACTACGAACCGAGTATGGTTTTGAAAGACGCCGTTCGTACAGAACGTATGGAACGGTATGGATTGTCGGTCGTGCGATTTCCAAACAATGCGATCAAATACAAATTTCGCGAAGTATGCGAATATTTGAATGAATTGATAGCAAAACACGAATTACCTCGGTAACAAAATGTAAGTCGTACGACTTGACAGCAGAATTTAATGGGCTTTAATGGTCGAAACTCATCCACCGCCATTCGGCGGTCCCCCTTCCCTTGCGTCGTCAAGGGAAGGCCTCAAAAGCCGCAATTTGTTTGTTTCCTCGAGGCGAGTTCGTACCAACATTTTGAGATAAGTTTGTCCGAGAGGAACAAGTCGACAATGGCTCAACTAAGCCTTCTCTTGAAGATGCAAGAGGAGGTGTCACCGCTAGGTGTAGAATGAGTTTCGACTATCGAAAATGACCAAATAAAGCAATAGGGTAGGACTCAATTCGCCCTCGTAACATTACAACAAATAACTCATTCAGGAGAAAAATATGTCCGAAAAACAGTTTGTCACGCAAATAGCCGACATCAACGAGAACTTTACGCAATGGTACACCGACGTGGTACTCAAAACGCAACTTGTGGACTACGGTCCCGTCAAGGGCACAATGGTCATTCGCCCCTACGGATACGCAATATGGGAAAACATTCAGCGCGAACTTGACGCCCGTTTCAAAGCCACGGGACACCAAAACGCCTACTTCCCAATGCTCATTCCCATGAGTTTGCTCACCAAGGAGGCGGAACACGTCGAGGGCTTTGCGCCCGAGGTGGCAGTCGTCAACGTGGCGGGCGGCGAACAACTTGCCGAGCCCGTAGTCATTCGTCCCACGAGCGAAACCATCATTTGCAGTATGTATTCCAAGTGGATCAACAGTTACCGCGATCTGCCCCTCAAACTCAACCAATGGGCAAACGTGGTGCGTTGGGAAAAGACGACTCGACCCTTTTTGCGCACATCGGAGTTTTTGTGGCAGGAGGGTCACACGATCCACGCCACGCGCGAGGAATCTCTGCGGGAAACAATCGACATGTTGCACCTTTACCAAGATTTTGCGCGCGATTTCCTTGCAATGCCCACTTTTGTCGGGCAAAAGAGCGAAAAGGAAAAATTCGCCGGTGCGGAAGCGACTTTCGGCATGGAAGCAATGATGTTGGACGGCAAAAGTTTGCAGGCGGGTACAACTCACCATTTCGGGCAAAAGTTCAGCCGCGCCTACGACATTCAGTTCCTCGACAAGGACGGCACGCACAAATATGTGTGGCAATCAAGTTGGGGCGTCAGCACGCGACTTATCGGCGGGCTTATCATGGCGCACGGCGATCAACGCGGACTTGTGTTGCCGCCCAAGGTCGCGCCCGTGCAAGTTGTGGTCATTCCCGTTGCCGCTCACAAGGAGGGCGTATCGGACAAAGCCGCCCAAGTTGCCGAGCAACTCAAAGCCAAGGGCTTGCGCGTAGAGTTGGATACTCGCGACCAATCCCCCGGTTGGAAGTTCAACGAGTGGGAGATGAAAGGCGTGCCTCTACGCGTGGAGATAGGTCCGCGCGACATCGAAAACGGCGTCGCCACCTGCTCGCGCCGCGACACGTGCGACAAGTTTACTTTGCCGCTCAACGGCATTGCGGACGGCGTTCTCGCGCTTATGGATGAAATTCAAATCGCAATGTACAACAAATCTCTCGCATTTCGCGACAGTCACGTCAAGTACGCTCACGACATGCGCGAGTTGGGCGAAATTCTGGACAGCAAGTGTTTCGCCAAAGTGGTGTGGGACAAAGACCCCGCTTGCGAGGCTCTGTTCAAGGAGAAGTTCCAAGCCACCGTCCGCGTAATGTTGGACGAAGAACCTTTCCAAAACGTATGTACCTGTTGCGGCAAGGGCGGCGACGATCTCACGGTCGCCATTGTCGCGAGAGCGTATTGATATTGCGCGGCAAAGGTCGCGCGGTAACGCTCGGTATTGCCAAACTCTCGTCATTCGGCAAAAATTTACAACAAAAAAACTCGGTCCGCAAGGATCGAGTTTTTTTGTGAAATAAAGGTTATTCCGCAGCGGGGATTTTGCTCAAAGCGTTTTGAATAGCAGCAATGATACGAGCAGAAGATTGAGTTGCGCCCGTGAGATTCCACCAACCGGTCTTATTTGCAACTGTTACAGTGTAAGACTGTGCTTGGGTTACGTTCCCACTGAGAACGGTGACTTGGATGGCTTTAACTTCGTCAACGGTTTTGCCCTTAAATTTTGCAAGATATGAATCATAGGCCGCTTCGGCGTCAGTGTAACCAAGATCGCCGGGAGTTGCATCCTTCTGCCAAGAGGATGTCGTACGATGCCAACCGGTTTCTTCGTCGGTAAGAAGTTCAACCTCGGTTATCGTATTGCCTTTTACGTGAACTTTTACTTTGGCACCGTAGGTGGTATTCCAATCGCTGACCGTGTAACTGCATTGACCCTCGTAGACTTCACCGTTGTCGCAAGCAGCGAGAACGCAAACTGCGGAAACTACAAGTATCACTGCAAGAGCAATAACAAGTACTTTTTTCATAATTCTGTTTCTCCTTCAAAAAATATATTTTTTGTATTTCAAGGCTTTCGCCGTGAAAACTGTTTTGGGGAAACGCTTTGCTCGGTTGACCAAGCGACCGTGCAAACACAATTTCCAGCGTAATTATAGCATATTATCCCCTACTCGCCAAACGATTTGATAGGGGTTTCGCCTAAAATTTTTTTGGCAAACCCATAAGAATTTTTTATAGATATGGGGTTTGTCGAAATTTTAGGTATATTGCGCGCGTTTGCCGTCGCGTTTCGAATCGTTTTGTTTTTGTACGCAAAAAGAAGTTTTGCGCAAGCGTTTTTATTGTGTTTATATTCGAAAAGTTGTATAATATGCCTATCACTCTAAAAAAGGAGAATTTGCTATATGTCTAAAATCAAAGAAAAAACAAAGCAAGAAGTCGAAAACGTCAAAAAGCGTATCAGAGCCGTATCGCCCGCAAGATGGATCATTTTGTCCTTGATGTTGGTAGTTACGGTGTTGAGTTACGTGTTTTACGAGCAACTGTTCGGCGAGGAAAGTTGGTTTCTCTCTCCCAATACCGGCAGCAAGTTGCTCAATGACGTGATCGGGATCGTGCCCACGTTGGTAAAGTGCATACGTTCGCTTACCATTTTGTTGTTTATCGTTACGATCGTTTCGCTCATTTTGCAAAAGTGTTTCCGCAAAACGCAGCGCGGCATAACGGTTTCGCGGTTGCTTATCAACCTGCTCAATTGGCTTTCGGCGATAATTGCCGTTATCATTGTGCTGTCCGACTTCGGCGTGGATACCACCGCGCTCATCACGGGAGCGGGAGTGTTGACCTTGATCGTAGGACTCGGCATGCAGTCGCTTATCGGCGACATTGTCGCGGGCTTGTTCATTGTGTTCGAAAACGAATTTAACGTCGGCGATTGGGTGACGGTGGGCGACTTCCGCGGCGAAGTGGTGTCTATCGGTATCCGTACCACCAAGTTGAAAGCCGCAGGCAACGTCAAGATAATCAACAACAGCGATTTGCGCGGAGTTATCAATCTGGATAACGACGTATCCGTGGTAAAAACTCTGATCGACGTGCAGTACGAGGCTCGCCTGCCTGAAATCGAAAAGGTGATCGGCGCGCATCTCGGCGAACTCAAAGTACCCCACGCTTTGGACGAAGTCGCCTACAACGGCGTTGCCAATCTGGGCGCGAGCGGAGTTACGTTGCAATTTACCTGCCACAGCAAAGAGGCGGATATATTTGACGCGGGTCGCGAGTTGAACGCCGCCGTCAAAAATATGTTTGACGAAAATCACATTGACATACCCTATCCTCAAATTGTCATTCACAAATCCTGAAAATGCAATGCTTGCCAAATTTGTCGTATTATAGTAGAATGTTGATGTAACAAGGAGTCCGCGTGAAAAAATTTTGTTTGACGTTTGCCATATTGCTGTTGTGCGGCGTTTTGCTTGTATCGCTCGTTTCGTGCGGTGATTTTGCGCGCGCCGATTCGAACGGCGAGGCAGGCTACTTGGTCGCTGACGAGCAGGGAAACGTCAAATACAATCTTGTTACCATTGTCAACAACTCGCAGGAGAACAAGCCTGTCGGAGTGCGATTTAGCGGGTACTATTTTGGAACGAGCGGTATCGTGGTGTGCGCGGACGTCTATTCGGACAGTTTGAACTTTTTCTTGGGCGACGACAACCTCGATCAAGCGCAAATGCAAGTACGCAATCGTTTGGTGGCTCTTTTCGACGAGGTGCACAACTACATAACCGAAGTGGACCGTCTTGCAAACGCCGCCTACGACGGCAGAGAATTCGACGACGGATCGTCGCTTCCCGTATCCGACGTGTACCGCTACAATTGCGCGACCTACGGCGACAAGTTGCAAATCGACCGACTCACCTACAACATGCTTGCCATTGCGCAGGAGATGTACACGGCGACGGAGGGCGCGTTTGACCCCGCGGTGTACCGTTTGGTGGACTTGTGGGGATTTTCCTCGCGTATTTACAGCAGGGGCGAATTCGGCGAACCCTACGGCGAACCCTATGATAGAGCCGTCAGCGCAGCCGAATTTGGGCAAAACGGCTACCCCTTGCCCGACGAAAAATATACAAAGGCTTTCTCCGACCCCGCGTTTACGGATTTTTCTCCGCAGTCGGTGGAGTTGTCCTGCGAGGGCGACGAGTATTTCGTTACCAAGCGCGTCCGAGCGGCGCGCGTCGAGGGCGACGGCAAAGCCTACGAACAGTGGATAGATCTCGGCGGTATCGCCAAGGGCTACGCGGTGGACGGTATCAAACAAATGCTATCCGACAGCGATTTGAACTTTGACAAATTCAACGTGGACGCGGGCAGTAGCAGTATGGCGTACAAGGGAGAGGCAAATTTGGGCGTTATCGACGCGTTCGATCCCGCTTCGGCATTGTTCCCGACGGCGTTGTTCAGCCTGCAACTGCAAGACAGCAGTGTATCTACCAGCGGACAAAACGTGCGCAAGTACACCGTGGACGGCGTGGAGTATGCGCACATTCTGGACGGCGCAATGGGCGAACCCGCGCAAACGGGCGTCAAGTCGGTAACGGTTGTGATACCCGACAGCGCGGGCGACAATTGGGCGGCAAAGGGCGATTGTCTGACCACCGCGTTGACGGTAATGGACAGAGATCTCATTGTGGACTTTGTCAACGGCTACCTCAAAGAGCGCGGAATAAAGATCGCCGTGCAATACCAAACCCCCGACGGGCGCAAACAACTGCTTACCAACTATTCGACAGATGAACTGACAGCCGCGTCGGATAGTTTTGCCGAGTTCGGTTGGGCGCTTGTTTTGGACGAGGACGGCAATTATTTTTACGACCCAAACGTCAAATTCAACGTGGCGGGCGATCCCTACAAAACTCTTGTGATAGTTTTGGGTTGCGTGTTGGGCGCGGCGGTTATCGGATTGGTGGTTTATCACTTTGTTCGCGGGCGCAAGTCCACTGCCGCCAAGGTGCAGTCGGCGCGCAAGGACAAACCTTTCAAATTCGGCGATATACTTGTCTACATGGGCGTTGTGCTTGTGATATTGATTTTGTTTGCGGTGTTTGTGTTCGATACGGACAACACGCAGATACAACTTGTGCGCGTTATCGACGACCAAACGGGCGAGGAATTGTTTGTGTACAACATGCAACGCGACGAATACATTGCAAACTACGGCAACACAAACGGATGGAAAATCGAATGTACTCCGACGGATAACGGAGTTACCGTCCGTTTCAGTCGCCAAATAGACGGCGACGAACGTTTTAACGAACTGACTGTGACGCGCGGCAGGTCCGCCAACGTCAAAATGACAAATTCCGTGTGCGGTTTTCATCAGGATTGCGTGCGCAACTTTCCTGCCGTCACGCGTTCGGGCGGCGCGATAGTGTGCAGTCCCAACAGGTTAAAGGTGGTAACAGAGTGACAAATCTCAGCGGCAAACCCAAATTCTTTTCCGCCAAGCGCATTGCTACGCTGTCGGTACTGACGGCAATGGGACTCATCATGTTCATGATAGAGAGCCTGTTTCCGCCGTTGTTTTTGCCGGGCGCAAAGATGGGACTTTCCAACATATTTTCGTTGCTTGCCCTTTTTGTGTTGGGACCTACCGAGGCGTTTGTGTTGGTGATTGTGCGGACGGCGTTGGGCAGCGTGTTTACGGGCAACGTTTCCACATTGCTGTACAGCATGACTGCGGGACTTGTCAGCGTGGCGGTTTCGTCGGTGTTGGTGGAGTTTGCATATCCGCGCGTTTCCATTGTGGCAATTTCCATAGTGGCGGCGGTCATGCACAATTTGGCGCAGAACGTGGTGTTTTGCTTGGTCAGCAACACGCCCGAAATGTTCGCCTACATGCCTTGGTTGGCTCTTGTGGGCGTTTTGGCGGGAATAATTGTGGGATTTGCGGTGTGGTTTATTTTGCGGGCGTTGCCGCTCAGACTGTTTGTCGGGTTGGCGGATTTTGCCGCGGACAAACAATCCGTGCAATCTGCCGAGCAACAGCCGAGTTCGCAAGCGGACGACGCGCAGGGTGACGAACAACAAAACGTCGATAGCGACGAAAGCGACCCCGACCAACGACAAGATACGACCGAACCGCGCGATTAAGTCAGACTAAAATTATGAAAAACATATTGATATTCAACGATATATCCGGCTTGGGCAATTGCTCTTTGGGCGCAAATTTGCCCGTTTTTGCCAAGTTGGGACACTACGCAATGCCCCTTGTGACGGGCAATTACAGTTGTCAGACGGGTTTTGACGGATTCAGATGTCAGCGCAACGGCGACGTGGCGAAGTTTGCGGAAATTTTGACCGACTACCGCAAGCCCGACGCAATATACGTGGGCTTTGGCAACGACAGCGAAATTTTGTCCGCGATCACGGGTTTTGTGCAGAGTTCGCAACTTTCGGACTCCTTTGTGCTTGTCGATCCGATAATGGGCGACAACGGCAAGTTATATCCCGTTTTCGACGGCGGGTATCTTGACGAAATGCGCAAATTGGTCGCCTTGGCGGATTGTATTACTCCCAATTTGACGGAGGCGTGTTTGCTTGCCGACGAGGACTATTTCAAATTGACGTCCTATCGCGACGAACCCGCTTTTCTTGCGCGCGTCGGCAAAACGTTTGCGAACTTTTTGAGCAAAACAGGCGCAAAGAGCGCGGTGATAACGGGCGTTGAATGTGGAAAATATATCGGTAACGTGGTGTTGGACGGCTCTGCGGTGCGTTTTGTAACAAACGAGCGCGTGCAAATTACTTACTCGGGCACGGGCGACGTTTTCAGTTCCGTTGTTCTGGGCGAAGTTATGCGCGGCGTCGATTTGTTTGTTGCCACGCAGGTAGCGGCTAATTTTGTGGAAAAAGCCGCTCGCGCGACCGAGTGCACCGACCGCCGTTTCGGCGTGGAGTTTTCGCGCGTGTTGGACTTGTTGTAACAACCGCCGCAAGTGCCGTATGTTTTTGCAAATATATAACGGGGATAAAAATTGTTTTATAATAAATGTTGGGATTGTGTGATTAGACAGTAGTAGAAAAACAGTTGTTTCAAACCTACTATGCAAAAATAAGTACCCAGCCAAGTTATTAAAGAACGGATGCTAATATAGTTTTCGGCTAATTTTTGCAAACAAAATTTCAACTAATTAGGGATTTGAGCGAGCGCGGGGTGTGTGTGGACACAACGCACAAGCGAGCAAAACTCAAATCCCTTCTGCAATCGGCGACCTGTGCGGCGATTGCAGACAATCTTGGGGGTGTCGGGGCAAGACCCCCGACGAAAGTCAAATCAGAGAAGGCGCGTGTAGCGACTTCCTTAGCAGTCCGACCAAGTCGGCGCACATGCGCCCCGTAGGGGTCGGTTGCGCGGAGCATTAGTCAACCGAACCGACTTGCGTTTGGTCGGAGTAAAAAAACCGACTTTTGCGAAAGTCGGTTTTTTTTTATATTTTTAAGTTGGTGAACCGCGTTGAAAGGCGGATCTGCGCGCAACGGTTTTGTTTTTTTGCGCTCGTCGGGCGAATACTAATCGTCCGCGCCGTTCAGCATTTCCAACTTGTCTTTGGGCGTTTGCGGTTTGCTGTCGCCGTGCTTGACAAACAGCATTGTCACAAAGGACGCCGCGGCGAATATCGCGCCGTAGGGGAACAGTATCGACATTGTGCCGAACGCGTCCATTAGCGCGCCGCTCAAAATGGGCGTAATAACTTGCGCCGCCATAGACGCGGTGTAGTAGTAGCCCGTGTATTTGCCTATGTTGCTGCCCTTGGACAACTCGACGACCATCGGGAAACTGTTGACGTTTATCGTTGCCCAACCGATACCTGCCAACGCAAACAGTATCCACAGCACAAAGTCGGGACTTGACGAATTGATGAATATCGCTCCGAAAAACGCCGCCGTCAACATTACTATACCGGACAGTATGGATTTTTTGCGACCGATCTTGGAGGCTATCATGCCCACGGGCACGTAGGCGATTATCGCCGCGCCCTGCGCGATCATCAGCGTGGCGTTGTAGTCTTTGTTGAGTACGTTCAACGCGTACACGCTGTACTTGCTTGTAATGGCGTTGTATCCCGTGAACCACAGCGCAACGGAGGCAAGTATAAGTATCAACGATTTCATCTTGTCTTTCGGCAGTTTTTCGCGCGTTTGCGGCGCGCTGATCTCGTCGTCGCTTGCCTCGGCTTCGTCGGCGGCGGGTTTTGTTTCTTTCTGTTCGTCGCCTTGCTCGGTAGAGGCTTGCTCGCGCGACGCGCGTTCTTCCTCTGCGTCCAACACAGCCTGAGCGTCCAACATCTCGCGATTCCAACGCTTTTCTTTTACGGTGAACATAAACACGATCAACGCCGCCGCCATGATACCGCATACCGCAACCACAAACCAACTGTAACTCATCAGTTGATTGGATACTTTGCCCGTGCCGAATACCAATCCGAGTAGCAACACAAGCAGTCCGCCCGCGGTGCCCATCAGGTTTATTACGGCGTTGGCTTTGCTTCGCAAGGGTTTGACCGTCACGTCGGGCATTAGCGCGACGGCGGGACTGCGGAATGTTGCCATGGCTACAAGTACCGCCAACAGTATCACGATAAATATGACGAGTATCCACCAATTTGCTTTGGTAACGCTCTTGGCAAACTGCGCCTCCGCGTCGGATACCAGCGACGAGTAGGCATTGGCGGTGCGTTCGCTGACGGGACTTCCGTCGTCGGCGTACACCAACTTGCCGTTTTCCGTTTTGCACAAGCGGTAGTTTTCCTCTACGCCGTCGGTGGGTTTGGAGTAAACGTACACCGTGTCGTAGTTGAGATCCTCGCCTTTGTACCACGCTTCCGTCTGCCGTTGTTGCTCGGCGGTCAGTTGGTCGTAAGTTTTGTTGAAATATACCTTTGCGGCGTAGTCGCGCACCGTGTATTCGGCGGGTACGTCCTTGTTGGTGATGTTGTGATACTCGCGGTTTTCCACAGTGTAGTTTTCCGTCCAATAGGTACCCTTTGTACCCTCGGATATTTTGGCTAGTTGGGCGTTGTCCGCAAACGTCAATCCCACAAAACAAACTATGGCGACAATCGCGCCGATAACGATAAACGGCATGCGCTTGCCGTAGCGCGTGTCCTTTTTGTCCGACAGCGCGCCGAATATCGGCAACATAAACAACGCCAAAATGTTATCCAGCGACATTATCACTCCCGACCACGTTTGATCCAAACCGAATTTGTTTGTGAGCATGAGCGGGATTATCGTGTCGTAGGCTTGCCAAAACGCGCTTATCAAAAAGAATGCAAACCCAACCAAAATCGTACGCTTGTAATTCAGTTTCATAATCTTCCCCTAATTTCAAATATGCGTTGCGCCTAAAAACAATTCAAAACCGTAATTTACAAAATTTCTTCAAAAAGTACAAAACGTTTTCAAATCGATATTATTATACAACAAAATTATACCGTTGTAAATATGCAATTTAAACGTTGCGTCGCCGAGGGCAATATTGTTCGCTCTCGACAAAAAGTATCATCAAAAACGATTTTGTCGGCTTTGCCGAAGCCATTTGCGCCGATCTCCGTGCATAAACTAGGACGTATCCACAGCAAAGGAGGACAATACTTTGACAAGATGGAAAACTGTCGTGCCGTCGAAAGAACCGCCGCAACCGTCAAAACGGCGCGAAAAAAAGCATAACCTAACCAAACGCGCCTTTTGGAGCGTGTTTTCGGTAGTTTTGACGATTGCGCTTGCCGCAGGAGCGTTGATCTGGGCGTTGCCGCACCTGCCTCAAAAGCCCCAAACTCAAAGCGGCGCAAACTACAAGGGCATTGTGGAACTTTGGAATGTAGAGAGTTTCGAGGGCGGCGTGGGAAGTCGCGAAAGTTGGCTCAAAAGCCGCGCCGCCAAGTTCGAACAGCAAAACGAAGGCTTGTTTGTACACGTTACCACGCTGACGGTGGAGCAACTGCAAGACAAACTTGCTGCAGGCGACAACTTTGACATCGTTTGTTTCTCTCGCGGCGCGGGAGAGATCGTCAAAGACGACCTTGCTCCGATAGACGGCGAAACCGCCGTTCGCGACAACTTTCTGCCGTCGGGACAACTAAACGGCACGCAGTATGCCCTGCCTCTGTATGCCGGCGCGTACTGTCTGTTTGCCCGCGCGGAAATGTTGTCGCAGGAAAAATTGCTCGGCAACGCGCTCAGTCAAACATACACGCGCAAGGTGGGCAAGACCACCTTTACGTTGCAGCCTTTGATTTGCGGATTTACCCCCTACAACAGTCCTTTGTCCGCTTTGGCTATGTCGGGCGGACGAGGCAACGCTAACGTGTCGGAAAGTACGACTCAGTACCAAGCCTATGAACAATTTGTCGCCAACCGCACGGCGGTCACGCTGTTGGGCACGCAGCGCGACATGTACCGATTGGGACAAAAGGAATCCGCAGGCAAAATCGACAGTCTGGTATTTGCGCCGCTTGCGGGCTACACGGATCTGGTACAGTACGTCGGCATAAGCGCGTTTGCCGAGGACAAAGCCTTCGCATGCAAAGTTTTTGTCAAGTACTTGCTGTCCGAACAATCGCAATCCACGTTGACAAGCCTGTCGATGTTTTCGGTGTTGGACAAAACTTTTTATACTGCCGACAGGTATGCCCAAACGGAAGCGGGTTTGAACTCGGCTTACGTTCCGAACGTTTTCGGCAACGCCGAGGCTATCAAACGGCAACGGCAAATGGCATTGGATACTCTCAATGTGTAGCGCAGACGTTTTTGACAAACTTATTCGCGCGCTTGGCGACATGGCGGTGACTTGTCGCGAGGACGCAAGTTTTGCCGAACTTACGACGTTGGGTACGGGCGGCAAAATACGCCTTGCCGTCTTTCCCGACGATCTGCGCAAGACGGTGCGAACGCTTCGGCTCATAGACCAACTCGCTGTCCCGCGCGTGGTGTTGGGCAAGGGCAGCAACGTGTTGGCTAACGACGGCTTTTTCGACGGCGTGGCGGTGGTCATGTCGGCAACGGGCGTCAAAACGCACGGGCGTTCGGCAACCGTTTTGGCGGGCACGTCCACCGTGTATTTATCCAAAGTCTTGCGGGAAAAGGGCCTTTGCGGCGGCGAATTTTTTGCATGTTTACCTGCCACGGTGGGCGGCTCGGTAGTGGGCAACGCGGGTTGTTTTGGGCAAGACGTACAATCCGTTTTGCGCTCGGTGACGGTGTACAAAAATGGCAAAATTGTACACATGGGTGCAAAAAAATGTAATTTTTCCAAGAGAAACAGCGTTTTTAGGCGACATCCCGATTGGGTGGTGCTTGCCGCCAAGTTCACGTTCGAAGTCGGCGATCCGCAACAGGTGGAGCGCAATATTTTGCGCATGCGCCGTTCCAAGGCTTTGTCGCAACCGTTGGAGTTTCGTTCGGCGGGTTGCGTTGTCTATCACGAAAGCGTCGCTTTGTCCAAACTGATCGACCAAGCGGGACTCAAAGGTTACGCGGTGGGCGGCGCGCAAATATCAACAAAACACGCGGGTTTCGTCCTAAATATTGACAAAGCGACCTCTTTGGATATATACTTAATTATACAACACATAAAGGAAACCCTTTGGGACAAGTACGGCATTTGCGCCAAAACGGAACTTTGTCTTGTGGGGTGGAAGGACGATGACGATTTCGCAAAGCGCCAAGAATGAAATTATGAGATCGGTTAGAAACGCCAAGCCATGTTGCGCGACGGCGTTTCTTGCCGCCGTTTTGAAGTCTGTCGGTTCGATCACGCTCGGGCGAGGCGGTTATTGTTTCAGCGTCGAGAGCGACAACGTTGATTTTTTGAACCTTTGCAGTCGTCTGGCGGCAGAGCGTTTGAACGTCAACTCTACGATCGAACCCTACAATCTCAGCGCCAAAAAGACGGCTGTGTACACTTGCAAGTTCGATTCCGCCTTGGGCGCGAAATTGCATTTGACGGAGTTGGACTCAAACGGACTGTTGGTCATTTCCGACGCAAAGTCGCTCGTGCCCGATTCGCCCTGTTGCAAGCGCGCTTTTATGCAAGGGTTGTTTGTCGCGTGCGGCTCCGTTACCATTCCGCAAAGCGAAAATCCCCAAGAAGGGTCGGGCCGCTCCAAATATCATCTCGAAGTGAGATTTTCCGACAAAGAGTTTGCCCAAGCCGTCTTTGACGCTTATCCCGACGTCGATTTCAGATCTACGCCGCGCAAAAACGGCTTTGTCCTCTATTTGAAAGAAAGCGAACGCATTGCCGACTATTTGGTGTACGTAGACGCCACTCAAACGTATCTGAAATTGGAAAACGTTCTTGTTGCGCGCAGCGTTCGCAACGTGGCAAACAGACAGAGCAACTGCACGGTTGCCAATATCGAAAAGGCGGTCGCCGCCGCTTCGAAACAGTTGGACGCGATACAAACTTTGCGACAACGCGGAGCGTTTGACGGTTTGCCCGACAGCCTCAAACAGATCGCCGTGTGTCGCGAGCAAAATCCCGAAGCCACTTTGGACGAGATCGCCGCTTTGCTTCACATATCCAAGAGCGGCGCAAATCACCGCTTTGCCCGATTGCTCGATCTTGTCGAGTAATTTTACAGAGGAAAAATTATGAAACCTTTTGTTCATCTTCATCTTCACACCGAATACAGCCTTTTGGACGGCGCTACGCGTATAGACGAAATGCTCGCCCGTTGCAAGGAACTCAACATGCCCGCCATTGCCGTGACCGATCACGGCAACATGTATTGCGCCTGGAAGTTTTTGAAGGCGGCGCATGCCGCAGGCATAAAACCGATAATCGGCTGCGAGTTTTACTTGTGCGAAAATTTGCACAACGTCGGCTTTGAAAACAAAGAATATTTCCACTTGATACTGCTTGCCAAGAACAACGTCGGTTACTACAATTTGTGCCGACTCAACTCCATAGCATGGGTGGAGGGTTTCTACTACAAGCCCCGTATCGACTTCGAAACGCTTTCAAAGTATTCGGAGGGCTTGATATGCCTTTCGGCTTGTATCGCGGGACAGTTGCCCCGTCTGTTGCTTGCCGATCGTCCCGAGGAAGCGCGCGAGTTGGCTCTCAGGTACAAGGCTCTTTTCGGCGAGGACTACTATATCGAGATACAGCGGCACGGCATTGCCGAGGAGGACGCCGTTATGCCGCAATTGATCGAACTTGCGCACGAATTGGGCATAAAGATCGTAGTCACCAACGACGTTCACTACCTTCGCAAGGAGGACGCCGAACTGCAAGACGTCATGCTGTGCGTACAAATGGGCAGATATCTGGACGACACCGACAGAATGAAGTTTCAGGGAGAGGAATTTTATCTCAAAGATTACGACGAAATGGCGGCGTTGTTCCCCAACGTTCCCGAGGCTATGGAAACCACTTTGGAAATAGCCGACAAATGCGACGTCGATTTCGGCAAAGAAAAACTTTTGCCTCTCTACACGCCGCCCGACGGCATGTCCTCGTCGGATTACCTGTGGAAGTTGGTGCAAGAGGGCTTGACAAAAAAGTATCCCGACCCGAGCGAAGAAGTTATCAAACGCATAGAGTACGAGTACAAAGTCATTTGCGAAATGGGATTTGTAGACTATTACCTTATCGTTTGGGACTTCATCAACTACGCCAAGACCAACGGAATACCGGTAGGACCCGGTCGCGGAAGCGGCGCGGGCAGCGTTATCGCCTACCTGATAGGGATCACCGAGGTGGAGCCTTTCCGTTTCAATCTGATGTTCGAACGCTTTCTCAATCCCGAGCGCAAGTCCATGCCCGATTTCGATGTGGACTTTTGCATGGATCGTCGCGGCGAGGTTATCGACTACGTTCATCGCAAGTACGGTAACGACAACGTGTGTCAGATAGTTACTTTCGGCACTATGGCGGCAAAGAACGCCATTCGCGACGTTGCGCGTGTGATGCGTTTTCCCATGTCCGAGTCCAACCGCCTTGCCAAAATGGTCCCCGACAACTTCAAGTACACTTTGCGCCACCTTTTGGGCGAAGTGCCTTACAAAAACCCCGAAGATACCTATATCTCCGACGAACTCAAACGCGCCTACGACGACCCTGCCACGCACAATCTCATAGACATAGCCAAGCGTATAGAGGGTTCGCCCCGTCAAACGGGAATGCACGCCGCGGGCGTGGTGATCTGCCGCGAAAAGGTATCCGACCACGTTCCCTTGCAAACCAACGGCGGTTCTCTCGCCAAGGGCGGTATCGTAACCACGCAGTACACCATGACGGAAGTGGAAGAATTGGGATTGCTCAAAATGGACTTTCTCGGTCTGCGCACTTTGACGGACATCAAAAAGGCGTGCGATTACGTGTACGAGGACTACGGCGTCAAGGTGGAGTTCGGCGCGGACAACTACGACGATCCCAAAGTGTTCGATTTGATCAGCAGCGGCGACACAATGTGTATTTTCCAATTGGAGAGCGGCGGCATGTGCGACCTTATGCACAAAATGAAGCCCGCGCATTTGGAGGAGATTATCGCAGGAATAAGTCTGTATCGTCCAGGACCGATGCAATTTATCGGCGACTATATAGATTGCAAATTCGACAAATCCAAGATCAAATATCTCCACCCGTTGATGGAGTCGATATTGAGCGTTACCAACGGCTGTATCGTGTACCAAGAGCAGGTAATGCAGTTGGTGCAAAAGTTGGCGGGATTTTCCATGGCGCTTGCGGACAACGTTCGCTATGCCATGAGCAAAAAGAAAGTGCAAATGATGGAGGACTTGGGCAAGTTGTTCATCAACGGCGGCACTTGGACCAACGGCGAAACCGTTCCCGGTTGCATAAACAACGGCGTCAGCGCGGAAATCGCGCAGGCTATATGGAAACAACTGTTCGACTTTTCGCAATACGCATTCAACAAATCGCACGCCACGTGTTACGCTTACGTGACGTATCAAACCGCTTGGCTCAAAAATTACTACCCCGTTGAGTTTATTTGCGCGTTGCTCAACAATCGTATCAACGACATTTCGCAAATAAAAAAATACATGGCTTACGCCAAATCGCAGGGAATTGCCGTTTTGCCTCCCGACATAAACAAGAGCCGCGACGAATTTCGCGTGGAAAACGGCGCGATCCGTTTCGGCTTGGGCGGAATACGCAACATAGGCGTGGGCGTTGTCAAAAAGATCGTTGACGAGCGCGAACGCGGCGGCGAATTCAGAGATATGCAGGATCTGTTCGAACGTTGTTATGAGCGCGAAACGACTGCGACGGCGCGCGAGGGACAAAGTTTCCTCAACAAGCGTATGGTGGAGAACCTTATCAAGGGCGGCGCGTTCGACTGCTTCGGACGTACCCGAGCCGACATGATGCAGTACTACAACGACGAGTTCAACGAGGCTTTGGAAAGCCTCAAAACCCGCGCCACGGGTCAAATTTCCATTTTCGATTTGGTGCCGGATATTCAACGTTCGTCGCGCCCCGCGCATACGCAGGTCAAAGAGTTTCCCAAACAGATACTCTACAACTTCGAAAACGACGTGTTGGGCGTGTACATGACGGGCAGTCCTCTGGACGACTACGACGACATCAAGTCGCGCTATCGCTTCGATTTCGATACCAACGAAACCAACCCCGTCGAGCAGGAGGACGGCGAGGACGTAGTTTACGTGCGTCCCACTGTTCGCAAACGCGCGGTTGTTACGGGCGGTATTTTGCATGAGGTGCGCGTCACCGTCGGCAAAGATAATCAAAAGTTGGCTTTCGGCGTTATGGAGGACAAATTCGGCTCTATCGAAGTCGGTTTGTACGCTTCCGCTTACGAAAAATACAAAACATTGTTTGCGGAGGACGCCTTTTTGGTGATCAAAGGAATGTTGGGGGATTCGCGCGACGGTTACAAGATCGTCATACGCGAACTGATCAACCCGCGCGACGGCGAACCCGCGGAGGAGCAATCACACGCCGAGCAGGCGCGTAACGTCACTCTTTGGCTCAAAATGGAAGAACGCGACGAGGAAAAATACGACAGGACGTTGAAAAAACTTCAACAGTACCCCGGCGACATACCCGTCAAGTTCCGTATCGAGGGCAAAACCTACGCCTTGGAAACGACCGTTCGCAATTGCACGGGCATAGTGTACGAACTTGCCGCGATACTTGGCGACAAAAACGTCATTTTCTTCGAAAAATAGTTTCGACCGTTAGCCGCAGGGCAATCGGACAAACTTTGTCGAACGCGACTTGCCCGACGAACGTTGCGTAAAAAAGTCGCCTGCATATTCGCTTTGAACTTCAAAACAGTCGTTCTCGAAGTTCGGCTGTTTTTTCGTACCGAGGGCATTGGGGCGGTAAATACGGTACAAAAGTGAATTTTTTGTAACATTGGGTGTAAATTCGGTATCCAAAATTTTTTAATTAGTATATAATACCTCTATCTATACTTTGTTAAATTGCGCTCATGCTCTCTCGGGGAGAGAGCGGGACAAGAAGGGGGCAAAAATTTGGTAAGAAAACTTTTGAAAGGAGCCAAGGGCTACGAAGCCCCGTCTGTTTTTACGATACTGTTGGTATTGTGCGAAACGGCGTTGGAAGTAGTGTTGCCGATATTCATGGCTAATATCCTCAACACCATGCAACTGTTCGCGGTAGACGAGGAGATGAATGGCTTGGCTTCGGCTATGACCGTCTACGATTTTCAGGGCGGCACGCACGCATTAAAGACCTATGCCGCAAGCACGCTCGTGTTGGGGGACAAAAATATTTTGCTCAACACGGTGTACAGTTATGGTATTTTGATGGTGGTTTGCGCAGTGTTGTCCCTGACGTTCGGCAGTTTGGCGGGCTGGTTGTGCGCGGTTGCGGGCGCGGGATTTTCCAAAAACATGCGCGCTCGGCTGTTTGACAGAATACAGGGATTCAGTTTCGCCAACGTGGACAAATTCAGCACGGCAAGTCTTGTCACGCGTTCCACTACGGACGTAAACAATGCTCAAAACGCCTTTATGATGATCATTCGCACCGTCATTCGTGCGCCCGCAATGCTTGTTTTCAGTACTGTGATGGCGTTCAAAACCGAGCCGAAAATGGCGTGGGTGTTTCTCGGGGCGATACCCGCATTGGGTATCGTGATGTTTCTCATTGCCACGCGAGTACATCCTCTGTTCAAAGCCATGCTCAAACGCTACGACAAGATGAACGCCGACGTGCAGGAAGATCTCGTCGCGATACGCGTCGTCAAAGCGTTTGTCAGGGAGGACTACGAGGAGCAAAAGTACCGCGAATCTACCGAGCAAGTGCGCAAGGCGCAACTCAAAGCGGAAAAATTGATGATTTTGATGAATCCGCTAACCAGTCTTATCATGTACGCAACGATCATCGGCTTGCTAATTATCGGCGGTAAAGATATAGCCGTCGGCGACATGCAGGGCGGCACGCTCACTGCCATGATGAACTACTGCACGCAGATACTGAGCAGCGTAATGATGATATGTTTCATTGCGGTGCAACTCGTTATGTCCCGCGCAAGTATCGACCGTATCTATGAAGTGTTGGAAACGGATTCTTCCATCAAGGACGGCGCGCAGACGGACAAAACGGTGAACAGCGGCAATATCGAGTTCAAAAACGTCGATTTCAGTTATTCCGACAATGCCGATAACCTCACTTTGGAAAATATCAACCTGTCCGTCGCCACGGGCGAAACGGTAGGCATAATCGGCGGCACGGGCGACGGCAAGAGTAGTCTGGTGCAATTGATACCCCGTTTCTACGACGTGCTAAACGGTCAAATTCTTGTGGACGGCACGGACGTGAGGGATTACGGACTGCACAACTTGCGCGAGGGCGTGTCCATGGTGTTGCAAAAGAACGTGCTGTTCAGCGGCACGATACGCGAAAATCTTTTGTGGGGCAACAAGGACGCCACGCAGGAGGAGATCGAAGCGGCGTGCAAAGCCGCTTGCGCGCACGATTTTATCATGTCCTTCCCCGACGGTTACGAAACGGATCTCGGTCAAGGCGGCGTAAACGTTTCCGGCGGACAAAAACAGCGGCTGTGCATTGCCCGCGCTTTGCTCAAAAAGCCCAAAATAATGATTTTGGACGACTCTACCAGCGCGGTGGATACCGCTACCGACGCGCAGATACGCAAAGGGCTCAAAGAACTTTCCGCCGATATGACCACGATAATAATCGCTCAACGTCTGTCGTCGGTGCAGGATTGCGACAAGATAGTAATTTTGGACGACGGCAAGATCAACGCCGTGGGCACTCACGACGAATTGCTTGCTACCAACTCTATTTACCGCGAAATTTACCGTTCGCAACAAAAAGGCACGGTGGATTCCGACGGCGTTGAAAATTCCGACAAAGGGGGTGAAAACTGATGCCTCCGCGCAGTAATAAATATATGGGCGCACAGCGTCCCAAAAATATCAAAGGCACATTGGGCAGATTGATCGGCTATCTCAAACCGTTCAAGTGGCGCATGGTGGTGGTATTTGTGTGCGTGTTTGTGCAAAGCGTTGCAAACGTTTTGGCAACGTCGCTGCTCAAACCGTTGATAAACGGCTTGGCTATGGACGCTCAATCTACCGACGTTGCTCTTACAGGTCTGTCCTTTATCGACAAGTACGCCATTTCGGGCGACAAATTGACATACCTCGGCGCGGTAGTGGGACTGATGGCAGGGATATACGTGTTGGCTTTGCTTTCCAACTACCTGTTCAACCGTCTGCTGATAGCCGTATCCACCTCTACGATAAAGCGTTTGCGCGACGAATTGTTCACGCACATGCAGTCATTGCCCGTCAAAGTGTTTGACGGAACAACTCACGGCGAATTGATGAGCCGCTACACCAACGATATCGACATGATGAACGAGTTTATCGCTCGCGCTTTGCCGCAGTTCGTCAGCAGTTTTGTCACCATTTTGGGCGTGTTTGTGGTAATGTTCGTAATGGAATGGAGATTGGCGTTGGTAATGGTGGGGATGTTGGTGGTGATGGGCATTCTCGTCAAGGTTATCGGCGGTCGCTCCAAAAAGAACTTTGTGGCGCAACAAGCCGCGGTGGGCAAACTCAACGGCTACATCGAAGAAATGACGGAAGGACAAAAAGTGGTAAAAGTGTTTAACCACGAAAAGATCGCCGCGGAAGAATTTGACAAAATCAACAGTCATTGGGCGACGGTATCGACGCGCGCCAACAGTTACGCCAACATCATGGGACCGATAATGAACAATATGTCCCACTTCTTCTACGCGGGGATCGCCATTTTCGGCGCGATAATCGCCGTCAAATCCGACAATCCGCTCAACTATGTGGGTACAATTGCGGCGTTTTTGCTGTATGTGCGCACCATAACAATGCCGATACAGCAAGTTTCTCAACAGATCAATTTGTTGTTCATGGCGGTTGCGGGCGGCGAGCGCGTGTTTGCGCTTATGGATACGCCGACCGAAACGGACGAAGGTTACGTAACGTTGGTAAACGCCGTTGTTGACGAACAGGGCAACATAACCGAAAGCGACGCGCGCACGGGACATTGGGCTTGGAAACATCCTCACGGTGACGGCACCGTCACCTATACGGAACTGAAAGGCGACGTGGTGTTCGAGGACGTGACTTTCGGCTACGAGGAGGGCAAAACGGTGTTGCACGACGTGTCGCTGTACGCTCACCCGGGGCAAAAAATCGCCTTTGTGGGCAGTACGGGCGCGGGCAAAACCACGATAACCAACCTTATCAACAGGTTCTACGACGTGCCTGACGGCAAAATTCGCTACGACGGTATCAATATCAACAAAATCAAAAAGGCGGATCTGAGGCGTTCGCTCGCCATGGTGTTGCAGGATACGCACCTGTTTACGGGTACGGTTTTGGACAATATCCGCTACGGACGGTTGGACGCCACCGACGAGGAGTGCATTGCCGCCGCCCGTTCCGCCAACGCGCACCAATTCATCAAACATTTGCCCGAGGGCTACAACACAATGCTCACGCGCGACGGCGAAAACCTGTCCCAAGGTCAGCGGCAACTTATCGCCATTGCTCGCGCCGCCGTTGCCGATCCGCCCGTGCTGATCTTGGACGAAGCGACAAGCAGTATCGACACGCGTACCGAGTGGCTTATCGAAAAGGGTATGGACGCGTTGATGGAGGGGCGCACGACCTTTGTAATCGCGCACCGACTCTCCACCGTTCGCAACAGCGACGCAATCATGGTGTTGGAAAACGGCGTGATTATCGAACGAGGCAGTCACGACGACTTGATAGCGCAAAAAGGCAAATATTACCAATTGTACACGGGTATGTTCGAACTGTCCTAATATTAAAAACTTCGAATATCTTGTTTGTTGTTCAAACAAACCAACCTCACAAACCGCGAGGTTGGTTTTTGTTTCGGGCAAAATTGCTCGGCATACGGCGCGCCGTTACGGGTGAAAAAAATTCGCAAATCATTGTTTTGGCATATATTGACAAATAAAAAAATTTTGTTTATATTTTAGTTTAGATTACTTTTGGGAGGTAATCATGACAAAAAACAGATATGTGTACCTTTCGATATTGGCTTTGATCTTGTTTTCGGCGTTGGCAATCGCTTTGAGCATGCCCGCTCGGCAAGCGAACGCATGGCGTTCCGAACCGACTTCGACTGCGGTTTTGGACGATGGCAACGGCTCGTTTGTCAAGAGCGAACTTTCCAAACTGTACTGTCAGTTGGTAAGCGGCGCAACGTCGCTACAACAGTTAAATACCGCCGCGAACAAAGTCGCCTCGGAGGAATATCGAGCGACGGGAACGGGTGCGGGCGACTTTGCGCAGTTGGGTTTTACGGTTATGCTGGGCAACAAAAAATGGACTCCCGTGCATCTCACGACGGACTGCGACGGAAACGTAATTTTGACGCTTTGGTTGGCGTGGACGTCAGACGCGCAACCGTGGTCGGCTTGTCAGTTGGACGGTTTTACTTGGCAAAACACGCCTCAAACGCAGTATGACCCGTATCCAATGAATATGTATTCGAGCAGTTACATTCGCGCCTACCTCAACGGTACCGACTATTTGGCGGAGGCAAGCGCAACGCAACTTACAAGCGGCAAGAGCGTGCAAGCGGACGAGTGGAAGATATTTCTCTCATCCTTTGACAAATATCTTGTCGCGCCTGAAAATATCGCCTACCAAGCCAATGAGCGCAGTTCCGTTTTGCTGCCCGAGTTCAGAGATAATGTCGGCAATATATTGCAAGATCCTTTTGACAATTTGAACGAGGGTTATGCCGAGGACGGGCTGAACTACAATGTCCAAGACGGCTATGACTACCGTGCAAAAAACGGATATGCCGATTGGAAAACAGATAAACTGTGGTTGCCATCTCTTTCCGAAACGGGACACGGCACTTTTACGTCTTTTCAAACGGACGAACACGGCACATATTATTTCCCCGAGGGCAAAAAGTATGACGCGGGTTTGTGGAACACCGTCTGGGATCAGACCACGACGGACAGTCATGCGCACGGCTCTTGGCTGCGTTCGGGCAATACGCAAACGGAAACGCGCCCAAGCGGCGACGCGGCTTATGCGCTGGATATAACGGGCAGTATGGGTACGAAAAACGTTGATAGCCGTAGCAATCAATCGCAATATGTTCGTCCTGCAATACACCTCAATCTCACCGCAATAGAAAACGGTTCTCAACATGACGAAAACGTTGGCAAACCGCAGTCGCAAACGGTTGTCGCGCAGTACGACGGGTGTACGCACACGTTGGCGATCCCCGATTACACCGAGATGGATCTCGGCGACATACCCGACGGCGCGGCGTTCGGTTACGGTATTCTTTCCGCGGTTGACGCGGGTACGTACACGCTCGAAGCCGCTCCCAAGTCGGGCAAGTGGGCGGACGGCACGGCAGACCCCGTTGAATTTACTCTGACTATCGAGCCGCGTCCGTTGGAAGTGCATATTTACGGCGATACGGAGGGCGGTTTTCACGTTTTCGGACAAACTCCCACCGTAAAAAATCTGAGATTGGGCGCGCTGTACGGCGCATTTGTCGGCGATGACGACATAGAAGATCTGGGCGAAATATCTCCCGTTTTGACAAGCCGCGCGGACGGCAAAGTATATCCGTTTGACGCCGATATGCCTGTCGGCACTTATGATGTGGAAATACAAAACGGCGTTTACAACAATTACGACGTGACCTTTGTAAAGAGCGCGGCGTTCGGTTGGGTAGAAGAATGCGTCTACACCGTGTTGCCCTCCGACGACGTCGCGATACTTGTTTCGGGCTATCTTGTTCAAAACGGCTCCGTTACCGTACCCTACGACGGCAAACAAAAGCATGTGGGGTTGCTCAATATCGACGTTAAGTCGCGTTCCGTCAAGTTTTATCAAAACGGAGTGGAACTTTCGGAACCTCCTTCGGAGTCGGGCGAGTACGTTGTAAATGTCATGGGTACATATACGGCGACTTTTACGCTTGTGATCGAGGACGACAAACTTCCTCCCACAAAGCCCGTCGGCGATCAACTCACTCTGACAAGGACCTACAACGGCAACAAAATCACTCTTGCTATCCCGAGCGCAGGCAAAATGTCCTTTGGCCCCGTGCCGCAAGGCGCGACGTTGGATAGCGGCGGTTTGTCTGCGGTGAATGTAGGCGTGTACGCGTTGACCGCGTCCCCCAAGGAGGGGCAATGGCGCGACGGCACGAGCGACTCGGTCACGTTTGTTTTGACCGTTTTGCAAGCGGATATCGACATGACGCGCGTTGAATACCGAGTGGACGACTCCGCCCCCGCCGCCGACGGTTTTTCCGTTGCCTACAACGGCTTGCCCAAAGAGTTGACGGTAATCAATTTGCCCGCGGGCGTAACGGCAGCGGTAGAGTACTATTCGAATGGTGCAAAGTTGGACGGCGCGCCTACGACCGCGGGAGAATATGCCGTCAAAGTGATATTCGCCGTTGACGATACCGCCAACTTCAACGTTCCCCAAACCAAGGAGTTTGTTCTTGTTATTTCGGAGAACGGTTCGGTACATCCTACTACGCCGAGCGATCCCGTTGCTCCGACCGACCCGAACGGTACGTTCCCGTGGTGGTGGATAGTGACAGGCGTCGGTGCGGCGGCGACTGTCGCGGCGGTCGTCATAGTCGTTGTCAAACGCAGAAAAAAGTAGTTTAACAAAACTTGCCCCAAACGTCAAAATGACGACATGGGGCAAGTTTTTTTTGTGTATTTTGTTGTATTTGTCGCCCAAAACGTCGCGACGGGTACGCGAAAAACGTCTGCAACGGTCAGTGCGCGCAAAAGCGTCACGGCGCAAAAAAACCCGCCGCAACGGCGGCGGATCTGCTAAAATGTGTAAATTTTTTTGCAACAGTTTGTTTATTCTTTGATGTGTTGTTCAAACAGTTCGTTTACCTGTCGGCAAAATTCGTTGGCTATTTGTTTACGATCCATTCCTTTTGCCTCGTATTCGCTGTAATATGACGGAAATCCGATCACGATCTTTTTGAGTTTGGCGTGATAGTAGACGGGATAAATGGGGACGTCCTCGCCCTTTCTTTTGCGGTAGTATTTGGCAAGTTCCACAAACCCCGCGTAGAACTCCGTCAATGTTTCGTGATAGCCGTCGTCGCTGTTTTCGGGGAAGATAATCACGCCTTTGCCGCTGTCCAGCACTTGAATACTTTTGCGCAACGTGATCAAAAAGCGTTGGTCGTTGTAACTTGGCAAAACGCGCAGTCCTTTGTAAAACATTGGCGAAAATCCCGCCTCGAACAACGCCAACAGCGTTGCCGCAAATTTGTTTTTGTGCCTTTTTTGAATGAAATACACGTCGTGCAAGTAGTGATAGCGTTGTTTCCAGGTGCCCAACATGGGCCACGCTCCCCATTGCGCAAATTGCGCGGGCAAATACAAATTGTACATGACGGGACCGAACATAGCCGCGTGATTGGCAACAAAAACGGCTCTGTCGTTCAGTTCGCCCGACAGACTCAAAATTTTCGGCTTTTTGAAAAACATTCTCAAAAATTTTGCCGTTCCTTTCCAAACGGGTTGGTTCGGATATTGTTTTACGTCTTTATTCTTGCTCATATTTTGTTAAGCGTTCGCTTTACAGACTGTTGTACAAATTTTTCAGAGCAGGCAGACGGGTTTTGACCGCCAATAATTCGCTGTTGTTTAATATTGTATCACCATTTCGGACGTTTGTAAACGTTTTTTGAAAAATGCAACCCGCAACTCGTGCAAACGTCGGGGATAAAATTCGTCGCAAACTATTTACGTTTTGACAAATTTAATATAAAATATTATCATATATACATATCCGAATCGCGACAAGGAGAACAAAAGTGATTTCCATTCGACAACTCAGCAAAAAATACATTTCGGGCAAGCAGGATTTTTATGCTTTGGACGGCGTGGATTTGGAAATTGCCGACGGAGATTTTGTCGCCATTACAGGCAAGTCCGGCAGCGGCAAATCCACGTTGCTCAACATATTGGGCACGTTGGACGTACCAAGTTCAGGCAGCGTGCTTGTGGACGGGACGGATCTGTTCCAACAAAGTTCCAAACAAATAGCCTCCTATCGCAACAAAACGGTCGGATTTGTTTTTCAGGCATTCTATCTCGAACCGAGTTTTACCGTGTTTGAAAACGTGGAATTGCCGCTTATACTTGCGGGCAAGGTGGGGGACAATGCCTCGCGCGTAAACTCGGCGTTGGAGTTGGTGGGGTTGAGCCGCAAATCGCGAGATAAGGCTCGCACGCTGTCCGGCGGAGAGCAACAACGCGTGGCGATCGCCCGCGCAATCGTCAACGACCCGAAGTACATTCTCGCCGACGAGCCTTGCGGCAATCTGGATTCGGCAAATTCCGAAAACATAATGAATTTGCTGTGTCAACTGCACGATTCGGGCAAAACCATAGTCATGGTAACGCACGACGCCGAGGACGCCGCTCGCGCGCGCCGTATAGTTACCATGTCCGACGGCAAAATAGTGGGGGACGTCTGCGCCGATGAAAAAGTTGGTTAGACTTATCTTGTTGGAAGCGTCCTTCCTCAAACGTTCGCTTGCGGTCACTTTCGTGATACTCACTGCGTTTGCCGCAGCCTTTTTGAGCGTAACTTCGGTGCTGATAGATACGCCCGTCGGCATGGTAGAGGGTATGGATTCAAGCAAAAAGCATTACTTCGAAGCACTTGGCGGAGAAAGTTTTGCCGTGCGTTTGGACGATGTGAGCATGAGTCGCGCTTCGGACTACGGAGCGGCTGTCTGCTATGCGGCGGCAGATGGCAAAACGCAAAACGTCGAGTTGATTTCGCCCGTCGGCAAAGTGTTTTTGACGGACGAAATAACGCAGTTGGGCGGCGACATGGAGTACCGCAACGAACGTCACGGTTATTTGACGGATCTGCGCTATGCCGACCGCTTGCAAAAACTTGTCGAATTCGAACCCCGTCGCGGCGTGTTGCTCTCCGACTACGTCGCAAGGGAATTGGACGTCGAAACGGGCGACGAGTTGCGCTTCAAAGCGGTAGGGAGCGACGACGAACAAGAGTATGTCGTCTTGGGCGTGTATGAGCGCGAATCTGTTTCGCACAAGTACGGCATGGACGAAGTTTTGTTGCCCGCAACTTATTTTTACGTGGTGGAGCAAACGGACGACGCCGTCTGCGACGAAGTGTATTTCGGTTTTGCCTCCTGCGCGCGCCTCAACAAACTGTGCGACCGTCTGGACAAAGAGGGCACGCCCTACGTAATATCTTGGGCAATGACCGTCAACAGAGAAAATATCGCGTTGGTACAAACGTTGTACGGCTCTCTTGCCGCGCTTTTGGGCGTGATGTTGCTGTTTGTTTTGTACGCGCTCATAACAACGTTTTTCCGCGAACGCAAAGGGCAAATGTGCCGTTTTGAATTGTTGGGAGCGACAAACGCCGTGATAGCGACGGTGTATTGTTCTATCGCGGTGACGTTGATAATTCTTTCCGTAGTCTTGGGTTCGGGACTGTCCGTCCTGTTGAGCAAACATTTGTTGAACGTTTGCACGCAGATGTTCGGCTCGGTTTACCCCTATCACTACCGCGTGTGGTTGCCGTTGTCGGTGGCAGGCGCGGGCGCGATTGTCGCTACGGCGGCGTTTGCGTTGACGTCTTGGCGTAGATCGCGACTGCCCGTCGCGCAGGAGGTGCGCTATGAATAGCAAACGCCAACCCGTATTCAAATTGGCGGCGTACTGTATGCGCGCCCACAAGTGGATAAATGCCAAACTGTGCCTTGTGTTCGCTTGTCTTTCCGTACTTATTTGCCTTTTTGCGGCGTTTACGCTTTCGATAGAAACGCGCCGTCAAGATTTGTTTGAACAAACCGTTTCCTCCAACTACTTTTTCGGCGACGAGGATGTGTCGGCGCAATTGGCGCAACGGAGTTTGCCCGAGTTCCGTCACAGCGAAATAGGCATATACGACCTTAGCGGATTTATGGAAAAGAACGTCGGCGTAAACGTTCCGACGGTAACTACCAACTACGTCACCGTCACTTTTTACGGCACGGATCGCAGTTTCCGCTTCGACGCGGAGCAGGAGCCGCAATATTTGTGGCTGTACAAACTGCAAAACGCTTCCGACGATGAATTTTATCCGTTTACCGAGGCGGACGCGAGCGAACTCAAACTGCGTTTCGGCAAAGATTCTTTTTACATAGGCGAACTGCCCTCGGGCGAAAACGACGCGCTTGTATCCGAGCGCATGCTCAACGGTTACGGTCTGCGCGCCGAGGACGTTTTGGGTAAAAATTTGAGTATCCGTTTGGGAGAAAACGGCGATATAGAAGTGGACGACTACATGAGCGTGATAGGTATGCGCTATGTCCGCGTGACGGGAGTGATCGTCAAGGAGTACTACGAGTTGTCGGGACACAGCGAAGATTGGCAAATACGTCCCAGCGTGATATTTTCGCGCGAAAACGGCGTCAATCTCCCGCCCGTAACGCGCCACGTGTACCTGTTGAACGAGTGGAGCGACCTGGGCGAGGGCGAACTCGGCGATATTGCCTCCGAATACGGACTTACCTACTGCGGCGTGGCAGCATATCAACAACGGGAATTTTTGAACAAAATCAAAACGGTAGTACTCAACGTATATTATGTTGTGGGTTCGGTGTTGGCGTTGAGTCTGGTATTGACGGTGATGCTTGTGATGAACAAGTTTGTCCTCGCCTTTTCGCGGACGGGCGGCATTTTGCTCAGTTGCGGACTCGGCTCGAACAACTTGTACAGATTGCTCTTTGCGCAAGTGGTGTTGATGTTTGCCGCGTCTTTGCCGCTCGCGCTTGTCGGTTCGGTAGTGGGCTACGCCGCAATTACGGAATTGGTGGCGTTGGGCACAAAAATTTCTATGAGTTTATCTCCGACGCTTATGGCGCAGTTGTTGGCGCTGTCGATAGCGGCGGTGTTCGCGGCGGCTATGTTGTTTTTTGTGTTTGCGTTGTTGCGTATTCGTCGCAAGAGCGTTTTGGAATTGCTCAAAACCTGAACACTTTCAAGCGTTGCATGCCGAAAAAGGGGGTCTTTGTGAAAATACAGATAATCGGATATTCGGGCAGCGGAAAATCCACTCTTGCGCAAAAACTCGGCGAAATCGCCGATTTGCCCGTGTTGCATTTGGACAGCACCCATTTCTACGGCGATTGGCAGGAACGCACCGACGAAGAACAATCGCAGACGGTGCGAAAATTTTTAGCGGAACACGACAGTTGGGTTTTGGACGGAAATTGGGGCAAGATCGCGCCCGAGCGGTTTGAACAAACGGATTTGACCGTTTTGTTGTTGCTCAACCGTTGGACTTGCTTTTGGTCGGCATACAGACGTTACCGAAAATTTCGCAAAATCGCCCGACCCGATCTGGGCTGTCCCGAAAAGTTCGACCGCAGTTTTCGGCATTGGGTACTTTGGGAGGGGCGTACCAAAGCGCGTCGGCAAACGTTGTTTGACAAACTGAACGCGACTTCGGGCAAAAAAACAGTACTCAAAACGCGCCGTCAGATACGCAATTTCGTGCGGCAATTCCGCACCGAACAGGGCAAGTAAAATTCGCAAACTTTGCACAAAGTTATAATTAACGGGGATCTATGCGTAACAACAAGAGAAAAAAAACAAATCCTATTGTAATAACGCTTGTATCGGCAATACTGTCGCTGCTGGCGGGAACGACGCTTATTTTGCTTTACTTCTTTTTGCCGTATTTCGGCGAAGAAGCCCACCGCACGGCGGCTTCCGTCGATTTTTGGGCGGGAGCGATATTGTTCGCGGCGGGAGCGATCGCCGCTGTGACGAGTTTCGGGCTTTGGCAATTGAGGGATGACGAACCGAATACCGAACGGCAACCAACGAGCGTTGCCGTCAGACCCGCCCCGACCGAAAAGAAATCTCGCGCCGAGCAACCGATAGCGTTGGTGCGCGTGGGCAAACAGCAGACCGCGGACGAAAAGTTCGAGCAAATATCCAAGATGGATCGCACGCAATTTGTCATTTATGTTGCGCGCTTGTTCAGTCGCAAAGGTTATCAAGTCAAACTCACTCCCGTAATTGACAATCACGGTATCGACCTGTTGGCGGAGCAAAACGGCTACACTTTTGCGGTGGGGTGTTTGATCGCCGACAGAGTTTTGAACAAGGCGGATGTGGCTCGCGTCAGCGACGGAATGAGATATTACGACGTAAACGGTTGCATGGCGCTCACCAACGTATATTTCGATCGGTCGGCGGTGGACTTTGCCAAAATCGAGCGTATGACGCTTGTGGACCGCAACATTCTTTACAACGAGTTTATCGCTTGATCGCTTGACCGAAATTTCGGCGCGGCGCATAGCGGCAGATGTTTTCAAAGGCGAACGTTCGCAAACGTTCGCCCTTATTTTTTGCACCGCAAGCATTTGGAGCAATCGCCGCCGCACCCGACGCGTTTTTTGAAAAAAACAAGCAACAACGGCAACGCCGTCAAAGTTATCGCCGCAACGCACTGCAACGGATAGGTCAACAGCAGTTTTCCCAGACGATATACCGTCAGCGACAGCAGGTATGCCGTGCCGATTTGAAAAAGAACCGCTTTCAACCCCTTTTTCCAACTGCCCAATTCCGAAAAACTTGCGCTTACCGCTGCCACGCACGGAACGGTAAACAGGTTGAACAGCACAAAACTGTACGCTCCGAGCGCGGATACGGCGTTATTCAACCCTTGCGGCAACAGTATCTGCAATGCGGATATGACCGTTTCCTTCGCCGCCAATCCTGATAGCGTTGCGACCGACAACTGCCAACCGCAACCCCCGTCGTCAAAGCCCAACGGGACAAACAGCGGCGCGATCGCCTTGCCTATACCCGCAAGCATACTGTTATCGGTAGTTGCTTGGCGCAAAGCGAAATCGAAGTTTGTCAGTACCCACAACAAAACGGACGACGCCGATATTACCGTACCCGCCTTTATCAAAAACGCCTTGCAACGTTCCCACATTTGTCGCAGTACGTTGGAAATTTTCGGCAAGCGGTAGGGCGGCAGTTCCATCAAAAACACGCCGTCGCCGTCCTTTTTGAGTAATTTGAGCGCAAGTCCGCACAATATTATCGCTATGACGGAGGCAAAGTAAAAACTTACCGCAACAAGGGCGTTTCCTCCGAACGCGTAGGAAGAAAAAAACGCTATCAAAGCCAACTTTGCCGAGCAAGGCACAAAGGGCGCAAGAGTTACGGTCGTTTCTCGCTCGGATGTGCTTTTGACTGTGCGCGCCGCCATTATCGCGGGAACGCTGCATCCGCAACCGAGTATCAAACACACAAAACTTCTGCCGCTCAACCCCAAACCTTTCAATGCCCGATCGGTAACAAAGGCTATTCGAGCCATGTATCCGCAGGCGTCCAACGCGGCAATACATCCAAAGAGCAAACTGATTTGCGGAGCAAAACTTACCACGCTCATGACGCCGCCCACTATCCCGTCGGAAACGAGCGACGTAAGCAGCGGCGAGTTTGCGCCGCTAAGGGCGTTTGTTATTGCAAATTGCAGGTATGGGGTGAGTTTTTCGTTGATCAAATCCGTCAGCCAACCGCCCGGACCGCCCACCGAAACAAAAAAAACCGCCGTCATTACCAACGCGAATATGGGAAACGCCAGCCATTTGTTGAGCAAAATTTCGTCGATCTTGTCCGTCAACTGCATTTTGCGCGACGAGGGCTTTTGTTTGACGGCGTTTTGTACGGCGCGTTCTATCAATTTGTACCGTTGGTCCGCGTTGAGCCGAACGCGCTTTATCTGCCCCGCGCGGCGCACGGATCTGCAAGCGGCTACAAGTTCTTTTATGCCTGTTTTTTGTGCGGCGGATACCCACACGAAAGGACAGCCGAACAACTTTTGCATTTTTTTGACGTCAATGTCAATTCCTTTGGCTTGCGCTTCGTCCTGCATGTTCAACGCCACGACTATCGGTATGTTCAACTCTATCAACTGCGTCGTCAGCAACAGATTTCGCTCCAAATTGGTGCTGTCCACAACGTTGATTATTACGTCGGCCTCTCCTTGGGACAGGTATTCGCTTGCAACTTTTTCCTCGGGCGTAAATGGTTGCAACGAATAAATACCGGGCGTATCCGTCAGAGCGACGGTTTTGTCCGCAAGACAAATTCCGCTTTTGCGTTCCACCGTCACGCCGGGCCAATTGCCGACGCGTTGGTTGCTTCCCGTCAGCGCGTTGAACAGCGTTGTCTTGCCGCAGTTGGGATTGCCTACCAACGCAACGGTGATATTCGAAGCGTCTTTTTTATTATTTATTATATTATGTTTATTCATAACATTATTTATTGCTCGGCAGAAGCCTTGCAGGTAGTTCGGCGCAAACGGCTTGTTCGGAAAGCGCGAAGAAAGTTTCGTCGGCAAGCCGCGCGTTGTGGGTCGCGGGAACTTAAATTTTGCTTACTACTATATTTTCGGCGGTTTCCTTGCGCAGGCACAGTCGGTAGCCTCTTATTTCCACTTCCAACGGATCGCCGAGCGGAGCAAAGCGCAACATTCTGACCTTTGCGCCCTCGGTAAAGCCCATATCCGCCAACCTGTCCGAGGCGTTGCATTTTTGCGCGACGTTCAGCACGGTGCAGGGCGAGTTCGGTTCGACTTCGGACAATTTGCAAGCGGTATCTTTGTTATTTGACGGCAAATTGTTTGACAATTTTGTATCACCTGCTGTATAATATGAGTACTTTCCGCTCGATAGAGCGTTTTTTTTCTCGGAACAAGGCGTTTTTGCGGAAAGAAACAATATCGCGGCGCCGCCGTCGGCAGGCTTTTTTGCGGCAAATTCGAAGAAAAAATTTTCCGTTTGAAAAGCCCAAAAAACTTGTAAAAAGTTGTTAAAAATAGTTGACACCGATTGAGGGCTGTGGTATGATTAATAGGCTGTTGATTAGAACAGCGCCGCTGTTTTGCGGCAGAAAGGAACATTGACAACTGCATAGAACAATAAAAAGTTTAGAGTAATCAAATATTAATCGAGTGTTAATATGCAAAATCAAATCAAACGATTTTTGCTGCAATGACGCAGAGTTAATAAGAGTTAATTATTCAAGGATCTAACATTGACGTAATTA
>CANQPI010000007.1 GCA_947625725.1 uncultured Clostridia bacterium | reverse complement strand
GGCAAAGGTTTTGTTCAGTTCGGGACAAAAGAATATGCTGTCGTACCCAAAGCCGCAAACGCCGCGTTCTTCCGTCAAAATGTAGCCGTCAACGCGACCCTCGGCGGTTACGCAACGTCCGTCGGGGTAGAGCAAAACCGCGCACGTTTCAAAGTAAGCCCGTCTGTCGGCAACGCCCTCCAACTCGCGGAGCAGTTTGCGACGGTTGGCGGAACTTTCGTGACCGACGGCATACCTCGCCGAAAAAACTCCCGGCGCGCCGTCAAGCGATGCCACGCACAGCCCCGTGTCGTCCGCCAGGACGATTTTGTCCGTCAACTTGGCAACGGCGTGCGCCTTGATCAGGGCGTTTTCCAAAAAGGTTTTGCCCGTTTCGTCGGGGTCGCACACAATGCCCTCCTCGTCAAGGCTGCAAATGCTGTCAAAATGCCCTTTGAGGGCTGTTTTGATTTCGGATATTTTGTGCGAGTTGTTACTCGCTATCAGTAGGTTCGTCATCTTTCTTTTCGTAAAACACAATATTGGGATTTTGCGACATCAGCAGTTCTTTCATTTCTTTGTAACGCTTGGGACTTATCATGACGGCGGCAATGACGGGATCGGGTCCTTTCCACAGGTAACTGATGTAAAACACGCCGTCCTGTATCACTATGTTGAGAATGTTCTCCAATTTGATACGTCCGCTCAACATGTCCACAAAAGCAATGTTGAGTCGCAGGTGCGTCGCGTCCACTTTGTAATGTATGGTCAAAAACAAAATGTCAATTATCAACGTCAAAGAGCATACGCTAATTAGTAGCGTTGCCTGTCCGCTTGTCACCTCGATATGCGCTCCTGCAAGCACGACAATGCCGAATACCAAACCGACGGTGCTTACTACCGCGATTATCCACTGCAAAACGCGTATCAACGGTTGCCGAAATACTAATGGAAATCTCATAGTGTCTTTACCTCGCTCGGTTGCGTGGGTATGCAACGTTTATTTGTATATTATATCAAAAACGACTTGTTTTGTAAATATATTTACAAACCGCTTTGCCAACGCTTTTTGCAAAAAGGAGTTTTGTTTGAATATTATCGACTTGAACGCAATAGAACAAAACACAAAGTATTTTTTGAATATATTGGGCAACGCCAAACTTTGCGCTGTGGTAAAAAACAATGCCTACGGTCACGGGTTGGTAGAGGTGGCGCACAGGATCGCTCCGTTGGTGGATATGTTCGCCGTGGGCAGTGTGGACGAGGCGGAAAAAATTTCTTTCCTAAACAAAAACATTTTGGTGCTGTTGCCGCAAAACAAACGCAATACCGAACGAGCCATACGTTACGGATTTGCGCTTACCGTGGATAGTTTCGGCACTTTGCGCACGGTCAACGGCGCGGCAAACAGTTTGGGCAGAGTTGCGCGCGTTCACATCAAGATCGACAGCGGTATGTCGCGTTTGGGGTTTGCCGAACAAGACGTTGCCGAACTGTCGGCGCAGTTGCCGATTAGTCCCCTGTCGGTGGAGGGGATATTTTCGCATTTCTACGGCGAACGGACGGCGGATTGCGACGCGCAGTTGGCTTGTTTTGAGCGGTGCGCGCGGCAACTGCGCAGGCTGTTTCCCGACGCGGTTTGTCACATAGCAAACACTTCGGGCGCGTTGCTGTCGAGCAAATATCATTTGGATATGGCGCGTATCGGTTTGGGACTGTACGGCTACGGCGACAATGCCTTGACCCCCGCCAAAAACGTCTTTGCGGAAGTTATTGCCGCCAAAAGAGTGCCCGCGGGCAGCGTTGTCGGCTACGGAGCGAAATATCGTTGCGCCAAAGATACCAACCTTGCGGTGTTGGCAACGGGGTACGCAAGCGGTTTTCCGCGTAGTTTGATAGGCGCAAAAATCAAAATCGGCGAGGAGTTCTTTCCCGTGGTGGGAGTGTGCATGGCAATGATAATAGCGGACGTCAACGACAAGCAAGTTGCGGTGGGCGACATGGCGCAGTTGTTGGGCGGCGGCGTAAATATCGCCAATGATAATGTAATTGTCTACGAGTTGTTGTGTAATTTTTGAATTTGGTGTAAAATAGTGCCAATGAGAGTTATTACGGGAAAATTCAAAGGCAGATCGCTCGTCGCACCCAAAAGTTCTACCCGCCCGACGTTGGACAGAATGAAAGAAACTCTTTTCAATATCGTCGGCAACCGATTGATCGGCGCAAACGTTTTGGATCTGTTTGCAGGCTCGGGGCAAATTGCTATCGAGTGTTTGAGTCGCGGCGCAAACAAGGCTGTACTGTGCGACAACAACCGTCAAGCCGTCGCCGCAATAAAGGAAAACTTTGCCAAAATAGGCGTAACGCCCGACCTGTTTGTGGGAGATTTTGCCGACTGTTTGCGGCAGGTGAAAGACAAAATGGATTTTGTTTTCGTCGATCCGCCCTACGACGCAAATTTGTATGTCGAGGTTTTGACGATGACTGACGAATTGAACATTTTGTCGGAAAACGGTTGGTTGGTATGCGAACACTCCGCCGACGACTGCTTGCCCCAAGTCGCGGGGAATTTGGTTCGGTTTGATTGCCGCAAAATAGGCACGGTCAAATTCAGTTTTTACAAAAGGAGCGAAATATGAGAATAGGAGTTTTTGCGGGATCGTTTTGCCCCGTTACAAAGGGACACGTTGACGCTATCGAGCAGGCGGCTCGCTTGGTGGACAAACTGTACGTGGCGGTGGGTACAAACCCCGACAAACATTACGCTATACCCGACGACGCGCGGCTCAAAACGGTGCAAAAGGCTATCGAGCATATACAAAACGCCCACGCGGTTTTGTTTGGTGGAATGATGACGGACTTTTGCAAAAGCGTAGGCGCAAGCGTAATGATAAAATCCATCCGCAACGCCACCGATTTGCAATCGGTGATAGACCTCAGCGACATAAACAAAAGTTATTGGGACGGCGACACGGTGTTTGTGGTGGGAAGCAAACAGTACCGCCACGTGTCTAGTTCGCTGGTGAGAGAACTTGCGGGACTCGGGCAAGATTTTTCCGAATACGTTCCGTCTTGCTGCCTTGACGAAATAAAAAAAATTTTGGTATAACTATGTTCACTAAACAAAAGAGATTGTTGACCTGCTCGGAATACAAACGTTTGGCGCCGCTTAGCGACGAGTTGCGCGACGTCAAGCGGCGTTTTGACGAGGAACTCAAACAAAATTTTGTCGCACGACGCCGTTTGACGGTCGTATGCGGTCCTTGTTCCGCCGACGAGCCGACGGCTATGCGCCAATATCTGACGGAACTGAAAGCCGTTGCAGACGCTTGCCCGAAGTTGTTGACGGTAGCGCGCGTTTATACGTCCAAACCTCATTCCAACGGTGTCGGCTACAAAGGCACGGCTTTTCAACTGACCGAGAAAGAGGCGGCGGATCTGCATCAAGGCATACTTCGTTGCCGCCTAATCATGATAGACTGTCTGCGACTTGGCTTGCCCGTTGCCGACGAATTGCTCTATCCCGAGTTGTACGGCTGTTTTGACGACCTTGTCAGTTATTGGTTTGTGGGCGCGCGCAGTTCGGAGGACAGTTTGCATAGGAATTTGGCGTCGGGATTGGACGTTTGTTGCGGTTTGAAAAACCCTCTCGACGGAAATATCGAGCGCGCGGTAGACAGCGTGTATGCCGCAAGCCGCCCGTCTGTTTTTCCCTACGGCGGCGTTCAGGTATCGACGAGCGGTTGCCGTTACGCGCATTTGGTATTGCGCGGCGGCGTATCAATGGGCGAATACCGTTCCAACCTCGGCAAAACCGACGTTGAACATGCTCGAAAATTGCTTTTTTTACAAGGACTGAACGATTTTGTAATGGCGGATCTCAATCATGCCAACAGCGGCAAAGTGGCGGCAAAACAAGTTGAAAACGCCCGTATCGCTTTGGACTCGGGCGTGGACGGAGTGATGATAGAAAGTTATCTGACGGGCGGCGCAAACGGCGGCGTATTCGGCTGTTCTCAAACGGACGACTGCCTGGATATAGGCTCAACGGCAAATTTGCTTGCAAACTTGAACGACGGTTGGCAAAGATAGCGCGACAAATCGGCAAGTTTGTTAAAATTTTATCCGAAACATATTTTTACCAAAAGGAAACTCAGCAGAGTGGCAATGGCAGACTGCGTGAGTTTCATTTTTATTATATCCAGCAATTTGACTTTTTTCTCGCCGAGATAGGAGTAACATTGAAACAGCACGCACATTCCGCCCAAGCCAAGCAAACCGCTGCACAGTACCGTTGCGGTTGCCAAATCGGTAAGTTTGCACAGGGCAAAAATTCCGTTGGTCATCTCCAAAACGCCCAACAGATACGCCGCGACAACTCCGTTTGCGATCGTCGGCGGCAAAAAACTTTTTACCATATCGGCAAGCATATAAAACAGCGCGATCAAGCCGCCGACGGATATTACGGAAAGAGCCGAATTTGTTACGGTATTGCCAAAGTCTTGGGCAAACGACGGTCCGTTGTCGAGTGAAAGAACAACGGATTTGTTTTTGCGTTTCCACACAAACCCGTTGATAACGCCCGAGGCAATGTGCGACAGTAGCAATATGAACGTCGCCGTCGTGTTTTGCAACAATTTTGCTCCAACGGTCGCGACGATAAATATCGGTCCGGCAGTGGAGCAAAAGGAACTCATTTGCGTTGCGACCTCGCGAGAAACTTTGCTGTCGGCGATCGCTTTTGCTCCGATAGGGTAGCCGCACAACAGACTTGTCAACCAGATTTTGTCGCAGGAAATGCCGTACAACTTTTGCGTGAGGGAAAACTTTGTTTTTGGAGCGAATTTAAGAGTCAGCGCGGTCAACACGGCAAAAGGAAATAGCGCGGGGAGAACGTTTACCGCCCAAACGGTCAATCCGTCAAAAAAACTTTGCATGTATTTTATCGGGTCGGAAAGAAAAACGCCTGCCACTGCGGCAAAAAGCAGTAGTACGGTTATTCGCAAATATTTCATATCTTATTTTATTAAACTTGTATTGCGTGTATGAAAAAGCGATTTTCAACTTGCTCAAATATGCGGCAATTCGTGCGAATTATGCGGGATTTCGGCGTTTCAAAGAATACTATGACAAACATAATATTGCAAAACGACATAAAAAAGTTATGTTTAGTAAATAATAATGATAGGAAATAGTGTAGAATTGCTCGAAATGCAAAGCACGCCGTTCGGTGTTCGGTATAAGTAAAACTTTTTGAAAACAACAAGTTGTTTCTTACAATACTACCAATTTCGTGGGAAAAACAATATTTTTGTCTGTGAGAGTTGCGTAGAGTCGGTCGGCGCGGCGCGTTATTTCGTCGGTGCCGTCGTTTACTTCGGACAGCAGCGCAAGGGAGTCGGCTTTTACCGCAAGCGTTTTCGTCGGAGGAAATTCGATTTTGTATTTTTCGATCTCGTTTTTTGTTATGCCCAAAATGCAGTTGAGAATTACGCGTTGTAGTTTTAGCCGAGTATAACGTTTTGTTTTGACGTTATCCAACATTTTTTCAAAACCTTGCGTTTTGTCCGCGGCGCATATTCTGTTGTGCAGACCCTCCGTAACCCCTTCGATATTTTCCAAGTATTCTTTTGTCGCAACGGACAAAAAACTGTTTGCAAAGTTTTTGTAGTTGATTTCCACCGTATCGTCTATATCCTTTGTCACAAAGTCGTAACTGTATTCCGCTCGCAAATCAGGCTCTGCTCGCAACAAATTTGAGGACGCGAATTTGCCCGCTTGCAACTTGTTGTAGTTGTCCTCTCGTTGAAGGTTGAACGGAATCGCATTGCAGTGCAATTTGCGCAAAGCGCGTATGTATTCCAACGCCAACACGTTGTTCGGCTGATCCAATACGGGCATTTGCGTAGCCAGTGCGACGGCTTTGGGGTAACTCGATCCCTTTTTGATTTGCTCTCGAATTTTGAGTTGCGTTTCGGGCAGTTCGAGCATGTCCGCGCAGTCGCAGATAGTTTGCAATTTTTCACATTCGCTGCCGAAAACAAGACAGTCCGCTCCCAGCGTTTTGGCGATATGAACTCCGCCCCAAGCAAAATTTTCAGCAGAAGCGGTTGCAAACGCGACGGGCAATTCCACAACCATATCCGCGCCCGCGGCGATCGCGTGTTTCGCGCGCGAAAATTTGTCTGCGCAAGCGGGCATACCTCTTTGAGTAAAGTTGCCGCTCATAATGCAAATCACCTTGTCCGCCAAAGTTTTTGCGTAGTCGATAAGTCGTTTGTGTCCGGTGTGGAGTGGATTTAACTCACAAATAATTGCTGCTGTTTTCATTTTGTTTGTATCGGTTAGATCGGTTTTTGTTTACAAGTGACTTTTGTTATGATATAATTTATGCGTATGTTGTTTTGAGTTCCTTCCGAACCATTATACAACAAAACGTTTGAGAAATAAAGTATTTGTAAAGGAGATTGTTATGAGCGTACTTGAACAAATCAAAAGTAATGCCGCAAAATTGGGCAAAAAGATCGTTCTTTGCGAGGGCGAGGACAGCCGAGTGGTGCATGCCGCGCAAATGATCGTTCGCGAGGGCGTCGCGCGCATTGTGTTGTTGGGAGATGAAGCGGCGATCAGACAAGCCAATCCCGACGTCGATTTGGACGGCATGGAAATAGTAAACCCGCTTACAAGCGAAAAATTGCCCGCCTACATAGCCAAGTTGACAGAGTTGCGCGCTTCCAAGGGAATGACTGCCGAACAAGCCGCGGAACAACTGAAAGACAGCACCTATTTCGGCGCGATGATGCTCAAAATGGGCGACGTTGACGGAATGGTTTCGGGAGCGTGCCATTCTACCGCCAATACACTGCGCCCCGGTTTGCAGATCATCAAAACCGCGCCCGGCGTTTCCGCCGTCAGCAGTTTCAGTATTATGATTTGCCCGCCGCAGGGCAACAAGTACTGCCCCGACGGACTTGTGGTATTTGCCGATTGCGGATTGAACCCGACATACACCGCGGAGGGACTTGCCGATTGCGCCATATCCACTGCACATTCCGCTCGCGCGATAGTCGGTATCGAACCCAAAGTGGCAATGCTGTCGTTTTCTTCCAAGGGCAGCGCAAAACACGAAAACGTTACGCTGGTGCAGGAAGCGACGCGTATCGCCAAGCAAAAAGCGCCCGACGTCAAGTTGGACGGCGAGTTGCAATTCGACGCGGCGATAGTGCCGTCCGTCGGCGAAATGAAAGCCAAGGGCAGCGAAGTCGCGGGACATGCAAACGTATTTATTTTCCCCGATCTGCAAGCGGGCAACATCGGTTACAAGATTGCCGAACGCTTGGGCGATTTTATGGCGGTGGGTCCCATTTGTCAAGGTTTTGCCAAGCCTATCAACGATCTGTCGCGCGGGTGCAAAGCCGAGGACATTGTTGCGGCAGTTGCAGTCACTGCGCTTCAAACACAGTTTTAGGAGGGGCGCGTTATGAAAATCTTAGTAATAAATTCCGGAAGTTCTTCTCTCAAATATCAACTTATCGATATGGAAACGGAAAGCGTTCTTGCCAAGGGACTTTGCGAACGTATCGGTATAGCCAATTCCAACTTTGTCTACAAAGCGCACGGACAAACTGTCGAACAGCAAATCGACATGCCCGATCACAAAGTGGCGGTCAAACTTGTGTTGGACAAACTTACGGACAAAGATGTAGGTGTAATTGCATCTATGAGCGAAATAGACGGCGTGGGACATCGCGTTGTGGCAAGCGGCGAGGCATTCAAAAAGCCCACTTTGGTAACTCCCGAAACAATGCGGGTAATGGAGGAGATCAAGGACCTTGCTCCTCTGCACAACCCCGCGGCGATAGTGGGAGTAAAAGCCTGTCTTTCGCAAATGCCCGATACGCCGATGGTGTTGGTATTCGACACCTGTTTTCACTTTACCATGCCCGACTACGCTTACATGTACGCGATAGACTACGCTCATTACGAAAAATACAAAATTCGTCGTTACGGCGCGCACGGCACAAGCCACAAATACGTTGCGGAAGAAGCGGCGAAGTATTTGGGTAAACCAATCGAAGATCTCAAAATAATTACCTGCCATTTGGGTAACGGATCTTCTATTTCGGCGGTCAAGGGCGGAAAGTGTATCGACACGTCTATGGGATTTACGCCCCTTGCGGGAGTGCCTATGGGGACGCGCAGCGGCGACATAGACTTTGCCGCGGCGGAGTACCTCGCCAAAAAAGAAAATATGGACGTTTCTCAAACGCTCGCTTATCTCAACAAAAAGTGCGGTATGTTGGGCGTTTCGGGCGTGTCCAGCGATTTCAGAGATCTTTCGGCTGCGGCGGACGGCGGCAACGACCGCGCTCGTCTGGCATTGGATATGTTTGCTTACGCAACCAAAAAATACATCGGCGCGTATGCGGCGGCTCTCGACGGCGTTGACGCGATAGTGTTTACCGCAGGTATCGGCGAAAACGACGACAGAGTTCGCGCGGGCGTTCTCGCGAATATGGACTACTTGGGCGTCAAGTTGGACGCGGACAAAAACTCCCATTGTCCTCGCGGCGTAATCGCCGAAATTCAGGCTGCGGACTCTGCGGTCAAAATTTTGGTAATTCCCACCAACGAAGAACTTGTCATAGCGCGCGAAACTGTGCGCGAAGCAAACTTGGCTTAAACCGTTGACAAACCCGACGCTATTTTGTATAATATAAACCGTGTCTGATAAGGTTATCGTCGATTTGACGGAAAATTTGTCCAATGCAGGCGAACCTATCCGTTACGAATTCGAGTATCGGGCGGAAAGCGGGCTTTTGCCGTATCCAAACGCCACTCTCAAAAACGTAACGGTGCAGTTTGCGGTAACGTACCTCAAACCGAATGTCAAAGCGGAGGGAACTATCGTCTGCGACGTAGACGGGTACTGTGACAGATGTTTGGCAAATATATCGCGTAAATTCGTTTTGCCTTTCTGTCAGGTGTTTTACAAGGACGGCGCGGGCGACGGCGAATATTTCTATTCGGGATCCAAGTTGGACGCGACTAAATCCGTCAACGACGAGATCGTGTTGGGGCTTCCAAGCGGTTTGCTTTGCAAGCCCGATTGCAAAGGGCTATGCCCGAAGTGCGGAACAAATCTTAACGAGGCGCAGTGCGATTGCGACAAAACGCCCGACAATGCGTTTTCCGTACTAAAAAATCTAAAATTCTAACGGAGGTGCGATACTATGGCAGTACCCAAGAGAAAAACATCCAAACAAAGAAAGCATACAAGAGCGGCGAATTGGACGGCAACGTCCCCTTCTTTGGTGGAATGTCCTCAATGCCACGAACTCAAAGTTGCTCACAAGGTTTGTGAACACTGCGGTTATTACGACGGCAAACAAGTTGTAGAAGTTTCCGAAGAAAAGAAGTAATTTTTCCGTAAATTTGTAAAGTCAGAGCCATCGGCTGATGTCGGTGGCTTTTTGCTGTGTGAAACATTGCGGCAATATTGTTATATTTTGTGAAACAAACATTGTTTTTGCTTCTATTCCATTGCAAATTATCAATATATGTTGTATAATATTTATACTCGCTTTATGCGGCGTTTTGTGTATGAAAGACAGTTTGACGGAAATCGAACAAAAAATCGGATACATTTTCAACGACAAGCAATTACTTTTGCAAGCGTTTACCCATTCCTCCTTTGCCAATACCGAACATGTCGGCGACAACGAACGTATGGAGTTCTTCGGTGACGCGATATTGGAATTTTTGTCTACTGAATATTTGTATCGCCGTTACGGCTCGCACAACGAGGGCGAACTTTCCGCAATGCGCGCAAAACTCGTTTCGGCGGAAACGCTTGCCGCCGCTGTTGACAAAATGGATCTGGCGCGTTACCTACGCGTTGCCGCCGCCGAGTCCCAAGCCGCAATATCGCGCAAAACAAAGGCAAATTTGTTCGAAGCGATGCTTTGCGCCGTCTATCTGGACGGCGGCACGGAGTGCGCGAGAGTATTTTTTGAGCGCAGTTTGGGGGAATTTGTTCCATTGTCCGAGTCCGCCTTGCGCAAAGACGCCAAAACGCGATTGCAGGAATATTGTCAAAAACGCAAATTGAGTTTGGAATACAAACTTCTCGGTCGTGACGGACCGGATAACCAACCGTCCTTTCGTTGCGGATTGTACGTTGAAAACAAGTATCTTGTATCGGGCGAGGGATCTACCAAAAAAGAAGCGGAGCAGGACGCCGCAAATAAAATAGTAACCGAATGGAGAATTGATTAGTGCTTTATCTTAAAAAAGTAGAAATGTATGGTTTCAAAAGTTTTGCCGACAAGGTGGAACTGAAATTCGATCAACCGATCACGGGTATCGTCGGTCCCAACGGCTGCGGAAAAAGCAATATTTCCGACGCCATACGTTGGGTTTTGGGCGAGCAAAGTACCAAAAATTTGCGCGGCAAGCAAATGCAGGACCTTATTTTCAACGGTACAGACACGCGCAAATCCATGAGTTACTGCGAGGTTTCGTTGTATTTTGACAATACCACGCGACTTTTTGCAATTCCCATGGACGAAATTATAATCAGCCGCAAACTTTATCGCAACAACGAGAGCGAATATTTGCTCAACCGCAACGTGGTGCGTTTGCGCGACATTTTGTCATTGTTGCGCGGCGTAGGACTTGGCAAAGACGGTTATTCGATAGTGGGACAGGGCAGAATGGACGCCGTACTCAACGCGCGTCCCGAGGACAGACGCGCGATTTTCGAAGAAGCGCTCGGTATTTCCACATTCCGCGTTCAAAAGGTCGAAACCGAACGTAAATTGGAAAAAACTCGCACCAATATGCAGCAAATACATATCCTCATGGAGGAAATGAAACGTCATTTGCCCGATTTGAAACGTCAATCGACCATTGCGAAGAAATACATCGACTTTTACAATGAACTCCGCTTGTTGGAAATAAACGCCTATATTTACGGCTACGATAATGCAAGCCAAGAAAAGGAAAACGGCAAAAAATTCTTGGACGGACTCAAAGAGGAATACAATCTCAAAGAAGCCACCTTTGCCGAGGTAAACGAAAAGCACGACGAGATGTTTCACCGTCGCAACAATATCGATTCCGAGATCGTCGCTTTGCGCGACAAGCAAGTCGCATTGGCAGTGGAAGTACAAAAAAATGCCGGCGAGAAAAACATTATTCAGGAACGTATCAACGGTTGCGAACGGGAAATTCGTTCCAACGAGGAACTTATTCAACAGGACAACGGCGAAATCGAGCGTTTGACGCAAGCCAACGACGAACTTGCCAATGTGCTGGCGCGCCGCAACGAAGAACGCGCTACGGTCGAAGCGGAAATAACTTCCGCCAACGAACAATATGCAGATGTGTGCAAGCGCGTGGACGAGATCGCCGCTCGTTCCGAAAGCGTGCGCTCCAAGTTGGAAGAAGCAATGCGCCTCGTCGCCGATACGGAAAACAAGATCGTCGCCGCGCAAGCGGAGCGCAGTACGCTTAACGAACGGTTGGAACAAATTGCCCGTTCGGAAGAAGAACTCACCCAAAAACTGCAAACTTCGGCAGGCGAAGAGGGCGATTTGGTGGGTCGCTACGACGCATTGCGCAAGGAACGCGACGAAAAGGAAAACGTTTTGCGCCAACTCAAACAGCAAATCAAAGATCTGGAATTCAAGCAATTCAACCTGAACAAAGAGTTGACCCGCAGACAGCAAGCGTATTCCGGCGAAAAAGGCAGTATCGACATGCTGAAAGATTTCGCCGATAATTACAGAGGTTATCAGGCGACCATTCAATATTTGATGCAGGACGCCAAAAAAGACAAAGAACTTGCAAGCCACATTTGCGGCTCTGTGGGCGAACTCATAAAAGTCGAGCAACGCCTGCAACAGGCGATCGAAGCGGCGTTGGGCGGCAGATTGCAAAATATCGTTACCGAAAACGAGCAAGACGTCAAGTATTTGATCAATTACCTCAAAATCAACGACTACGGCAAGGCTACGTTCTTGCCCGTCAGTTCTATGAAGCCGCACGGCATAGATCGTGCCGACGTTCTCAAAGAAAAGGGCGTTTTGGGTATCGCCTCGGAACTTATTTCTTACGACAAGCACTACGGCAACGTAATGGAGTCGTTGTTGGGAAGCACCGTCGTGGTGGATACTTTCGACAATGCCGTCAGCATAAGTCGCAAGTACAGATACGCACACCGTATGGTAACTTTGACCGGCGAAAGAATTTCCAACGACGGATCGTTCGAGGGCGGCAGCGCTCGCAAACAATCGGGACACAGTATTCTTTCGTACGAAACGGAACTGAACGAGCATAACGAAAAGTTGGCTTTGTTACAGCGAGAGTTGCAAAGCGTTGAGGAACAAAAGAACGAATTGGACGCGCAATTGGAAGAACTTCGCGCCAACGCCGCGCAGTTGACGGAAAATATCGGCACTTTGAAAGTGGAGATAGCCACCGCAAAGGAAAAGATCGAAACTTCCAACACTCTCAGCAATTCGGAAAAAAACAATATTTTGCGTCTTTCCGGCGAGAAAGAAAAAATCGTTCAGCGTTTGCAACAGATCGACGCCGCGATCAAGAAGGGAGAGTTCAAAAGCAAAGAACTGCATACCGCGGAAAAACAATTGCGCGAAAAGTTCGATCATTTGAGAGAGATCCATCAAATGGAAATGACCGCCAAAGACGGCGTGTTCACGACCGTTTCCGAAAAAAAATACCGCTTGGCAGTGCTTAACACCAACATAGAGGTTGCCGAAAACGGCGTCAAGGACAATCGCAAGCAGATATTGACCTTGCAGGAAAACATCAAATCCCGCACCGACTACATCGGGCAAGTACGCGTCGCTATCGACAATATGTACGCGGCAATGAACCAAAGCGTTACGGATAGTTCCTTGCAGGAAGAAATGGCGCAGGTTTTGGAGCAGATCAAACAGTCGGACGAAACCAAAGCCAAGTTGGAAGCGGACTTCAATTTCCTCAACGAGGAACGCAACCGTCTTGCAACGGAGTTGGCGGAACTGAACGGCGTAATAGACAAGCAAGAGTACATTATCAACAAGATCGACGACGACTTGTTGGAACTTCAACAACGCGTTTTGGACGAATACGGAATAACATATTCGGCGGCAATGCAGTACAAAGTGGATGATTACAACAAGGAATCGGGAAAAGAACGCATTTCGCAGTTGAAACAGGAAATTCAAAAATTAGGCAACGTAAACGTTTCGTCCATTCAGGAACTCGAAGTGGAGCAAGCACGTTTTGACGAACTTGTCGCGCAGATGGACGACCTCAAAAAAGCCGAAGACGACCTCAAAAACGCGCTTAAAGAGTTGACGGTGGATATCGAGGCTCGTTTCAACGACGGCATGACTCAAATCAACGACAACTTCAAACTTATCTTCCGCGAACTGTTCAACGGAGGAAACGCGCGTTTGTACGTAGACAAAGACCCGTCCAAAGACTCGCTGGATCAAGGCATCGAAATCGAGGCGCAACCCCCTGGAAAGAAATTGCAAAACATATCGTTGTTGTCGGGCGGCGAGCGCACAATGACGGCGGCGGCTATCTTGTTCTCTATCCTCAAATTCAATCCTATGCCTTTCTGCGTGTTGGACGAGATCGAAGCGGCTTTGGACGACGCCAACGCAGAAAGAATATCCAAATATTTGCGCAAATTTTCCACGTCCACGCAGTTTGTGGTTATCACCCACAAAAAGCCGACTATGGAACACTCCGACGTGCTTTACGGCGTGACAATGGAAGAAAAAGGCGTATCCAAGATAGTATCCGTCAAGTTGACAGACGCTATCAAACAAGCAATGTAAGGAAGGAACTATGGGATTTTTTCAAAAAATTATCGACGGACTCAAAAAGACAAGGGAGAAAATCAGTTTCAAGTTAAGCCAACTTTTCAAACGCGGCATTTTTGACGAGGATTTTTACGACGAGTTGGAGTTTATCCTGTTGTCGGCGGATATCGGCGAGGAAACCACCGAAGAAATCATCGAAAGATTGCGCGAGCGCATGGGCAAAGACCGCACAGCCGATCCGCAAAAGGCAAACAAATATTTGCGTGAAGTGCTTGCCGACATTTTGGGCGACGAAAAGTTCGCTTTTTCCACCCCATGTGTCATTTTGGTGGCGGGAGTCAACGGCGTAGGCAAGACGACCACCGTCGGAAAACTTGCCAATATCTTTACCAAACAAGGCAAATCGGTGGTGATTGCCGCCGCGGATACTTTTCGTGCGGCAGCGGGCGAACAGTTGGAAATTTGGGCAAATCGCGCCAAGGTGCGCATAATAAAACACGAGGAGGGCAGCGATCCCGCCGCGGTGGTATTCGACGCGATCTCCTCTGCGAAAAGTCGCGGTACGGACGTTGTGTTGGTGGATACTGCCGGTAGATTGCACAACAAAAAGAACCTTATGGAGGAACTCAAAAAAATCAACCGCGTAATAGAGCGCGAATTTCCCCAAGCCGATCGCAAAAATCTAATCGTTTTGGACGCTACGACGGGGCAAAACGCTATTCAGCAGGTGGACATTTTCAACGAGGCGATCGACATCGACGGTATTGTACTCACCAAATTGGACGGAACGGCAAAGGGCGGCGTGGTGTTGGCTATCAAACACGATATGGATATTCCCGTTTACTTTGTGGGAGTTGGCGAGGGTATAGACGATTTGATGGAATTTGACGCCGCAAGTTACGTCGAAGGGATAATTTGACGCTTTGAACATTTTTTCGGATCGATTTTACCGACAAAAAACTTCGCTATTTTGAATTTGTCGGTAATCACGCCTTGTCGGCTCAAAAAAATGCGGCGTAACAACCGCAACAAAGTTTTTTACGAGTGTAACGTTACCTCTCGGCATATCCGAGGGGTAATTTGTTTGTTTCAAAATAAAATTCAGTACAAACGGTTGACAATACGCAAATTGTATTGTAAACTATGTGTGTAAAGCAAAAGTGCTTTACAGTTCAATTTCGAGAGGTAAGTATGGCATTGACGAAGATTCGGCTTTCTCAACTGCTGCAAGTTTATTCCAGGCTGCTTACCGACAAGCAACGCGACGCGCTGACTATGTACTGCGATTGCGATTGTTCGCTGTCCGAAATAGCCGACGAAGTAGGTGTTTCGCGGCAAGGCGTTCGCGACGCGATAGTAAAAGGAGAGTCCGCCCTCGTCAAGTTGGAGGACGCGCTGGCCCTTGCGCAACTGTACGAGCAGTTGTCGTTGGCGGTGGAGCGAGAAAACAAGGAACAAGTATTTGTCATTGCAAAAAATTTTGTTTCAAAGGAGTAGAAATTGGCTGCATTTGCAAATTTAACGGACAGAATAAACCACGTATTTGCCAAACTCAAAAATCGCGGCGCGCTCACCGAGTTGGAGATCAAGCAGGCAATGCGCGAGGTACGCGTTGCGCTTCTCGAAGCGGACGTAAACTTTGCCGTTGCAAAGGATTTTATTAACAAAGTTACGGACCTCGCCGTCGGAGAAGAAATTCTCAAAAGCCTTACGCCCGGTCAACAGGTGATAAAGATCGTCCACGAACAGTTGATAGAGTTGTTGGGCTCCACGCAGAGCAAACTCGGCGTTAGTCCCAAGTTGCCCACGGTTATCATGATGTGCGGTTTGCAGGGCGCGGGCAAAACTACCATGTGCGGCAAATTGGCGTACTATTTGCAAAAACACGGCAAAAAAGTTTTGCTTTGCGCAGACGACATATACAGACCTGCGGCGATAAAACAGTTGGAAATCGTTGCGGGCAAAGCCAAAGCGGGATTTTTCGAAATGGGGCAAGGCAATCCCACAAAAATAGCCCAAAACGCCGTTGCTCATGCCGAAAAGAACGGTTTTGACACGGTCGTTATCGATACCGCGGGACGTTTGCACATCAACGCGGAGTTAATGGAAGAACTCAAATCGATCAAGAAAGCGGTAAACGTTTTCGAAACGCTGTTGGTGGTGGACTCCATGACCGGTCAGGACGCGGTAAACGTTGCCAAAACGTTTGACGAGGAGTTGGACATCACGGGCGTTATCATGACGAAGTTGGACGGCGACACTCGCGGCGGCGCAACGCTGTCGATCAAAGCGGTAACGGGCAAACCCATCAAGTTTGTGGGTACGGGCGAAAAAATGGAAGATATCGAACCCTTCCACCCCGACAGAATGGCGTCGCGCATTTTGGGCATGGGAGATGTGCTTACTCTCATCGAAAAAGCCCAAACCGCTATTGACGAGGAACAAGCGAACAATCTCGCGCGGAAACTGCGCGAATCGAGTTTTGACCTGAACGATTACCTCGAACAGTTTGAGCAAATAGCCAAGATGGGAGATCTCAACGATATTGTCGGCATGATCCCCGGCGCAAGCAGATTGAAACTCGGAGATAAGAAAGTTGACGAGGCGCAAATCAAACGAAACAAGGCTATTATTCAATCAATGACCAAAGAAGAACGGACCAATCCCAAAATACTCAATTACTCCCGTCGCAAACGTATTGCAAAAGGGTGCGGATTGCAGGTTCAGGACGTCAACCGATTGATAAAACAGTATGAGCAAACGTGCGAAATGATGAAACGCATGACCAAGCAAAAACGTTTGCCGTTTTAATCGAAATAAAAAAAATCTAATACATTGGAGGAACAAAAAATGGCAGTAAAAATGAGATTGACAAGAATGGGCGACAAAAAAAGTCCTTTCTACCGTGTGGTGGTAATCGACAGCCACAAAGCGCGCGACGGACAGTACGTAGACCTTGTGGGCACTTACGATCCCCTTAACGATCAAGTACATCTTGACGCGGAAAAGGCAAAAAAGTGGGTTGCTTGCGGCGTTCAACCGACCGAAACGGTCAGATCTTTGCTTGTTCGCGAAAACATTATCGAAGCCACAAAAGTTCACAAGGCTTAGCGAGAGGTAATTATGGTAGAACTTGTTACCTACATTGTCGAGCAACTTGTCGATGACAAGAGTGCGATCAAGGTTACTTCACAAACAGCCGACGGCGTCGAAACCGTTTCCATCAGCGTTGCGGAGGGGGATATCGGCAAGGTCATAGGCAAGCAGGGCAAGATTGCCATGGCTATACGTACCTTGGCAAAAGCCGTCGGGGCAAAAGAAGGAAAAAAATACAATATCGAAATCGAAGATTAAAAAACTTGCCACAAGTTTTCTTGTGGCAAATTTGTTACTATGAAATTGGAAGTTGGAAAAATAGTCAAATCGCAAGGTGTCAAAGGCGAAGTGAAAATGGAGTGTTTTTTGGACAACCCGCAAATGTTGCGGGGCGTTGAGTTGCTATACGTGGGAGTCAACGCTTACGTGGTAGAAAAACTTCGTCCCGACGGTATGTTTTGCTATGTCAAATTCGCAGGCATTTCCGACAGAAACGCCGCCGACGCTTTGCGAGGTTGGACTGTTTTTGCGGATAAAGATTCCATTTCCTTGCCCGACAAGAGATATTTTGTTTCCGACCTGGTCGGTTGCAAAGTTGTATTGGACAACGGTTCCGTGGTGGGAACAGTGACCGATATTTTGCAGTACGGCGCGGCGGACGTCTTTGTTTGCAGCGGCGCAAAGAGCGTTTCGTTTCCCTTTTTGAAAGATTTGGTTCGGCAGGTAAATTTGCAAAGCAAAGTTATTTCGCTCGACGCCAAACGTTTTGCGGAGGTCGCCTTGTATGAAGATTGACGTTTTGACGCTTTTCCCCGAGATGTTCGACGTTTTCAATTCCTCGCTTATGGGCAAAGCGCGTGAAAAAGGAATTTACGAACTGAACTGTCACAACATACGCGATTATTCTTCTGACAAACACAAGAAATGCGACGACGCTCCTTTCGGCGGCGGCGCAGGCATGGTAATGACGCCGCAACCGATACATGACTGCATTGCGTTTGTCGATCCCGATCACCGCGCGAAAAGAATTTATTTGTCGCCTCGCGGCAAAGTTTTGACGCAAAGTTTGGTAAGGGAACTTTCGTCGGAGGAACGCATTTTGTTGCTTTGCGGACACTATGAGGGTGTGGATCAGCGCGTTCTCGATATGGATATAGATGAAGAAATTTCCATCGGCGACTACGTGTTGAGCGGAGGAGAGATCCCCGCAATGGTGCTTATCGACAGTATGTTGCGATATGTCCCCGACGTGTTGGGCAACCTTGAATCTACGGTAGACGAGTCATTTTCGGGAACTCTGTTGGAGTACCCTCAGTACACGCGCCCGCAAAATTTTTTGGGAAGGACGGTCCCCGAAGTACTTGTCAGCGGAAATCACGCCAATGTGGATAAATGGCGACGCGAGCAATCGTTGGAAATCACGCGCAAAAACCGTCCCGATCTGTTGGATAAAAAATGAATATACAATGGTTTCCCGGTCACATGACCAAAGCGCTCCGAATGATGGAGGAAAATGTAAAAATAGTAGACGCCGTGGGGTACGTGCTGGACGCACGCGCTCCTTTGTCTTGCTTCAATCCGAGTTTTCAGTCGCTGATAGGAAACAAACCGTGCGTGTTTATTCTCAACAAATGCGATCTGGCGGATGATGGCAAAATCGCTATTTGGCGAAACTATTTTCGCGCTCAAAATCAACCTTTTGCAAGCGTGACGGCAACTATGTCTGCGGAGGCGGGCAAGATCGCCTCTTTGTTCGAACAGGCAACGCAAAACCTCAAAGACAAATTGAGGAGCAAAGGCGTATTCAAACCCATTCGCTTTATGATAATCGGCGTGCCTAATTGCGGCAAATCCACATTGATAAATTGCTTGTCTGGCAAAAAGGCTTTGATCACAGGCGACAAACCGGGCGTGACCAAGGGCAAACAATGGGTAAGATTGAGTTCCGGTCTGGAACTGTTGGATACTCCCGGAACGCTTTGGCCCAAATTCGACAACGAAACGGTTGCTTCGCGTTTGTGCTTTATCGGAAGCGTCAAGGACGACGTCGTGGACGTGTGCGAGGTGGCGAATTCGCTTCTCGAACAACTTTGTCAATTGTATCCCGAACTTTTGGAACGGCGGTACAAAACGCAATGTCGTGACAAAAAAGTGAACGAACTGTTTGATGAAATAGCCGTTAGGCGCGGTTTTTTGCTCAAAGGCGGCGAAATCGATCGCGAGCGTTGCGCAAAAGCGATATTGGACGATTTTCGTAAGGGCAAAATAGGAAAAATCACTTTCGATTTACCTCCCGAGATCATTCAATAGCGCGAATTTTCGGAGGGAACGGAAGATGACGGATATGATGTATTACGAAAATCAACTGCTACGCGGCGGAGCCGCGTTTATAGGCGGTATCGACGAGGCGGGCAGGGGTCCTTTGGCAGGTCCCGTAGTAGTGGCGGGAGTAATAATGCCCTTGGATAATTTGATCGAGGGCGTCAACGACAGCAAAAAACTGTCGGAAAAGAAACGCGAAATTCTTTTCGACAAAATTACAAGCGCGGCGATAGATGTCAGGGTCGCTGTCATAGACAATCAAACGATAGATCAAATCAATATTCTCAATGCAACCAAGCGGGGAATGATACAGTGTATCGACGAATTTTCCCACGCGGATGCCGTGTTGATAGATGCGGTCAAACTTAACGTTCAAGTACCTACTATCTCCATTATTCACGGCGACGCTTTGAGTTACAGCATTGCCGCGGCAAGCATTGTCGCCAAAGTCACCCGCGACAGGTTGATGAAAGAATTTGACAAACAGTATCCTCAGTATGGGTTTGCCAAGCACAAAGGTTACGGCACGGCGGAGCACATTCGTTTGCTCAAACAATACGGTCCTTGCCCGATACATCGCAAAACCTTTATCGGACATTTCGTCGAAGTATGAACACGCGGGAGTCGGGACGTAGCGGCGAAGATATTGCCGCGAAATATTTGTCAAAGAAAAAGTATCAAATTTTGGAACGCAATTTTTCCTGTCATTTCGGCGAGATAGATTTGATCGTATCCGACGGTACTTATGTCGTCTTTGTGGAAGTCAAGTCGCGTCAAAACGACAAATTCGGCTTGCCGAGGGAGGCGGTGAATTGGCACAAACAGCAAACGATAATCAAATGCGCGCAGTATTGGCTGTTCAAAAAAAATCTTACGGGCGTACCCGTCAGGTTTGACGTAGTGGAGATATTTCGTTCGACAGTCACTCATATCATAGACGCTTATCGCCCTTGATTTTGTCACTACAATGACGAAAATCGCCGTTTTATATACTACTATTTCAGACATAATAGTGTATTTTGCCCCGAAAATATGCTCAAAATCGCAAAAAGATTTGTTGAAATTAAGTTTAGCGATTTTAGTTGCCAAATTTGTTGCAATGTGTTAATATATACAAGTGACTTCGGGCGGTCCTCTGACTTGAACAAGTGTATGAACGCTTAGTTAACAAAAATTTTTTTGGAGGAAAAGTCAAATGGACATCATCAATCAAATCGAAGCCGAATCTTTGAGAGAGGTGGCGAGTTTCAAAGTGGGCGACACGGTGCGCGTCAACTTTAAGGTTATCGAAGGTAACAAGGAAAGAATTCAGGCATACGAAGGTATCGTAATTTCTCGCAAACACGGCGGACTTCGCGAAACCTTTACCGTAAGGCGCATTTCCAGCGGTATCGGCGTGGAAAGAACTTTCCCGTTGCACAGCCCCAAGATCGAAAGCATTGTCGTCGTTCGTCAAGGCGACGTGAGGCGCGCCAAGTTGTATTACCTGCGCGAGCGCACGGGCAAAGCCGCCAAAGTCAAATCTTCTAAATAACTTCAAACAAACAAGCGATCCGCACAGGGTCGCTTTTTTGTATATTGACGAATATTGCTTTGTATATTAAAATACCTTTATGACGCGTGTTCGCAAAACATTGGGATATATATCTTGCATAGCGGTAGGAGCGATCGCCTGGTGGTTGGTCGTAAGTCATATCATTCACTTTCACAATACGGACCATATCGATTTTAACGTAGACGTGTATATCGGTACGAACGTTGTTGTCGGTTGGGCGGACTTGACTTTTTTCTCATATAAAACTTTGCTGTTTTTCGGAACGTGGAATATATTGTTTGGTCTTTCTTCGCTGTGCAGATGGAACAAAGTAAGGCTTTTTTGTTGCAAAAGCACGGTTCTTTCTTTTTCCTTCGCAAATTACTGCTTGACAACGGTTTTATATACCGTGTTCGAACTTTGTTCCAAACCGATCACATTCGGTTTGTGGGATACGAGTTTGTCGGCAATTCACAATTTGGGCAGCAATCTCATTGCTCATTATGTGTATTTTGTATTTTCGTTGATTGCTTTTTTGCGAGTCCCCGCCTCAAAAGGCAACGTTCGTTTGGGTTTGCCGCTCGTTGCGCTTTATGCGTCGATATACTGCGTTTCCGTCAAACTTTTGGGAGAATTTGCTTACAAAATCAGGTGGTTTCCCTACGTGATTTTCGATTTGGACAGTTTTGCCGCCATGCTAAACGTGGGGCGCGGTCTTGCCGTGTTTTTACTCGTTTTGACGTACGTCGTTATTTTTGTGGGTTATTGCACCGTCTATTTGTTGTTTGTGAGATGTAAAAACAGGCAGTCTGCGCACTCCGCACAGTAAAACAAGTCGAGTCGCCTCGCGCCTATCGGACAGTCGAATAAATTTCGATTGCGTTTTTTCGAAATATATTAAAATATTTATTTCAAAAATTTGTTGCTAAATTTTGTTTTGGTCGTTATACTAATATTTAGATATTTTACAATGGAGAAATGTATGCTTGCGTTGATCAAAAGTTTTGGGTTAAAAGGACTTGACGGTTTTCCCGTACAGGCAGAGGTGGATCTGCATGCGGGGATACCCTCCTACGACATAGTGGGCTTGGCGGACACCGCCGTCAAGGAATCCAAGGAACGCGTTCGCTCGGCGATCAAAAACAGCGGATACAGTTACCCCGTCGCCGCCATGGTTATCAATCTTGCGCCTGCCGACGTAAAGAAGGAGGGCAGTCTGTACGATTTGCCCATTGCGGTGGGCATGCTTGCCGCCAGCAAACAAATAGATTACCACAGTATCAAGCGCGCGGTTGTTTTGGGCGAGTTGTCCCTCAACGGCGAAGTGCGCAAAGTCAACGGGTTGCTCCCCATGCTTATTACCGCCGCGCAACAGGGAGAAAAACTTTTCGTCATTCCCAAGCAAAACGCAGGCGAGGCGGTTTTCATCGAGGGCGCGGAAATTTATGCCGTTGAGAATTTGCGCCAGGCGGTGGATTTTTTGACGGGCGCGGCAAGTTTGGAACCGATTTCCTGCCGCAGTTGGCAAAACGATGTCAAAGTAAATCACTCCGACAACGATTTCAAATATATCAAGGGGCAGTATGCCGCAAAGCGCGCCATGGAGATAGCCGTGGCGGGCGGACACAATATTTTAATGATAGGACCTCCCGGAGCGGGAAAAACGATGTTGGCTCGCGCCGTTCCGTCCATAATGCCCAACCTGACCTTCGACGAGGCGTTGGAAGTCGCCAAAATTCACAGCGTTTGCGGACAACTCGACGGGTTTATTTACGAACGGCCGTTCCGTTCTCCTCACCATTCGGCAACGATGGTGGCGTTGACAGGGGGCGGCAACAAAGCGCGCCCGGGAGAAATTTCTCTGGCGCACAACGGAGTGCTGTTTTTGGACGAATTGCCCGAGTACAGCAGGCAAGCGTTGGAAACTTTGCGCCAACCCTTGGAGGACGGAGTAATAACCGTTTCGCGCAATGCCTTGTCCGTAACCTATCCCGCCGATTTTATGCTGATCGCCAGCATGAACCCCTGTCCCTGCGGTAACTACGGCAGCGCGACCGCCGAGTGCAAGTGCAGCGCGGCGCAGATTCACAAGTATCTCAACAAACTTTCCGGACCGCTTTTGGACAGAATAGATATTCACATCGAAGTGGACAACGTAACTTACGATCAATTGCAGCAGGACGACCTTGCCGAACCTTCTTCGGCGATACGCGCCCGCGTAAACAAGGCTCGTAATGTGCAAATGTCGCGCCTTGCCTCCGTCGGTAGGCGTTGCAACGCGCAGATGACTCCCGCGGACATCAAAAAGTACTGCAAATTGGATAGTTCGGGGGCAAAGTTGTTGGAGGAGTCTTTCAAGATACTCAATTTGTCTGCGCGCGCCTACAATCGCATACTCAAAGTCGCGCGTACGATAGCCGATTTGGACGGAGCGCAGAATATAGCCGTAAAGCATGTCGCCGAGGCATTGCAGTATCGTGCCTTAGACAGAAAATACAGGGTTTGAAATGTACACATCGGAAGAAAAAATTTGCTTGCTGTTCGGAGCGGCGGGAGTGCCGTCGTCAAAGTTTTTCGAAACGCGAAATTTGTTTGACTGCGCCGAGGAATTGACGGTCAATTTGGGCAAGAACGTTTCGGCGGAAAAAATTTTGCAGTCCAACTATTCCGACATCAAGGACGGTATCAAAAATAACAGATTTGACAAAATTATCGACGAACTGAACGCGCACGACGCCGTTGCGGTCACTTGGTATTCGGCGGATTATCCCGAGCAACTACGAACGATCGACGACCCGCCCTATGTGCTTTTTTGCAAAGGGGATACCTCTTTGCTGTCAAGCGACTGTTTGGCAGTTGTAGGCACTCGCAAAGTTTCTTCTTACGGAAGGCGCGTCGCAAAGGATTTCAGCGCGATTTTGTGCGAATATTTTACTATCGTAAGCGGACTTGCTTACGGCGTGGACAGCGTCGCTCACGAAACGACGTTGGAAGAAAACGGAAAAACGATCGCCGTACTCGGCGGCGGTATCCTCAACGTGTATCCTGCGACAAATCAAGGTCTGGCGGACAGAATTGTCGCCAACGAGGGACTGCTGGTATCGGAGTACGGCTTGACGGCTCCGCCTTTTGCGTACCGATTTCCGCATCGCAACCGAATAGTTTCCGGTTTGTCCAAGGGCGTTCTCGTGTGTCAAGCCCCTGCAAAGAGCGGCACTAACTCTACGGTGGAGTTGGCTTTGGAACAGGGCAGGGACGTGTTTTCCGTACCGGGAGAAATTTACGACCCAGGATTTTGGGGAAGCAACGCATTGATAAAATCATTGCAGGCGGCTTGCGTAACCACGCCGAGAGATATAGTGGATTTTTACGGATTGGACGTTACGCCGCACGAAAAACAGGTCTACCAGATGAGTATCGACGAACAGAAGATAGTCAACGCTCTGACGGTCGGCGGACAGTTGTCTTTTGACGAGTTGATCGCCCAAACGGGAATATCTCCCGCCGATATGAATTTTTTGTTGGCAAATTTGGAATTAAGGAGTATAATTGCAAAGTCGGCAGGCAATTCCTACCGACTTTATGGAGGAGTAGAATGAAACTTGTAATTGTCGAATCGCCGGCGAAGGCAAAGACAATAGGAAAATATCTCGGACCGGAATACCGCGTAGACGCGTCGCGCGGACACATTTGGGATTTGCCCGACAAAGAAATGGGCATTGATTTCAACAACAACTACGAACCGCAACTTTCTGCGCGCAAATCGGAACAAAACGAAACTATCGAACGGCTCAAAAAGGAAGTGGCGCAAGCGGAACGCGTGTATCTCGCGACCGACCCTGACCGCGAGGGCGAAGCGATATCTTTTCACTTGCAATGCGCGCTCAATCTCGATCCCAAAGAGAAAAACCGCATTATGTTCAACGAAATTTCCAAAAAAGCCGTCAACAACGCGATACAAAATCCCGACTATATCAACAAGGGTCTGGTAAACGCACAGCAGGCGCGGCGCGTTTTGGACAGACTCGTGGGCTACACGCTTTCGCCCGTGTTGTGCAAAAAAATTACGAACAAATTGTCCGCGGGGCGCGTTCAATCCGCCGCGTTGCGCATTATCGTGGATAGGGAAAAGGAAATTCAAAAGTTCAAGCCCGAGGAGTTTTGGCACGTTTCCGCTCTGTTGGAAAAACCCAAATTCAAGCCGCAGTTCAACGCTACGCTAACGGAAAAAGACGGGAAAAAACTCAAACTCAAAAACAAAGAGCAATGCGACGAGGCGCTCAAAACGCTCAATTCCGCCGAATACACGGTGTCCTCAGTCAAAAAATCCGTCACCGTTTCCCGTCCGCAACCGCCCTTTACCACAAGCACTATGCAACAGGACGCGGTAAACAAACTGCGTATGTCCTCTAACGTGGTAATGTCCGTGGCGCAACAGTTGTACGAGGGTTTCGATATCGCGGGAATGGGGCATGTCGCTTTGGTGACATACATTCGTACCGACTCGGTGCGCGTATCTACCGACGCCGTGTTTGCCGCTCGCGACCATATCGCGCATAAATACGGAAGCAATTATATTCCCGAAAAACCCAATTTTTACGCCACGAAAAAACAGGCGCAGGACGCTCACGAGGCTATCCGTCCGATAAACCTGGATCTTACGCCCGATTCCATCAAAGACAAGGTACAGCGCAATCAATATTTGTTGTACAAACTCATATACGAGCGGTTTCTCGCAAGTCAAGCCGCTCCCGCAACGTACAACAGCGTTTCCGTTGGAGTTGCCTGCGGTAATTACGGATTGTCCGTTACGGGCAAAACGTTGACGTTTGACGGGTATTTGGCGATATACGGCGAAATCAAATCCAAGGATAAGGACGAAGAGGACGAAAATCCCAATTTGCCGCAACTTGTCGTGGGGGACAACCTCAAACTTATCAAACTCAACCCCGAGCAAAGATTTACCAAACCGCCCGCGCGCTACACCGAGGCAAGCATTATCAAAGCAATGGAAGAAAAGGGTATCGGACGTCCGAGTACCTACGCGACGATAATGCAAACTTTGTACAAGCGCGACTACGTAAACAAAGAGGGCAAGGCGCTTGTCCCCAGCAATCTGGGCGTGCAGGTGACGGAATATTTGCAAAAATATTTCAGCGAGGTGGTGGACGTTCAGTTTACCGCGGAAATGGAAGACCGTCTGGACGCTATCGAGGACGACAACGAGCCTTGGTACAACGTCGTGGACAGTTTCTACAAGCCGTTGTTAAAGGAAGTTGACGTCGCAATGCACGGTCACAAAGTTGCGTTGCAGGACGAAATGTCCGACGTTATTTGCGACAAGTGTGGCGCTCAGATGGTAATAAAAACAGGCAAGTACGGCAAGTATCTTGCTTGCAGCAACTACCCCGCATGCTCGAACATCAAGAGTTTGAAAGAAAAAACTCCCCCCAAGGAAACAAATATAATTTGCGAAGTTTGCGGAGCAAAAATGTTGGAGCGCGAGGGCAAATACGGCAAGTACCTGTCTTGCAGCAATTATCCCAACTGTCGCAACACCAAACCGATTACGGAAGTAGTCGCCAAGTGTCCCAAATGTGGCAAGGACGTCACAAAGCGCGTATCCAAGCGAGGGATCACTTTCTACGGTTGCACAGGGTATCCCAATTGCGATTTCGTTTCGTGGGACGTGCCCACGGGCAAACTTTGTCCAAAGTGCGGCGCGCATTTGGTGTACAAAACCCTTCGCGGAAAAAAATACGTGCGCTGTTCCAACAAAGAGTGCGGTTTTGACGGCGGTGAAGTGAGTGAAAGTTAAGGTTATCGGAGGCGGTTTTGCCGGTTGCGAGGCTTGCTATCAATTGCTCAAACGGGGCGTGGACGTCACCCTTGCGGAAATGAAACCCACAAAATTTTCTCCCGCTCATCATTTGGAAACATTGTGCGAAGTCGTTTGCTCCAATTCATTCAAGAGCGACGACGTTGCCACGTCGAGCGGACTGCTCAAAGCGGAAATGCGTTTGTTGGACAGTCTTGTCGTCAAAACAGCCGAGCAAACTCGCGTTCCCGCAGGCAGCGCGTTGGCGGTTGACAGGTTTGCATTTTCTCAAAAGGTAACGCAAACTTTGCAAGAATTTCCGAACTTTGTCCGCGTGGACAAAACGGAAAACTCGCTTGATATCGACGGCTACGATTTTGTGATAGTTGCAACGGGTCCGCTGACCGACGAGGCGTTGATCCCCGCTTTCCGCAATATATTCGGCAAAGAATTTTTGTACTTCTTTGACGCGGTCGCCCCCATTGTGCAAGCCGACAGTATCGACTTCGACAGCGCGTTTGTCGCCAGCCGTTACGGCAAAGGCGACGCGGACTACGTAAACTGTCCTATGAACCGAGAACAGTACCTTGATTTCTATCAAAATCTCATATCCGCACAAACGGTGGAGTTGAAAGATTTTGAAAACAACGTGTTTGAGGGGTGCATGCCGATCGAAGTAATGGCAAAACGCGGCGAGGATACAATGCGTTTCGGACCGCTCAAACCCGTCGGACTCCGTGACGAACGCACGGGAGCAAAGCCCTATGCGGTTTTGCAACTGCGCAAAGAGGACGCCGACGGCACGCGCTACAACTTGGTGGGATTTCAGACCAATCTCAAATACGGCGAACAAAAGCGAGTTTTTTCGATGATACCCGCATTGAAAAACGCGGAATTTGTTCGTTACGGGGTCATGCACCGAAATACCTATATCAACGCGCCAAAATTTTTGAATTGCAACTTTCAGTTGAAAACCGACCCGAAATTGTTTTTTGCGGGACAGTTGACGGGCGTCGAGGGGAATATGGAATCGGCGGCAAGCGGTTTGATAGCCGCGATTCAGGCATATCGCATTTTCGGCGGTCAACAACCTTTGGATTTCGGCGACGAAACGATTGTCGGCGCGTTGTGCAAACACGTATCCGTAGATTACGGCGAATACTCGCCCATGAACGGCAGTTTCGGGATATTGGCGCCGTTAAGCGAAAAAATACGCGACAAAACTCAAAGGAAGATCGCCTATTCGGACAGGGCGATAAAATCAATAACCAATACGTTAAAAAATTTGTAAGGAGAACACTATGTCAGAAGTTTTTGCCGATACTATCAAGGGAACAACAATATGCGCCGTCAAACGCGACGGCAAAATCGCCGTTGCGGGCGACGGACAGGTAACGCAAGGACAAAATGTAATTATGAAAGGTAACGCCGTCAAAGTTCGCCGTATCTACGACGGAAAGATCGTCACGGGTTTTGCAGGCTCGGTGGCGGACGCGTTTACCCTTTCGGAAAAATTCGAAGAAATGTTGCAAAAATTCAGCGGAAATTTGCTGCGTTCGGCAGTGGAAGTCGCTCAACTTTGGCGCAGAGATAACATAATGCGCAAGTTGGAGGCAATGATGATCGTCGCCGACAAGGAAAGCATTTATTTGCTTTCGGGAACGGGCGACGTCATCGAACCGGACGACGGAGTTTGCGCAATCGGCAGCGGCGGCAACTACGCGCTGGCGGCAGCCAAGGCGTTGATCCGCAACACCGATTTGTCCGCGACGGAAATCGCGCGCAAATCTTTGGAAATCGCAAGTGAAATATGCGTGTTTACCAACGGTCACATAACCGTAGAGGAGGCTTAGTATGACGCCCAAACAAATAGTAAACGAACTTGACAGATACATTGTCGGACAGTTCAACGCAAAGAAAGCCGTAGCGATCGCTTTGCGCAACAGGTATCGCCGTAGCAAACTGCCCCTTGCCGATCGCGAGGAGATCACTCCCAAAAATATCATTATGAAAGGTCCCACGGGCGTGGGCAAGACGGAGATCGCTCGCAGGCTTGCCAAACTCGTCAAAGCGCCTTTCCTCAAAGTGGAAGCGACAAAGTACACCGAGGTGGGCTACGTCGGCAGAGATGTGGAAAGCATGATCCGCGATCTGGTAGAGGTGTCCATACGCCTTGTCAAGGACGAACGCTACAAGGAAGTGGAGGCTCGCGCGTTTGAGCGCGCAGTGGACAGAGTGGCGGAGTTGTTGCTCAAACAATCAAAGGAATTGCCCGAGGGCATAACCAAAGTCGCCGTGATAGACGAAGTTTCCAAGCACAATCTCGATCAGATGCAGGTGGAAATTTCCGTCGCCGATATACCTAAACCCGTCGAATTGCAAGCGGGCGGCGGAGAAATAAATATCGGCAGTATTTTCGGCGATATGCTCCCCAAGAAAACGAAAAAACGCACTGTGACGGTAGAGGAAGCGTTGCGTATTTTGGCTTCGGAAGAAAGCGAAAAACTCATTGATTTGGACAGCGTCGAGAGCGAGGCGTTGAAGCGCGCCGAAAACGACGGCGTAATTTTTATCGACGAAATGGACAAAATCGCGGGCAAAGCGTCGCAAAACGGTCCGGACGTTTCTCGCGAGGGCGTACAGCGCGACATCTTGCCGATAGTGGAAGGGTGTACCGTTTCCACCAAATACGGAAACATCAAAACCGACTACATTTTGTTCATTGCCAGCGGCGCATTTCACGTCAGCAAGGTATCCGATCTGATACCGGAATTGCAAGGTCGTTTTCCCGTTCTGGTGGAGTTGGACAGCCTTGGCGTGGAAGATTTTATCAAAATCCTCACCGTGCCGGAAAACGCCATCACTCAACAGTACAAAAAACTTCTTGCGGTGGACAATATCGACCTCAGTTTCACCGAGGACGGTATAGAGGAGATCGCCAACGTCGCCTTTGACCAAAACAACACCTTGGAGGATATCGGCGCGCGCCGCCTTCAAAGCATAATGGAACACATAGTCGAGGATATTTCGTACGACATAGACGAGGACGGACAGCAAAAGAAAGTTGTTATCGACAGAGAGTACGTTATCAACAACTTCCGTACCGAGTCCCGTAATCTCAAAAAATACGTTTTGTAAAACAGGAGAAAGCAATGGCAGAACTACTGAACGGACAACGCCGCAGTTTGATGTGCGGAGAGGTTTCGACAGAGCATATAGGCAAAGAACTCACCTTGATGGGGTGGGTACACAGGCGCAGAGATTTGGGCGGACTCATATTTTTGCAATTGAGGGATCGCAGCGGCATTGTTCAAATCGTGTTCGATACCGATTTTTGCGATCAAAATTTGCTTGACAAAGCGGCCACGCTCAAATTGGAATACGTAATTTGCGTCAGAGGCAAAGTGCGTCGCCGCGTGGGAAACAACGTCAATCCCAACATGAAAACGGGCGAAGTAGAACTTGTCGCCGAAGAACTGAAAATACTTTCCGAAGCGGACACGACTCCTTTCTCCGTCGGTGATGACGGCGCAAACGAAACGCTTCGGCTCAAATACAGATATTTGGATCTTCGCAGACCCGAGTTGCAGCAAAATCTCATAACGCGCAGCAAAATTTGCCAAATCACGCGCAATTATCTTGCGGAAAACGGCTTTATCGAAGTGGAAACGCCCATGCTCGGCAAATCCACTCCCGAGGGCGCGCGAGATTATCTTGTACCCAGCCGTATTCGCCAAGGAAGTTTCTACGCCTTGCCGCAATCGCCGCAACTGTACAAACAGTTGTTGATGATAGGCGGCATGGACAGATATTTTCAAATCGCCAAGTGCTTCCGCGACGAGGACTTGCGCGCAAACCGTCAACCGGAGTTTACGCAAATCGACTTGGAAATGAGTTTTGTGGACCGCGAAGAAGAAGTTATGACTTTGACCGAGGGTTTGCTCGTCAAGATATTCCGCGAAATTCGCGGCGTGGAGTTGCCCGAACATTTTCAACGCTTGCCCTGGACGGAGTGTATGAACAGGTTCGGATCGGACAAGCCCGATCTTCGCTTCGGTATGGAAATTCAACGTTTGGACGAAACTGTATCAAACAGCAATTTCGTCGTGTTTGCCAACGCGCTCAAAGAGGGCGGCACGGTGCGCGCTATCGTTTTGAAACAGGGCGCGGACAAGTTGTCCCGCAAGGATTTGGACAAACTTGCGGAATTTGTCAAAACCTACAAGGCGAAAGGGCTTGCCTGGTACGGTTTGGGCAAGGATGGCGTAAAGTGCAGTTTCGCCAAGGCAGTTACCGAACAGGAACTTGCGGCTATCGGCAATAGTCTGCAAATGGAGCAGGGCGACATTGCCCTGATCGTCGCCGACGCCGATTGGCAAACGGCGGTCGTATCTCTCGGCGCGTTGCGTTGCCACTTGGCTGCCAGGTTCGAAATGTATCGCAAGGGCGACTTTGCCGCGTTGTGGGTGGTGGATTTTCCGCTGTTCGAGTATTCGGAGGAGGAAGGACGTTATGTCGCTATGCATCACCCGTTTACCAGCCCCAAAAACGAAGATTTGCCCTATATGAAAACCGATCCCGCGCGCGTTCGCGCCAAAGCGTACGACGTTGTTATCAACGGCGACGAGATGGGCGGCGGATCTATGCGTATCTACAATCGCGACGTGCAAACGTTGATGTTCGAGGCGTTGGGCTTTACCGACGAGCAGATCGCCGAACGTTTCGGCTTTTTCGTGGACGCGTTCAAATACGGAACGCCCCCTCACGGCGGTTTGGCTCTCGGGCTGGACCGTTTGGTCATGGTGCTGACGGATACCAACAACATCAAGGACGTAATTGCCTTCCCCAAAATGCAAAACGCCAGCGATATGATGAGCGACGCCCCCTCCCCCGTGGACGACAAACAACTCAAAGAACTTGCCATTGTTTGCGAGGAACACAATGATTGAGCGCGGTGTGGTGCTTGACGTCCAAAAGGACTTTGCCAAAGTGCGCGTCGGCAGAAATTCCGCTTGCGGTTCGTGCGGAAAATGCGGTATGACGGAAAATCAAAAACACGTAGATTTTCTCGCCTCCAACGAAGCGGGCGCGTCTGTCGGCGATACGGTGGCGTTGGATATACCCGAAACCAACAGCGCAAAATTGGCGTTGGTGGGGTATTTCATTCCGCTGATACCCGCGCTTGCATTTCTTTTTGTCGCTATCGGCATACATTTGCCCGATTGGGCGGCGGCGGTTATGTTTGCGGGCGGTTTGGCTGTGGGATTTGCCGTCGTCGCTTTGATAGACAAATTGCGCCGTCACAAATGGATGGAAACGCCGCGTATAGTGGAAATCGTCGGCACGTCAAACGGTTCGCGACAAACCGACGTCAACGGCGCGGACACAGGGACGGAACAACTCCCCGACGGTATCGACCAAGAAATATCGGACAACAAAAACGAAAATAACGAAAAAGGAGATAACAATGAGTAAATTACCCGATGTAACGGAAAATTTCGATCAATTTATTTCGCAAGGCACCGTCGTGGTGGACTTTTGGGCTAATTGGTGCGGACCTTGCAAAATGCTCGCGCCCATTCTCGACGAGGTGGCGGACAAAATGACGGACGTCAAGTTCGGCAAGGTGGACGTGGACAACGCAATGGATCTTGCCAAGCGTTTCAAAATCGTGTCCATTCCCAACGTTTGCATATTCAAAGACGGTGAACTTGTCGATCGCCTTATCGGTTTGTGCGACGAGGACGAACTGACGGATACCATTTCCAAACACATTTAACAAATAATTTGTAGCAAAAATTTGGGCGACTTGGTATTAAGTCGCCTTTTTTGTTCGCGTTATTAGGCGGTATGCGAAAATTCCGCAAAAAAAAATATTTTGTCGTTAACTTTGCTTGTAGTTGTCTAAAATGTTTGACACACGATTACAATAGTAGTAAACTATTCATAGTAAATTGGTAGGAATTGAAGATGAAAATGTCGTCAAAAGCGAGATACGGCTTGTATGTTGCCGTGGAACTCGCCCAAAACTACAACAAAGACGAGTACACCAACGTAACCACCCTGTCGCAAAAGACCGGCGTGTCGGAAAAATACCTCGAACAGATAATCGCTTTGATGAAAAAGCAAAACATTGTTACGGCAACGAGGGGCGCAACGGGCGGATACAAATTGACGGAAAGTCCCTACACGTTGACGGTCGGTCGCGTGTTGAGGGCTGTTGAGGACAATTTGGAGATCGTCGATTGTCTGCACGGCGAGTGCGCTCAACGCGGAACGTGCGTCGCGCACAATTTGTGGGGCAAACTGTACGAAAACATCAATTCCTACTTGGATACGGTAACTCTTTCTCAACTTGCGGAGGACAATATATGAAAGTTTATGCGGATTACGCCGCGTCAACGCCCTGCGACAACAGGGTAGTACAGGCAATGCTTCCCTATTTTACCGACGAATTCGGCAACGCGGACAGTCAGCATTGTTTCGGCAGAGAAACGGCAAAAGCCGTTGCCGACGCGCGCGACACCGTGGCGAAAATACTCGGTTGCAAACCCAACGAACTGTATTTTACGGGTAGCGGGACTGAAGCGGACAATTGGGCTCTCAAAGGCGTCGCCCTGCACCGAAAGGACAAGGGCAATCACGTAATAATCTCGTCGATAGAACACCACGCGATACTTGTTGCCGCCGAATGGTTGGAAAACAACGGCTTCCGTGTGACGCGCCTGCCTGTGGACGGCACGGGACTTGTGCATGTCGAAGACTTGGAAAAGGCGTTGGACGATCAAACGACGATCGTTTCCGTTATGTATGCCAACAACGAAGTGGGGACTATCCAGCCGATAAAGCAACTTGCGGAAGCGGCTCACAAGCACGGCGCGCTGTTCCATACCGACGCGGTACAGGCAATACCATACATGAATATCGACGTCAAGGAGTTGGGCGTGGATCTGCTGACGATTTCGGGGCACAAGTTCTACGGTCCGAAAGGCGTCGGCGCGCTATACATTCGCAACGGGGTCAAGATCGACAAACTTATTTGCGGCGGAGGACAGGAGCGCGCACAGCGCGGCGGCACGACAAACACCCCTGCGGTGGTCGGAATGGCGCGCGCATTGCAACTCTCGCGAGAAAATCTTGCGGAGAACAACGCGTATATCGCCGCATTGCGCGATCACTTCGAACAGCGCGTGGAGAGGGAGATACCTTTCATTCGTCAAAACGGCAACAAAGCGCACCGCGTGCCGAGCATTGCCAATTACAGTTTTGAGTTTGTGGAGGGCGAGGGAATACTTATGTTGTTGGACTTCAACGGAATTGCCGTCAGTAGCGGTTCCGCGTGCAGTAGCGGCAGTCTGGACCCCTCGCACGTACTGCTTGCAATGGGCGTGCCGATCGAGGTGTCGCACGGCTCTATTCGTTTTAGTTTTGGCAAACACAACACAGCGGAGCAAGTGGACTATATCGTCGATACTCTCAAACAGACAATATCGCGCCTGCGCGAAATGTCGCCGCTGTTTGACTTGAAAAAAGGAGGAACTTACAATGTATAATCAAAAAGTTTTGGACGCTTTTGCCCATCCCCAAAATGTCGGAGAGATCGAAAACCCCGACGGAGAGGGCACGGTAGGCAACGCCACTTGCGGCGACATCATGCGCATAACGCTCCGTATCGAAAACGACGTGATAGTAGACGCCAAATTTCAGACTTTCGGTTGTGCCGCGGCAATCGCGACGAGTTCTACCGCAACGCAAATGGTGATAGGCATGACCGTTGACGAGGCGCTCAAACTCACCAATGCGCGCGTTGTAGAGGAACTCGAAGGTCTGCCTCCCCAAAAGATACACTGTTCGGTGCTTGCCGAGGAAGCCATCAAGAAAGCGATCGAGGACTACCGCGCCAAGAAAGAGGGCAAACAAGTGGACAAATCCAAAGTGGAGTACGTTTGATACGCCGTCTTTGAACGAAAAAGAATTGTTATTTGACAGCAAACAGTTATTTACGGGCAGATCGTCGCAAGGCGGTATGCCTTTTTATTTGCCGCAAAAATAGCAAACTATGCTTGTTTCGGTCGTTTTATATAATACTATTTCTGACATAGTATTCAATTTTTGACAAAAATGTATATATTTCCGCACGTTTTACACACTAACAGCAGAAACGTTAAGGGAGGAATGTATGAAAAAACTTTTGATAGGTATGGCTCTCGGTGCGGCGGCAGGAATGATCGTTGCGGAGATACCGCAAGTGCAAAAGTTGCTCAACAAGGGCAAAAAGAAAGTAAAAGACATGACGAAGTAACGTTCCGACGGTTTGCGCGAGTCGTTTCGGACAAACCGCGCCCGCAGGGGCGCAATGCTCAAAGACCGCTTTGTGGCGGTCTTTTTGCAAAATTCTTTGCCAAAATGTTCAAATTGTATTGTCAAAATCAAAATACCTGTGGTAAAATGTTTTTGCTATGGGCAGAATAATGGCGTTGGACGTCGGCGACGTTCGCATAGGCGTTGCCGTATCGGATCTGATGAAAATAATCGCCAATCCGTTGGAAACATACGTTCGCAAGGGCGACGTAGAGCGCGACGCGAGGTATATCGCCGATTTGGCGGAACAAAATCAAGTTGACAAAATCGTTTCGGGGTTGCCCCTCTCGTTGGACGGTAACGAAAACGTTCAAACGGCAAAAACGCGCGAGTTTGTCGATATTTTGCGCTCCGTTTGCGCCATTCCGATAGAGTTTTTGGACGAACGCTTTACTACCTTATCCGCCGAGCGCGTGCTTATCGAAGGGAACGTTCGCCGCGAAAACCGCAAAAAGGTAATCGACAAGGTCGCCGCAACGATAATTTTGCAAAATTATTTGGACAAAAATAGTTAATTTGGAGGTAACAAAATGGACGAGAACGAAAAGAAGCAACACGAATGTGACTGCGAACACGACGAGTGCGACTGCGAAACCGTAGACGAAGACGTCGTTATGTTGGAGGACGAGGACGGAAATCAAATTCCTTTCTATCACATTGCAACGCTCGATCGCGACGGCAAGGAATACGCTTGCTTGCAACAAGCCGACGACGAGGACCCCATTGTGGAGATCTTCGAACTGCAAGAAGTCGAGGAGGGCGACGAAGTGTACTACAACTTTTTGCCGATAGACGACGACCTCTACGACGAACTGTACAAACAGTTGGAAGAAGAAGTTGCTGCAATGTCCGACGATGAGTGCGACGACCCCGATTGCGAGTGCCATCATCACGACGACTAACACGCGGCGCGGTAAATTTTCCGACCAATGCTCCCTGTTGCAATTTTGCAACGGGGAGTATTTTTTTTGTTTGTGTCGGGGCTTTCTGCTTTCGGCGGCGAAAGCGGGGCAATTGGCGGCATAATTTCTTTGAATTTTTGTTTTTTTCAAAAATTCGCTCTACAATTTTGCTTCCCCTTGTTGACAATCGGCGAGGGGGGGGGCTATATTATATTTATATACAAAACAGGGGAGATTTCTTATGAAAAATTCACGAATATTTGTAATTGTTTTGTTGGCGTTGGTTTGCGTTGCCATTGCTACGCTTGCCGACCCGAGTCGCCCGCCAAGCGCGCAACAAGCCTGTCCTGCGGAAAAATATCTAAATATAATAAATAAAAAGTGCCTGTTTTTTGATTGCAAAATACAGGCGCTTGTGCTATAATTTACAAGGTTTAATTCGCATTTGCGCAAGATTTGTTCGTTGTGCCGAGGTTTGCCTCTCGGTTGCGGGCGGAGTTGACGGCGCAAAGAGGTTAAAAACAACAAAAAAAGGAGAATTGGAAAAATGGCAGTTGTATCAATGAAACAACTTTTGGAAGCGGGCGTTCACTTTGGACACCAAACCAGAAGATGGAACCCCAAAATGAAAAAGTATATCTACACCGAGCGTAACGATATACACATCATTGACCTTCAACAAACGGTAGCCCAAGCGGAGGTTGCGTACAAATTCGTTCGCGACATTGCTGCGGAAGGCAAGCCCATTTTGTTTGTCGGCACCAAAAAGCAAGCGCAGGACGCCATCAAGACAGAGGCGGAGCGTTGCGGAATGTACTACGTAAACAACCGTTGGCTGGGCGGCACGCTCACCAACTACAAGACCATCAAGTCGCGTATCGACCGTCTGCATCAACTTAACCAAATGGAAAAGTTGGGCGAGTTGGACGTTTTGCCCAAGAAAGAAGTGGCTAAACTGTTGGAGGAGCGCGACAAGTTGGAAGCCAACCTCGGCGGTATCAAGGATATGAAGGGTATGCCCGGTTGTCTTTTCATAGTAGACCCCAAGATGGAAGCGATTGCGGTTGCGGAGGCTCACTCCCTCAACATTCCCATCGTCGCTATCGTCGATACAAACTGCGATCCCGACCAAGTTGACGTAGTTATCCCCGCCAACGACGACGCTATCGGCGCGATCAAAGTTATTGCGTCCATCATTTCCGGAGCGGTTATCGAGGCTAAGGAAGGTATCGTTATGAGCGCGCCCGAGGACGAGGACGAACCCGTCAAGACGGAAGAAATTCAACCCGAGGAGGAAACTGACAATGGCTAATTTTACAAACCAAGATATTATGAAACTCCGCGAACAAACAGGCGTCGGCATGATGGACTGCAAAAAAGCGCTCGTCGCCACCGACGGCAACTTTGACGAAGCGATAAAGTACCTTCGCGAAAAGGGTATGGCTTCCGCCGCCAAAAAAGCCGGCCGCGTTGCCGCGGAAGGCTTGGTAAAGTGCGTGATTTCGTCGGACAGAAAGACGGGCGTTGCGGTAGAAGTAAACTGCGAAACGGACTTCGTCGCGCGCAGCGATCAGTTTGTGGAACTTGTGGACGCGATCGCCAATCACCTTTTGACGTCGGACGCCACGACGGTAGAGCAAGTACTCGAAGAAGTTTGCTGCAAAGATTGCGGCAAGACCGTCAACGTTTTGATCGCGGAAGCGACTGCGGCTATCGGCGAAAAACTTTCTCTGCGCAGATTTACCAAATTTACCCTTGACGGCAACGGACTTGTTTCGAGTTACATTCACATGGGCGGCAAAATCGGCGTTTTGGCGGAATTCGTCAGCGACGCCGCTCAGGACGACATTGCCGAACTTGCTTTCAACGTGTGCATGCAAATTGCCGCCAGCAAACCGCAAGTTATCAACATTGCCGACGTGGACGCCTCTCAGTTGGAGCAGGAAAAGGAAATACTGTCCGTTCAGGCTCGCAACGAGGGCAAGAACGAAGCCATTATCGAAAAAATGGTGGAAGGACGTATCCACAAGTACTACAAGGAAGTTTGCCTGTTGGAGCAGGAATACGTTCGCGATCCCGCGTTCTCCGTCAAACAGGTCATTGCCGACGTCGCCAAGAAAACGGGTCACGCCATTACCGTTACGAGATTTGTTCGCTACGAAATGGGCGAAGGTATCGAAAAGCGCGTTGACAACTTTGTAGACGAGATTGCCGAGCAACTCAAAAGTATCAAGTAATATTCGAACAGACAAAGGGAACAACAGTTTTTTGCTTGTTCCCTTTTTTGCAAAATCGTTTTGTGAGGAAACTATGCCAAAATACAAACGTATCTTACTCAAAATCAGCGGCGAGGCGCTTTCGGACGGAAACGCGAACATACACGACGCAAGCGTTGACAAGTTGTCAAAACAAATTGCTCAAATCGTCGCCACGGGCGTTGGTTTGGGCGTTGTGGTGGGCGGCGGCAACATCTGGCGCGGCAGAACGAACGACTCTATGGACAGAGCCACGGCGGACTACATAGGCATGCTGGCTACCGTTATGAACGGGTTGGCTCTCGGCGAATCGCTCAACGTTTGCGGAGTGGACAACAGAGTCGTTTCGTCCTTTGCAATAGACAAAGTTGCCGAAACCTACTTTTTGCCCAACGTCAACAGGTATCTCGACGAGGGCAAAGTGGTCATTTTCGTGGGCGGGACGGGTTCGCCGTACTTTTCGACGGATACTGCGGCGTCGCTCCGCGCGTGCGAGATACACGCCGATGCGCTCGTCTGCCTCAAAGCGGTGGACGGGATCTACGACAGCGACCCCAAAACAAATCCTCGGGCGAAAAAGTTTGAGGAAATTTCCTACGACAAAGTGATCGCCGACGACCTCAAAGCGTTGGATCTTACCGCGATAGCCATGTGCAGGGAGTTCGGAGTAAAGGTGATAACTATCGGCAAGGACGAGCCCGACGGCGTGTTGCGCGTCCTTCGCGGCGAAAAACTCGGCACAATAATCAAATAACTATTGAATTAAATTTGCATTTGTTGTAAAATAATTACAATATACTATATGGAGGGTGTTATGGATTACGCTACACCGCAAATCGAAGAAATATTTTTGAGTTTCGACATGGATTGCGAAAAAGCAATCGACTATATGAAAAACGAATACAACCTTATGCGCGCAGGCAGAGCAAATCCCAAATTGGTGGAGAGTATTCGCGTAAACTACTACGGAACTCCCACGCCAATCAAAATGATGGGCAACATTTCCATTCCCGAGCCGAGATGTCTGGTGATTACGCCTTGGGACAAATCTTCTCTCAAAGAAATCGAAAAGGCGATTTTGGCTGCCAATATCGGCGTTACGCCCCAAAACGACGGCACGCTCATAAGGTTGACTTTCCCCGTGCTGACGGAGGAACGCCGCAAGGAACTTGTAAAACAGGTCAAAAAGTTGGCTGAGGATACCAAAGTGGTGTTGCGCAACGCGCGCAGGGACGCTATGGACGGACTCAAAAAGGAAAAGAACGCCAAAACCGTATCGGAAGATATCATTGCCGATTACGAGGAACAAATAGACAAGTCGCTGTCCAAACAAATCGAATCGGTAGACAAACTTGCCCGTGACAAAGAAACAGACGTGATGTCCGTTTAGTTCGAAATGAATTTCAACGATTTGATCGGACTTGAAGTTTGCCAAGCCCAAGACGTATTGCGTAGGCAGGGTATAACAAACTTCAAGTTTGTTTATTATGTAGACAGAAAACAACAAAATTTTGACAGGGAGTTGGTAACGGCGGTGCGTTCGTCGGACGCAGGATTGGAATTGATCGTTTGCCGTTACAAATTTGAGGTTTGATGAACGATCCCGCACACATAGCAATCATAATGGACGGCAACGGACGTTGGGCAAAGGCGCAAGGACTTGCCCGATTGCACGGTCACAAACGCGGTTTGGACGTTGCCGAACAAATAATAGATCGCTCGCTGCAAGTAGGTGTGAGGTATCTGTCGCTGTTTGTGTTCAGCACCGAAAATTGGAAACGCCCCGCGTCCGAGGTAAACAATCTTTTTGCGCTTGCCGACAGGTATTTGAGCCGCTTTGAAAAGTTTTGCAAAGACAGGGTGCGAGTGGTGGTATCGGGAGAGCGCGAGGGCTTGCCCGACGGACTTGTCAAAAAAATAGATCGTATCGAAAAACTTACGCAAAGTTTCGACGCGATTTGCGTCAATCTTTGTATCAATTACGGCGGACAGAGGGAAATCGTCGAGGCGGTAAAAAAACTCAACCGTCAGGGAAAGGAAATCACGGCGGAAGGTATCGAACAAAACCTTTATCAAAGGTTGCCCGACCCCGATTTGATAATACGTACAGGCGGACAAAAACGTCTGTCCAACTTTCTGCTGTTTCAAAGCGCGTACACCGAGTTGTATTTCACCGATACTTTGTGGCCGGATTTTACGCCGCGCGAGTACGACGAAATTATCGACGATTACAGACGGCGCGCGCGCAATTACGGAGGAATAAATGGCTCTGAATAAAAAATCATTGCTCAACCGCGTTTTGGTGGGCATTGTGATTTTTATAATTATGATCGGCATGATACTGTTGAACATATTTTTGCCGAACTATGCCCAAGACGCAGGAACTTGGCGCGGCTTTGTCAGCGGCAGGGCGATAAATTCGTTTTTGATAGGCGCGCTCATTTTGCTGTCCGTCATAGAGATGCGCCGCGCTCTCGGTACGGAGCGTATCCCGAACTGTTTCAGTTGGTTGCTGTGGCTGTACGGCATTGGCTTGATGCCCGCCTACGTCCTGTTCGGTTTTGTGGGGATACTGTTCTTTTCGTTGATAGTGTTCATAACGTCGGTGATAACCGCGCTTGTTCGCAACCGTGCGGACAGTTTGATATACATAGCGTTTATGTTGGTGTACCCCGGTCTGTTCATGGCAACGTTGTTGTATCTCAACCGCAGCGCAAACACGCATCTCGAACTGACTCTCGACTCGGCGACAAACAAGATGTATCCCTATCTGGAAGCGGACATCTGGTATTACATAAACGACGTTTTCGGACAACTCAAAATACATCCATTTTCTCGGCAAAGTTATTTGTTGCCGCTCAACGCTATCGCGCTATCCTTTGTGTTTGCGGTGTCAACTTTTACCGATATGTTCGCCTACTTTGTGGGCGGCTTGTTCGGCAAGCACAAACTTTGCCCGCATATTTCTCCCAACAAAACGGTGGAGGGGGCTATCGGTGGCATTTTCGGCGGAGCGTTGGGGTCGTTTTTGGTGTATGTCATATTTGACTTGACGCACTTTTTCGGTTACGGAGCGCAGTTCGGATTGACGTTCGAGGGCTTGGGCTTGTCAACGTTCAACACGGTGTTCACTTACGTCATCATAGGTTTGTTGGGCTCGGTAGTTACTCAGATAGGCGATCTGCTTGCCAGCATGGTCAAACGCTACTGCGGAATAAAAGATTACAGCAGACTTTTGGGCGAACACGGCGGCATAATCGACCGTTTTGACGGAATTATGCTCAATTCGGTATTTGTGTCGTTTGTGTTTATGTTTATTTTGTAATGAAAAAAATCGCAATACTCGGCAGTACCGGCTCGATAGGTACGCAAACTTTGGATATAGTCAGACAAAACGCCGACAAGTTGAAAGCGGTTTCGCTTGTCGCTTTTTCCGACGACTCCAAACTTGCCGCTCAGGCGAAAGAATTTGCGCCCGAATATACCGCTTTGATCGCTCGCGACGGCAAGGACTGTCTTGTTTCGGCAGTACAAAATTGCGACGTTGCGGTAGTGGCTACGCGAGGAACGGTGGCTATCGACGCCGTTCTTTATTGTCTGAAAAACGGTATCGACGTTGCGCTCGCCAACAAGGAAACACTTGTTTGCGCGGGCGAACTTATCATGCAAAAAGCAGGCAAAGCCAAGTTGATACCCGTTGACAGCGAACATTGCGCTATTTCTCAATGTCTGTCGGGGCGCAAGCGGAGCGACGTTGACAAAATTTTGCTCACCGCAAGCGGCGGTCCGTTTGCCGACGCGCCCGTCGAGGAACTTTCGCGCGTTACCGCGCAGGACGCTTTGAAACACCCAAATTGGCACATGGGGTCGAAAATTTGCGTGGATAGCGCAACTATGATGAACAAAGCGTTAGAGGTGATCGAGGCGAGTTTTTTGTTTTCCGTGCCTGTAACGAACATACAGATAGTGTTGCACCAACAAAGCGTCGTTCACTCTATGGTACAGTTTGCCGACGGCGAAGTGGTCGCGCAACTTGCAATGCCCGATATGCGTTTGCCTATTCAGATCGCTTTGCTGGGGGAGAGCGGGAGTTATTCCTGCGACAAAATCAACTTTGCCGATTTTCTTCAACTCACTTTCGACAAGCCGAACTTTGCCAAATTCCCCTGCGCGGAGTGGGGATACAAAATAATGCGCTACCCGCCTCTTTGCAGAACGGTTATGAACTCGGCAAACGACGTTTGCGTGGAAAGTTTTTTGCAGGGAAAGTTTTCTTTTGTGCGTTTTGACAGTATAATACAAAATGCGGTGGACGCTTTCGGACAAAGGGCGCAAAACGTCGAGTTGAGCGTTGAAAATATCCGACGTTTCGAAGCGGAAACAAAAACTTACGTAAAACGGCTATTGGACGGAGAGTTATGCTGAATCTCATTTGCGACGCAGCCTCGGTATTCAAGACGATAGGCTACGTACTGCTGGCGTTTGTAGTGTTGATGGTAATGGTGCTTATCCACGAAACGGGACACTACACGGCAGGAAAAATACTCGGTTTCAAAATATCGGAATTTTCCGTCGGCATGGGACCGAAAATATTTTCCAAAACAAAGAAAAACGGCGAGGTTTTTTCTTTGCGTCTTTTGCCGCTGGGCGGTTTTTGCGCGTTCGAGGGCGAGGGCGAGGACAACAAAAATCCCAAAGCGTTCAACTCTCAAAAGCCTTGGAAGCGTTTGATAGTGTTGGTTTCGGGGGCTTTGTTCAACTTTGTTTCGGCGATTTTGATAGCGATAATCGTGTTTGCCGCTTACGGCGAAACGGTCGCCGTGGTCAATAACGTCTACGACTACGTTCCCGCTTCCAATCGGCAGTTACTTTCGGGCGACGTGATCTACAAAGTCAACGGTCGGCGCGTTTATATGTTGGACGACCTTTCGCGTTATTTGTCCGACGACGACATGACTTTTACCGTGTTGCGCCCGACAGAGGAAAACGGTAAAACCGTTTACAAACAAGTGGAACTCAAAAACATCGTCAAACGCAAGTACTATACCGTTGTTTTGACCGCCGTCAACGGCAATTTCGATAACGGCGACCGAAAACTTGCGGCGCAGGACGTGCTGTACAGTATCGACGGCAAGTTGCTCAGTCAAGCGGGCGACCTCGAAAACGCGTTGCGTAATGCGGGCGAAACGATAAATTTTACCGTGACCGACGGCACAAAATACTACGACTACACGCTATCCAAGGCGGATTTCGAACGTTTTATCGCGGCGGAAGAACAACCCTACGAGGGAATCGGTATGTCCGTCGGATATGCAAAATACAAATTCGGGTTCGGCGAAGTGCTGTTGCGCGTCGTCCCGTACTGTTGCGAAGTGGGCATGCTTGTTCTGCGCACGATCGGCGGCTTGCTGACGGGAGCCGTCGGTATCGAGAACGTGAGCGGACCTATTTCCACGATAGCAATGACTACGCAAATCGTTTCGACGGGTTTCGGCAACGTGCTTATGTTGATAGTGCTGATCTCCGTCAACTTGGCTGTGTTCAATTTGCTGCCCGTGCCCGCCCTTGACGGTTGCCAGATGATATTCGTAATTATCGAATGGATAGCGGGCAAACCCATCAACCGAAAGGTGCAAAGTTACATCAACGGTATCGGCTTTGTGGTGTTGATTTTGTTGATGTTCCTTGTGGATATACTGAAACTATGAGAAAAATTACCAAAGAAATTGCCGTTCGCAATCTAAAAATAGGCGCGCAAAATCCCATTGCGATACAATCAATGACAAATATCGCCGTGACCGACGTCGAGGCAACGCTGGCGCAGATAACTTTGTGCGGCGAGGCGGGTTGCGATATTATGCGCATTGCCGTTCCCAATATTGCCGCGGCGCGCGCTTTCAAACAGGTGCGCGCTCAAACGGACATGCCTCTCGTCGCCGACATACATTTCGACTATCGTCTGGCGATAGCCGCAACGGAAAACGGCGCGGACAAAATACGCGTCAATCCCGGCAATATGTCCTTGTCGCAGTTGGACAGCGTGATCGATTGCGCCAAAATGCACCGAATACCCATTCGCATAGGAGTGAACGGCGGTTCAATCAACAAAGACGTTTTGGCGCGCACGGGCAGCAGAGCGCAGGCTATGTACGAAAGTTTGACGGAGTACGTCAGATATTTCGAGAGTCGCAATTTCGACGATATAGTGCTGTCCGTCAAGAGTACCGACGTGACGGAAACGGTGCGGACTAACCGTCTTGTCGCTCAACTCGGCTATCCCGTTCACTTGGGCGTTACCGAGGCGGGGCTGGTTAAACAGGGCATTGTAAAAAATTCGATAGGTATCGGCGCGTTGCTTTTGGACGGAATAGGCGATACCGTGCGCGTTTCGTTGACGGCAGATCCCGTTGAGGAAGTGATCGCCGCAAAGGATATTTTGGTATCGCTCGGCTTGAAAGACGGCGTTACGTTCGTGTCCTGCCCTAAGTGCGGGCGGTGCAGTATCGACCTCGAAAACGTGGCAAAGGAAATTTACGACTACGTAAAAAACTTGGACAAAAACGTCAAAATTGCCGTAATGGGGTGCGAAGTAAACGGTCCGGGGGAGTGCGCCGACGCCGATTTGGGACTTGCTGGCGCAAACGGAAAATTTGTGTTTTTCAAGCGCGGCAAACGTTACAGAACAGTAAATGCAGACGAGGCAATCGAACAATTCAAAAAGGAAATAGACGCTCTGACAAATGATAATTGACGAAATTCACAAGCAAATACCGCAACTTGCCGATATGCGTATCAGGGAGATCCGTGTGGACAAACAGCAACGCACGGTGTTTTGCACGCTTTCTTACCCCGACGCGACTTCCCTCGATCGATCCGTCCGCTCGCGTATAGAGGAAATCGTTTCTTCGCTGTTGCCCAAAGGGTACTTTTATTCGTTGCGCATTGTCGAAGATGTGTTCAGTCAAGTAAGTTTTACCCGCAATCTTACGGAATTTATCAAAACGCGCTTTCCCGTTTTCGTAAACGTAAACAAAAACAAGATCAACGTGAAAATAGACGGACGACATATCGACGTCAAAATCAATGTGGACGCCGTCACCGAAAAAAATCTGGAAAACGTCGAGTTCGCCGAAATTTTGAACGATCACTACAAAGATTACACAAGTTACGCGATAGATTTTTCTTTCGTCACCGACGAAAGCGGCTCGTCGTCCGATCTGACCGAGCAGGAAAAACTCGTTCAACTTGCAATTAACAAGGAATTGCTCAAACCGTCGAGATTTTTTCACGTAAGCGGTTGCGACCCGCTGATCGGAAAAGTCATTTCCTCCGACCCTATGTACATTTCGGATCTGCGCAATCCCGCGGATAGTTGCGTAATTTGCGGAACGGTTTCAGGCAAAACCTGCCGTCAAGCCAAAAATAACCCGTTGTTGTACTTATGCAAGTTCGCTTTGACGGACGCAAGCGGCGCAACCATCTCCTGCGTGGTATTTGTCAACATGCAAATTACCGACGTCCAAACCATCATGAGCGAAACGGGGCGCGGCGAGGCGGAAGCAAAGACGCTCTCGCAAAAGCGCATTTTGGCAAACGACAAAAAGTTGAAAGAAATTACCTGGCTCGCCGACAATTCTTCCGTCGTCGTGAGGGGAAAGGTGGCGTACGATCTGAACGGTCAGTTGGAAATGCGCGTTTACGACCTGTGCAGATGCAAAATAGATCCCGTTTCGCCCTCGGCGCAATTCAACCGCAAAGTCGCCGACGATTATATTTTGATACAGCCCGAAGATTGCACGGAATACAGGCAGATAAATTTTGTGGACTTCGATTCCGAAAGTCCCCTCGTCGCCGACAGAAAGTTGGCGGTGTTGCACGTCAACTCGACGGGTTTCGGCAAAGTGATAGAGGACAAACTCTATGCAATTTGCGCCGTAAAAGTCGAACGCGGACATGTCACTCAAAGGCTGTTCGGTTACGTAAACCCCGAAAAAGAGATCGACGAGCATGCGCTCAAAGCGTGCGGACTTGCTCAAAACAAACTTATATTCTATCCGACGCTGACGGAAATAATTTCCGACCTGTACAAATTTTTGTACGGATTTGAATTGGTCGGCAACGATTTGACTCAGACGTTGGATCTGCTAAACTACTATGCTGCTCCGATGAATTACCGCTTTGCCAACAAAACCGTCGCGCAAAACGAGTTGTTGGACGCGCTTTGGAACGGAAGCGCGTTGAGTTCGACAAGCGTAAACGTCGCCCGACTCGAAGACTTGACAAAAAAATGCAAAGTTTCGTACAACAGCACCGTGTTATGCCGCGATACCGCGCTTGCCGTTGCCAAATGTATTGCTTTTTTGAACTCGAAATCCAAGTAATTTATCTATTTTTATATAAATACTTGTCAAACGCGATTTGCTGTGGTATAATTAACTTGACAAATTGAGAAATTTGTTACATACGGTTTGCGCTTGCGTGCAAGTCGTACACGAATCGCCATTTAATCGTTATTTGGTGAGAGTGGAGGTTTCTCCACTCTCAACTTGATGTAAGGAGGTTTTATGGGAAAAATTTCCGAACAGGTATTCGCTCTGGTCGATCCCATCGCTCGGCGGTTGGGGTTGGAAGTGATCGAAGTTCTGTACGAAAAAAAGTTTGACGGAATGAACCTGACGGTAGTTATCGACAAGGACGGCGGCGTAACGATCGACGATTGCGAAAGATTGCACCGAGCCATCGACGCTCCGTTGGATGAATTGGACCCAATAGCGGAGTCCTATACGCTCAACGTTTCCTCGCCGGGGATAGACCGTCCGCTCAAAACGGAAAGGGACTACCGACGAAATCTCAACAGAAAAATTTCCGTAAAACTTTACAGTCCGCGCGACGGCAAAAAAACTTTCAGCGGCGTGTTGGTCGGTTACGACGACGACGCGTTCACCGTTGAAACGGAAAAAGGAAAACAAATTTCATTTTACAAAAAAGATACGGCAAAAGTAGAGCCGATTATCGAGTTTTAGGAGGAACAATCATGATCAGCAAAGAATTCTTTCTTGCACTGGACGAACTTGAAGAAACAAAAGGTATCAGCAAAGAAAAGGTTATCGAATCCTTGGAAACGGCATTGACAATTGCATGCAAAAAGAACTACGGAGAGGCGTCTAACATTGTCGTAAAAATCAATCCCGAAAAAACCACTATCAAAATTTACATCAGCAAAACCGTGGTGGAAACGGTCGAAACTCCCGAAAAGGAAATTTCTCTCGAAGACGCGCAGGCAATAAAAAAATCTTACAAAATCGGCGACGAAGTTTTGACGGAGATCAATCCTCACAATTTCAGTCGTATTGCCGCTCAAAATGCCGTTCAGGTCATCAAAAACAGTTTGCACCAGGTGGAAAAAGACGCCACTTACAGCCAATATATGGACAAGGAAAACGAATTGATCATCGGTATTGTTTCTCGCGTCAAGGACGACGGAACGATCTATGTCGAAATCGGTAAAAATCAAATGGAAGGCGTGCTTACCGTACAGGAGCAGATCCCCGGCGAAAAATTTCACGTCGGCGACAAAATCAAGGTGCTTGTCAAGCGCGTACGCGAAGGCATAGGCGGTACGCAGGTCATTTTGTCCCGCGCAAGTTATATGTTTATCAAGCGTTTGTTCGAAAACGAAGTGCCCGAGATCCGCGCCGAGATCGTACAAATCAAAAGTATCGTGCGCGAGGCGGGCTTCCGTACAAAAATGGCGGTGTATTCCACCGACCCCGATATTGACGCGGTGGGCGCATGCGTCGGCAACAAGGGTATCCGCGTAAACGCCATTGTCGCCGAGATCGGCGGAGAAAAGATCGACATCATTCCTTGGAGCAGCGATATTCTCGATTACATTGCGCGCGCCCTGTCCCCCGCAAAGGTATTGATAGTGCAGGCGGATGAGGAAGCCAAGGAAGCGAAAGTCGTCGTTCCCGACGAAAAACTGTCGCTCGCCATTGGCAAAGAGGGACAAAACGCTCGTCTTGCCGCTCGTTTGACGGGTTGGAAGATAGACGTAAAATCCTATACCGCCGCGCTTCAAAGCGGTATGTTCGATAGCGACGGAGAGTGATAGGACGTGAGTACTGTCAAAAAAACGCCCGAGCGTATGTGCGTGATCTGCCGTCAGATGAAACCGAAAAACGCTTTGATTAGGATCGTAAACACCCCCGACGGCGTTGTGGTGGATCTGAGCGGCAAACTCAACGGCAGAGGCGTGTACCTTTGCAAATGCCGAGAATGTATCGCGAAAGCGCAAAAAAAAGGCTTTGTCAAGCAACACGGCTTTTCGCTGGAAAGCGTCGCGGAACAATTGGAGAACTTGATTGAACGGTAAAATAGAAACTTATATCGGCTTCGCCATAAAGAAAGGTTCGGTACTGTTCGGCGTGGACAATATCAAGGCGTGCCGCAAAAAACCCTGTTTGTTGCTGTACACCGCCGATTTGTCGGACAATTCGCAGTCGGTTTTGCAACTTGTCGCCAAGCGAACGGGTTGTCCGTTGTTGCAAATCGACGAATACAGTATCCTTGCAAAGAGAAATTGCAAAGCATTGGCTATTTGCGACAAATCGTTAGCCGACGCAATAAAGAATTTGATGTAGATGCCGGGAGGAAAAATATGGCAAATACAACTAATACACAAAAACCGAGAAGTTTTGAAAACGTCAAAACGGTCAAATCGAACGTTTTGAACGTCGCTCGCGCGTTGCAACAAACGTTGTCCAACGTCAAGCAACGCGCCAACGCTTTGTCCGAAACCATTCAGCAAAAGAGGATCGAATTCAGACAGCAGGAAATGGAAGCGGCGGCAAACGAACTTGCGACTCAAAACGAAGCGGCGGAAGTCGTGCAAGAGCCGATCGTCGAACCCGTTGTCGAGCCGACGGTCGAGGAACAGCAACAACCGCAAACAGTCGAGCCGACGGTCAAAGAGGAGGAAAAACCCGCTCCCACGGAAGAAGTCAAGCCCAAAGTGAGCGTGGAAACTATCGTCGAAAACGGCAGAGAGATCAAAAAGTACACCGACGAAAAAGGTAATATCAAGATACGTACTTTCATTGATCTCAACCCCGTCAAAAAGACGTCTTCCTCGGGCGGCAACGCCAAGCGTGAGCGTCCGCAGGGCGGCAAGTCGCAGGGCGCGGGGAACAAACCGAGCGGCAAAGACGATCAAGGCGCGCGTTCTCAACAGCGGTCGCAACAAGGAGCAAAGAAATTTGTTCCCGCAATAGATATTCCGCAAAACGCGCCGCAAAAATCTCACGGCAACAAAAACAAAACCAAGGATCATCCCGACGAAAAACGTCAGGTGAACTCCAAAAAGATATTGCTCACGCGCGATTACTCGGCGGACTACGACGAGGACAGAGTAGTAAGGCGCGCGCGCACCAAAAAGACGGAAACGACGGTCGTTACCGCTCCCAAAATTACCCATGCCGTCGTCAACGACAAGGAAGTTCCGATCAAGTTGCTCAGCGAACGCATAGGCGTATCCGCGTCGGAGATAATCAAGCAACTGTTCAAAGAGGGTATAATGAAAACCATCAACGATACCGTGGACTTTGACTATGCGGAGTATATCGCGGGTCTGCACGGCGTAACGTTGGAGTTAAAGGAAGAACAGACTGCCGAAGACATTATTTTGAAAGAAGCGGACGCCGACGACGGATTGGAAAACAATACCAAACGTCCTCCCATTGTAACGGTAATGGGACACGTTGACCACGGCAAAACGTCGTTGCTGGACGCTATCCGCAACACAAACGTTACCGAGGGAGAGGCGGGCGGCATCACGCAACATATCGGCGCATATACGGTCACGGCAAACGGCGAAACGATTACCTTTATCGACACGCCGGGACACGCGGCGTTTACCGCAATGCGCGCTCGCGGCGCGAAAATCACCGACGTTGCGATCATTGTCGTAGCCGCAGACGACGGCGTTATGCCGCAAACGATCGAGGCTATCAACCATGCCAAGGCCGCGGGCGTTTCCATTGTCGTCGCCATCAACAAGATGGACAAGCCGCACGTCGATCCCGACAGGGTAAAACAACAATTGACGGAGTACGAACTCGTTCCCGAAGAATGGGGCGGCGACACGATAATGGTGCCTGTTTCCGCCAAAACGGGAATGGGACTTGACAAGTTGTTGGAAAGTCTGTTGCTTGTTACGGAAATCAAGGATCTCAAAGCCAATCCCGCCAAACGTGCCACGGGTACCGTTTTGGAAGCCAAGTTGGACAAGGGCAGAGGTCCCGTTGCGACCGTGCTTGTCAGTAACGGTACGTTGTACGTCGGCGACAGCCTCATTGCGGGGTATGCCACGGGCAAAATTCGTGCAATGTTCGACGACAAGGGGCGCAAGGTAAAGAGCGCGGGACCCTCCATGCCGGTAGAGGTGCTGGGCTTTTCCGAAGTTCCGCAAGCGGGCGACTATATGTACGTGGCAGACGAAAAACTCGTCAAAAAGGCGGCGGAAGAACGCAAAAACAAAATCAAATTGGAAAACGCTCGCCAAACCCCCTCTATCAGTCTGGGAGATTTGTTCGGACGTATTTCCGAAGGTCAACTCAAAACGCTCAACATTATCATCAAAACCGACGTTCAAGGCAGTTTGGAAGCGTTGAAAAGCAGTTTGGAAAAGATCTCCAACGACGAAGTGAAAGTCAGCGCGATCCACGGGGGCGTGGGCGCGATCACCGAAACGGACGTTATGTTGGCAAAAGCCTCCGACGCTATCATAATCGGGTTTAACGTGCGCGCCGACAACAACGCAAAGGCCCTCGCCGAAAAAGAGGGCGTTGACGTGCGTTTGTACAACGTCATTTACGACGCGGTGGACGACGTTACGTCCGCAATGAAAGGAATGCTTGCGCCCAAGTTCCGCGAACAAGTTTTGGGCAGTGCGGAAGTGCGCGAGGTATTCAAGATCACGGGCGTTGGGTCTGTTGCGGGTTGCTATGTGACCAACGGCAAAGTTGTGCGTAGCGGCAAAGTTCGTATTTATCGCAACGACGTCAGCATTTACGACGGCAACATTCTCGCGTTGAAGCGTTTCAAAGACGACGTAAAGGAAGTTGCGTCGGGCTACGAGTGCGGTATTTCGATAGAGAATTACAACGACATCAAGGTCGGCGACGTGTTTGAAATTTATCAAATGGAAGAAATCGAGCAATGAATGTGAGAACAGACAAACTTAATTCGGAGTTTAAGCGGTTGATCGTGGAAATACTCACCAAAAAGGTCAAAGACCCGCGTATAACCGAGATGTTTACGATTTTGGACGTTGACTGCGACAAGGAATTGTCCTCTGCCAAAGTGTACGTCAGCGTTTATTCCGTTGACCCCGCCAAAGCCGCAAACACTTTTACCGCGATAAAGGAAAACGAACCGTTAATTCGCAGAGAAATTTCCAAATCGATGCACATACGCAAAGTTCCGGAATTCCGCTTTGTTTCGGATACATCTATGGAATACGGTCAAAAAATAGACGAGTTGCTCTATGAAATCAACAAAAAAGACGGTAACGGTCGCTGAGGCGGCCGCCTTGATCGCAAGCAAAAACAGCATTGCGCTTTTTGCTCATACCAACCCCGACGGAGATACGTTGGGCGCGTCCGTCGCATTGGCTGTCGCGTTGCGTAACATGCGCAAAAGCGTAAGCGTCTTTTGCGATACGCCCGTCGGCGACAAACTTTTGGCTAATTTTACCGAACTAGGCGAGATAAAAGGAACATTCGACGGCAAGTACGACTTTATGATCGCGGTGGACTGCGGCGATCTTTCTCGCTTGGGAACGTTTTCGCCTGTCTACGACAGATTTGCCGAAACTCTCACCGTGGATCATCACGGCGGCAGTTACTATTCCAAATACAATCTGGTAACGAACTATGCCAGCACTTGTCAGATGGTTTACGAAATACTGAAAGAATTGCGTTTGACCATAGACAAGGATATTGCGACCTACTTATACATGGGTCTATGCACCGATACGGGCAACTTTTCGCACAACAACACCGACAAAAACGCCTTTTTGATGGCGGCGGATATGTGGCAGTACGGCGCGCAGACGGAAAAGGTCAACAGAGTGTTCTTCAAGGATACAACGCTCGTCGAAACACAACTTTTGGGGCGCGCGATCAGTAATTTGCGAAGTTATTTCGACGGTCGGCTCATAGTAATGTATTTGACGCAAGCCGATTTGAAAGAATTCGGCGCGACATTGAACGAAACCTCGGGTATAGTGCAGACTGCGATAAACGTAGATACCGCGCTCGCGGGCGTTATGCTCACTGAATACTCCCCCAATGTCTACAAAATCAGCATGAGGGGCAAGGATTTCGACGTAAGGAACGTATGCAATCAATTCGGCGGGGGCGGTCACAAGTTTGCCTCGGGCTGTATGATCGGCGGATTTTTGGAGGACGTGATAGAAAAAATCGTCCGCGCGGTTGGTTTTGAACTATGAACGGATTTGTCAATGTGCTAAAACCCGTCGGAGCAACCGCAAGCGACGTGGTGGTTTGCCTAAAACACATCTTGCACGAAAAAGTAGGTCATCTCGGCACGTTGGATCCGGGGGCAAGCGGCGTACTGCCCGTGGCTGTGGGGAAAGCGACCAAATTGTTTGATTTGCTGACCAACAAAATCAAATATTACCGAGCCTTTTTTACCTTTGGCAAAACGACCGATACGTTGGACGCTTACGGCGAAGTGACGGATACCTGCGACAAAATTCCCGACGAAGCGGAATTGGCGCGCGCAACGTCGCTACTTACGGGAAAAATTCAACAAGTACCGCCGCAATATTCGGCGATCTCCGTCGGAGGAGTGCGCGCCTACAAGTTTGCGCGGAGCGGACAGCAGGTGACGCTTTCGCCCAGAAATATAGATGTGTACCGTTTTTCGCTGTTGCGACGTCAAAGTCAAAACACGTTTGTTTTCGATATCGAGTGCAGCGGCGGAACTTATGTTCGGTCGCTCGCGAGAGATTTGGCTGCAAATTGCAACACCGTGGGCTTTATGAGCGGGCTTATCCGTTTGTCCTCGGGGCGTTTCGACATTGCCGACGCTTACACGTTGGACGAGATCCGCGACAAGGGCGTCGATTGTCTGTTGGACGTCACTTATCCGTTGAGCGACATGCCAGACTTTGTTTTGCCCGACGCCTTTTCGAAAGATCTGGCGTGCGGCAGGACGGTTCGCGCGGATTTCGACGGACTGCGCAAAATTTATTGCGGAAACGAATTTTGGGGATTGGGAAAAAGTTACAACGGCTGTCTTAAATTGGATTACTATTTGAGGTGCGCCGAAACGGGAGAAAAGTGAAAGTAGTACGCTTTGAAGAAAAACTTAATTGTCCCATAGTTATATGTTTGGGCTATTTCGGCTGTATGCACACGGGGCATGTCAAACTGTTGCAAGTGGCAAAGAGTCGCGCCGAACAAACCTTCGCAAAAGTTGCGTTGTTTACTTTTTCCAACAATCATTTGGCGGTTATGGGCAGACAAGACAAAGTGGTTTACACTTTCGACGAGCGGTTGAGTATATACGAAAGTTTGGGCGTGGACTATGTTGTCGCGGCGGAGTTTGACGAAAAATTTCGTCAAAAGAGCGGTCGCGAGTTTGTTGACGCGTTGTGCGGTTACGATTTGCGCGGCGTCGTTTGCGGCTTCGATTACACGTGCGGCAGCGACAGAGCCGATTGCAACGCTTTGCGCAGACAACTTGCGGGCATTTGTTCGGTTGACGTGGTAGAGCCCGTGTGCCGAAACGGACAAAAAATAAGCACAACGCTGGTGCGCTCTTATTTGAAAGAAAACAACGTCGAGCAAGCCAACGAATTGCTGTCGGAGGACTTTTTCGTCGAGGGAACGGTGGTTTGCGGCAGGCATTTGGGCAATCGGTTGGGCTTTCCCACCGCGAACATATCGGTTGACGGCGAAAAATTTTTGCCGTTGGGCGTTTACGGCGCGACAACTGTCGTGAACGGCAAGCAGTACCGCGTTATAGTGAATATAGGGCAAAAACCGACGTTCGATTTGAATTGCGTCAATGTGGAAGCGCATTTGCTGGATTTCGACGGAGATTTGTACGGAAAAAAAATCAAACTGTCTATACGCAAATTTTTGCGGCAAACGCAACGTTTTGAAAACGCTCGCGCGCTTGTAACACAACTACAAAAAGACAAGGAAGCGGTTTTGAATGATTAGATTCGGTCCAAGCGGCAACAGCGCAAGATTTTACGACGAGGGACATGTTTCGAGCATGGACGCCCCCAAGTGGCTTGCGGAACAGGGGTTAAACGCCTACGAATATTCTTTCGGGCGGGGCATAAATATCAGCAACGAAAAAGCCGCGGCCATAGGCGAGTTGGGCAAAACTTTTGACGTGGCGATCTCGGTACACGCGCCGTACTACATCAATTTGGCAAACCCGTCGGACGAAATGGCGCAAAAATCTTTCGGATACGTGTTGCGCAGTTGCGAAAAGGCACGCGCCTTTGGCGGTAATCGCGTTGTGTTTCACCCCGCGACCGTCGGCAAAATGACGCGAAAGGACGCTATCGAATTGACGCAAAAGCGCATGGAAACATTGGCAAACCTGATCGTTGACAACAAAATGGACGACTGCATATTCTGTCCCGAAACAATGGGCAAGATCAATCAGATCGGAGATGTGGAGGAAGTTACGTCGTTTTGCAAGACAGCGGACTTTTTTGTGCCGACGATCGATTTCGGACACATCAACGCGCGCACCTACGGCAGCCTCAAAACCGAAGAAGATTTTGAACGTATCATTCTTCATCTGATCGACAATTTGGGCTTTGAACGCGCCGACAAAGTGCATATTCATTTTTCCAAAATAGAGTATTCCGCGGGCGGAGAGGTGCGACACCTCACGTTTGCCGATACGGTGTTCGGACCGGAATTTGCGCCCTTGGCAAAAGTTTTGAAAAAATACAAATTGTCGCCCGTCGTCATTTGCGAGTCGGACGGTACCCAAGCCGACGACGCGTTGCAAATGAAACACATCTACGAAAGCGTTTAGTTGGGAGGAATTATGAAACAAACCGACAAACTGTTTGAATTGGCAAAGGTAGACGCCGTATTGGTCGTCAGCGAAAAGAACCGTATGTATTTTACGGGATTTGCGTCAACATTTGGATACCTCGTGCTTTTGCACGACAAAAACGTGTTTATCACCGACCCGAGATATTACGAAATGGCTCAAAGCCTCGTCGAGCAAGGCGTAGAGGTTTTGCAAATATCAAACGGCGCGGGCGCGACGGACGTCCTCAGACAAGTGCTTGCCAAAAACGGCGTCAAAACGGTCGGATACGAGGATAACGAACTTACCGTAAGCGAATTTAACGCGCTCAAAAGGGAGTTGTCCGACTTCAAAATGACGGGCGTTGGCAAGGATATTTGTTATGTCCGCAGTTTCAAAACGGACGAGGAAATTTCCTTTATCAAAAAAGCGCAGTCCATCACCGACAAGGCTTTTTCCGAAATTCTCAATTACATCAAAGTGGGAGTTTCTGAGAGGGACATAGCGGTGGAGTTGGAGTATCAAATGGCAAAAAACGGCGCGGAGGGGCTGGCTTTCGATACGATAATCGCCTCGGGCGTCAATTCTTCCAAACCGCACGCGCACCCGACGGACAAACTTATCGAATTGGGCGATCCCGTCACTATGGACTTCGGCGCAAGGTATCACGGTTACTGCTCGGATATGACTCGCACCGTGTTTGTGGGCACGCCAAGCGAGGAATTGCGCAAAATTTACAACATTGTAAAACTTGCGCAGACTATCGGCATCAACAACGCCTACTGCGGCATGGGCGGCAGAGAATTCGATTCGTTTTGCCGCGAGGTGATTATGTCCAACGGTTACGAACAATATTTTGTACATAGCACGGGACACAGTTTGGGCATTGACATACACGAAACGCCCACGGCTTCGGCGCGTTCTGCCGATATTCTTACTGCAAGACAGTTTATCACGTGCGAACCGGGTATATATATCCCGGGAGTAGGCGGCGTAAGAATAGAAGATTTGTTGCTTATTGAGGAAGATGGCATAACCGACTTGACAACTTCCGACAAATCTATTATAATGTTATAGGATAAAAAGGGAGGCTACATTTTTATGATTTTAGCAGGCGATTTCAGAAAAGGCGTAACGTTCGTTTATAACAACGGTATTTATGTGATCGTGGATTTCCAACATGTCAAGCCGGGCAAGGGCGCGGCGTTTGTGAGAACAAAGATCAAGAACGTTGTTACGGGCGCTGTTCGTGAGGAAACTTTCAACCCGTCCGAAAAGTTCGAACTTGCTCACATCGAAAACAAGGAAATGGAATATCTGTATTCCGACGGCGATCTGTATTACTTTATGGACAACGAAACCTACGAGCAAGTACCCCTCAACAAGGGACAGGTAGAGGACGCGTTGCAATTCCTCAAAGAGAACATGATGGCGACCATCAAGTTCTACAAGGGCGAGGCTTTCTCCGTTGAACCTCCCAACTTTGTTGTGTTGGAAGTAACAAGTTGCGAACTTGCCGTTGCGGGCAACACGGCTACAAACGCCACCAAACCCGCGACCGTGGAAACAGGCTACACGTTGATGGTGCCTATGTTTGTCAACGAGGGCGACAAGATCCGCATTGACACCCGCACAGGGGAATACATGGAGCGCGCAAAGTAATTTGGCAAAACGGCGAGCGATCGAATGATCGCTCGCTTTTGTATTGTGGTGAATTATACTTTCAAGTGAAATTCCCAAAAAAAGTTGTAGATTGTAAAAATTGTAAATACATACATTAGCGGCGTATTTTGAGGTTACGCCAACTATTGAGGGAATGTTGCCCCAAGGGAATCTGCGAATTTAGTTGGATTTTGTTGTTATATCGCTGAAAAACGACATGATCGTATCAACGAACTCTGACCGTGCGACCGAACTGTTGTGATACTTTTATCCGCTTGGGAACAGAAAAATAGAATTCTTTACAAGTAAAACCGTTGCGGAAAGTGCGACGGCCTTTTTTATTCAAGAGTTTGCAACAGTCGTTTAGCGACGTCGCGACTCATAGTCCAATATTTACTTTGCATAAATTCGAGGCTTGTCCAATAATCTATGGTATGAAAGCGTGGGACTGTTTGCCGTCGGAAATATCGGACAAACTGCGCGGACTGACGGATGTGAGGGAAATTCGTATTCGAAACAACCGTCCCGTCCGCGTGAACGTTGCGGGAACTTGGTACTTTGTGGGAACAAACTGCCTGAGTCAAAACGGCGGCGGTATTGTTCTCAAAGAATCTTGCGACCAAATAGTCCGCCGCGCTTGTTTCAATTCCGTTTACACTTACGAAAAAATGTTGGCAAGCGGCTTTTTTACCATGGACGACGGAGTGCGAGTGGGGGTGTGCGGCGCGGTTGCGGGCGCAAAAGAACCCGTGTTTCAAAGTTACTCCTCTCTGTGTTTTCGTATCCCGCACAATTTGCGCGTAGTAGATGAAAAAACGTTCGACATTGTTTGCCGAGGTAGCGTAGCCGTAATAGGTCCTCCTTGCAGCGGCAAGACGACTTTTTTGAGAGATCTATCGACAAAACTGTCGCGGCGCTACAATGTTTTGGTGGCGGACGAGCGCGGCGAACTGTTCTTCGACGGCAATGTTTCGGACAATTCCGACTGCGACGTCCTCAAATGGGCAAGCAAATCCTACGCGTTCGACGTAGCGGTGAGGGCAATGTCGCCCCAATGGATTGTGTGCGACGAACTCTGTTCGGATGACGCCGACGCAGTGAGGTACTGTCTGAACAGCGGCGTAAACTTGGCTTGCAGTCTGCACGGAAAAAATATTGAAGATTTCGAACAAAAAATCGGGCGATTCAAAGAGTTCGCGACGTTTGTTGTTTTGAGTCAAATTGGCGACAAACCCAAGATTTTCTGTAAAAAGGCACTTGACAATGACGAAAAATATCGTTTTGTAGAATAATATGTTAGACATAGTAATACTGATAGCATGTTCGCTGTGCGGTTTTGCGATAGGAAAGTACTTGGAACGTCGCGCCCGAATGTTGACGTCCTTTTACTCCGATCTCACCAAATACGCGGAGTTGCTTGCGCTAAACGTGGAGTCGAAACAAACCGCGTTGCCTCTTTTCAACGAGCGTTTTGCCGAAAGTTGCGGCGAAAGTTTCGGCGAATATTTGTTGCAAAACAAACTTCGGGTAAAACTTGTCCCTTCGCAAAAGAGATCTATGGAGGAATTTTTTGCCAATCTCGGCGCACTGGGAAGCAGAGAATTGGCAAATCACATAGCGTACTACAAGGCGATATTTTCCGCGCAGGCAAAGGAATGTTCGGACAAATCGACAAAAGCCGCGATATATCCCAAGTTGGGTATTTTGTTGGGCGTTTCGGTGGGAATTTTGCTCATTTGACAGGGGTGATATGGAAATCTCCGTAATTTTGAAAATCGCCGCAATCGGCATAATAACCGCAATCGCTTCGATGTTGCTCAAACGTTCAGGCAGAGATGAGATCGCTACCGTAGTATCCGTCGTGGGGCTTGTCGTCGCTTTGGTCATGATGTTGGACGTTATCGTTCAACTCTACGACACTGTGCGCTCCTTGTTCGGTTTGTAGTTATGGATTTCTACAAGATCGTCTTGCTCGCGCTTGTCGCCGTGGCGGGGATTGCGCTAATTCGCCAACTGAAACCGGAGTTTGCGTTGCCTCTCACTGTGGGCGTTTCGGTAGTGTTGTTGCTTGCCGTTTGCGACGCGCTCTACGACGTTGTGTACGTTTTCTACAACTTTGCGGAACAGTCGGGGATAGACGGCGAAGCGATAGGTTGCGTTATCAAAGTGGTGGGTATCGGTTATCTTGCGGAATTCGGCAACAACCTTTGCATAGACGCCAACTGCAAGAGCATAGGCGACAAGGTTTTGCTTGCCTCCAAGGTCGCCATTTTGTTCTGCGCGTTGCCCCTTGTCGAAAAACTTTTCCGCTTGATATTTGGTTTGGTGCTATGAAATTGCGTTTGCTGATAATTGCCGTTTTGCTGGCGACGTTGTTGATACCCGCGGTTGCGCATGCCGAAACCGACCTGATGGAGGAGTTGGAAAACAACGTAAACCAAGGGCTGGGCAACATAGATTTTTCCGATATGGAGGATGCGTCGAAGGGCTTTTTCGACGGCGTGGCAAGCAAGGTGCGCAGCATAATCAACGGCGAATTCGACTCCGCCGAGAGTTTTTGGCAAGTTATCGTATCACTTTTCGGAGAGGGGATAAAAGACCTGACGCCTCAACTCGTTGCTGTTTTTGCCGTTATGGTAATTCTCGGATTGCTCCGCAAAACAAACGGCGGACTCATTTCGGAAAGCACCGACAGCGTTGTTTCCTTTGTGGGCGCAACGGTCGTTATCGGCGCGGTGCTTGCCATGGTCGTAAACGTTTACAGGCAGGTCTTTGACTTGCTCAACAAAGTTTCGGCGTTGAGCGAGGCGGCGTCGCCGATTTTGTTGACGTTGCTTGTCGCCAACGGCGCTAACGTAACGTCCTCGGTGTGCCAGCCGTCAATGGTGATGTTTTCCACGGGGATAATTCAGATCGTGCGCTCCGTTGTGTTGCCTTTGTCTATTTTCGCTCTGGTATTTGCCGTGGTGAGCAACATTTCTTCCAATGTGCGCGTAACAAAGGCGTCCGAATTTTTTACAAACGCCTCGGGGTGGATTTTGGGCGTGTTGTTTATGCTGTTTTCCGCGGTAACGACGGTGCAGGGTATATCCGCCGCCACGATCGACGGGGTATCTTTTCGCGCGGCAAAATTTGCGACAAAAAGTTACATTCCCATTTTGGGCGGGTATCTCGCGGACGGTTTCGACATGGTAGCCGCCAGCACCTCGTTGATAAAAAACGCCTTTGGAGCGGTAACGTTGTTGGCGTTGTTGTTTGCGATAGTCAAGCCTCTCGTAAGCGTGCTTTGTCTTAATTTGGGTCTGCAAGCCGTTTCGGCGTTGGCGGAACCCGTTGCAAACGAAAAATACGTCAAAATACTCGGCGGAATGAGCAAAACGCTCACTTTTTTGGCAGTGTTGATACTAGCGGTCGCATTTATGTTCAGTATTCTGACGTTGATCGCCATTTGTACGGTAAACGGAGTGTAGTATGGGACAATGGGTCGTTACTGTGGCGGGGATAGCAATTCTTTCCGTTTTGTGCGACGTAATTTTGCCCGAGGGGCAAACGCGCAAATACGTCAGGACCGTCTTTGGCATTGTCGTCACGTTGGTCATAGTGCAGCCGATCGTCGGGCTGTTGGACGGCGATTTCGATTTGTGGAATACCGAAACGGAAACGGAAGTGCAACAACAATATCTCGCTAACGTTGAGGACAGACAAAACGCGGAAGTCGCAAGATCCGTTCAAACGTTGCTTTTGAGCAACGGCGTTTCGCCCGTCGAAGTTCGGGTTTGCGACGGCAAAATCGCTCTCACGTTGAGTCGAAAGGAAAGTTCGAAAGAAAATACCGTCAAATCGGTCATGGCAAGTCATTTTTCTCGGTACGAACTGAGTATTGTATGGACGTAGGTGTCGATATGGAAAAAATAAAAAACTTTTTCAAAAAACTGAAAACGGTAAAAAATATCGAACTGTATATTGCTTTGACGCTCGCTTTGGCGGTGATCGTGGCGGTGTTTGTAGGCAACAATGCAAAACAAACCGAAAAAAACACCGCAGACGAATCATATATCGCCCAAATGGAGCATAAAATTTGTAGCGTAGTAGAAAAAATCGACGGCTGCGGAAAGGTTCGCGTCGCGATCTCCTACGAAAGCGACGGGGAAAAGGTGTACGCCTACGAAACGGAAACTACAACCTCGGGCGGAGTGACAAAACAAACGAGCAGCGTCGTTTCTATGAAAGGCGAGCCGCTCGTCACCAAAACGCTTCCGCCCAAGATCCTCGGAGTGGTGGTCGTAGCCGAAGGCGCAGACGACCCCGTGGTAAAATTCAAAATAGTCAATGTCGTTGTAACGCTTCTGGACGTTTCCTCGCAGGACGTACAGGTGTTTACATATAAAAGTTAGGGAGGACCGAATATGTCAAAAGGAAAGAAAATCGCACTGATCGTTTCGATGGTAGCCGTATTGGTGGTGGCAGCCGTTCTTAACGTTGTCTTGTTGACGGACAACAAGAGTGAGGCGCAGGGCAGTACCGTGCAGACCGGCTTTTTCTCAACGTCCCGTTTGAACAGACAGACCACTCGCGACTACGAAATTGCCGAATTGAACGAGATACTCAACATGGAAGGCGACGAATATGCCGAGGCAAGACAAAACGCCCTTGCGCAAAAGCAAAAAATCGTAAACGCCATGGATACGGAAATGCTGTTGGAAACGTTGCTCAAAGCGCAAGGCTTCGAAGACGTGCTTGTCACCGTCAACACCAACATGGACAACGTGAGCGTGATCGTGGACAAGGACGAACTTACGCTGGACGATACCATTCGCATTTACAATATCATCGCGACCGAAACGGCTATCGAACCCGAATACGTGGGAATACTCTCAGTATAATTATTGTAATTTTACAAAAAGTGTGCTATAATACATAAAAGCGATCGGAGTCGCAGTGGGGAACATGCGCCAGATCCGCTTAAAAGACAAAACGGGAGTTACTTATGAAAGTAGTAAACAGATTTGACGAATCCGGCAGACTTGTGTACAGCAGCGAAATTATCCGCGACATTGTGGACTGCGCGCTGAACGAAGTGGACGGCGTGGTGAAATATCCCGCCAATTCCAAGCAGTCGAGAGATTCGATCAAGGTGGAATACGTTGACGACGAGGTGTATGTTGACGTTTACGTCAAACTCGCCTACAACGTGGAAGTGAGCGACGTCGCAAGCAACATTCAAAGCACCGTCAAAAACACCATAGAAAGCATGACGGAGTTCAAGGTCAAGGACGTCAACGTTCATGTGATCGAAGTTGAATTTGAAGAAAATTAACTCGCAACCCTTTGGCAAACAAAGGGTTTTGCGCGTTTTGTGAACAAACAGACGGAGTTACGTGTATGAGAAGTTACGCAAGAGAAGTTGCATTTTGCAAAATATACGCTTACTTGATCAGCGGTCGTTTCGACGGCGACTATTCGCAGTTCGATCAAAAAATGTTGGACGAACAGGATATTCAATTCGCCAACGCGCTTGTCAACGGCGTGATCGAGCAAAAATCGCAATTGGATTCCGTCGTCGGCGAATTTTCGCGTTCCTTCAAACTGTCGCGTATTTACAGACCGGATCTTGCCGCAATCGAAATGGCGATTTGGGAAATGAACAACCTCGATACTCCCGTCCCCGTGATAATAAACGAAGCCGTTTCTTTTGCGAAAAAATATTCCACGGAAAAAAGCGTTTCCTACGTAAACGGGATACTAGCCGCTTATAACGGGAGCAGACAATGAGCGCGCTTTTACTTGCGGGAAAGCCTTGCGCGGACGCGATTTACGCCAAGATCTCTCAACGAGTGGCGGGCGCGACATTGTTTACGTTGGGTTTTGACGAGCCCAAGTGGACGCAATATACTTCCTCTTTGACCAAAAGCGCGCAAAAAATCGGCGTGAATTGTCAAAATCGCACCGTATCCGACGACGTGCTTCCGCAAGAATTTTGCGAACTAGTCGATACCGCCGCCAAAGACAGTCGAATAGACGGCATTTTGATACAGCAACCCTTGCCGCGCGAATTCAGTGCGGCTTACCGATTTGCGGACGTCAACAAAGATCTTGACTGTTGCAATCCGCTGTCCGTTGCAAGTATGTACGAGGGACAAGCCAAAGTTTGTCCCGCAACGCCTTCGGCGGTAAAAGAATTGTTGGATCACTACGGCGTGGGACTGTCGGGAAAACACGTTGTGATCGTGGGGCGCGGCAACGCCGTCGGCAAGCCTCTCATTCACATAATGCTATCTGCCGACGCCACCGTTACGGTATGTCACACCAAAACGGTAAATTTGCCCGCCGTTTGTCGCACTGCGGATATTTTGGTATCGGCATGCGGCGTTCCCGATTTGATAACCGACGAATTTGTAACGGACAAAACGGTAGTCGTGGACGTGGGATTGAGTTTTGTCAACGGAAAAACGCACGGCGACGTTTCTTCCGACGCGTACGAAAAATGCCGCGCGATTTCTCCCGTTCCGGGAGGCGTCGGACCCGTAACGCGAGCCGTTTTGTTTGAAAATCTTTACAAACTTGCCAAATGACGATAAGCGTAACTCAACTGAATAATTACGTAAAGGGCATTTTCGACATGGACGCCGTTTTGAGCGACTTGTCGGTATGCGGCGAGATCACCAATGTCAAACGCTCCTACAACGGGTGGTATTTTACTCTCAAAGACAACGACGCGGCGGTAAACTGTTTTTGCTATGCCAACTCGTCCGAACCCGTTATCGGTATGGTGGCTGTTGCCGAGGGCGAGTTGAACTATTTTGCCAAGTCGGGCAGCGTGTCCTTTTTTGTTAGACGTCTTGCCGCTACGACGGACACGGGCGCGGCTTACTTGCGCTTTGTGGAGTTGAAACAAAAACTCGGCAAAGAGGGACTGTTTGACGAACAGCGCAAAAAGCCCGTTCCTCACAGCGCGTCCAAGATCGGCGTCGTAACCAGCGAAACGGGCGCGGTGATACACGATATTACCAATGTGGCGTTACGCAGACAACCTTTTTCGGATATAATTTTGTATCCCGTCAAGGTGCAAGGCGTGGGCGCAGACAAGGAGATAGCCCAAGGTATCGCCTACTTTGACAAGTCCGACGTGGACGCGGTGATAGTGGGACGGGGCGGCGGATCCAACGAAGATCTGTCCGCGTTCAATTCGGAGATAGTCGTTCGGGCAATCGCCGCATGTTCCAAGCCGATCGTTTCCGCGGTGGGGCACGGTATCGATTTTACTTTGTCCGATTTTGCCGCCGACAAGCGAGCCGTTACTCCCAGCGAAGCGGCGGAATTTGTCACGTTGGATTGCGAAAGGGAAAAAATGCGCGTCGCCATGTGTTTGGAAAGAATAAACGGCGGAGTAGTTTCGTTGCTCGAAAGTCGCCGACAGCGAGTGTTGAACAGTTGCCGATTGTTGTACTTCGGCGTAGGTCGCAAACTTGACGAAATGCAAAACGCCGTCAAGTCGGATCTTGTCCGAGTGGAAAACGCAACCGTTTCGTTGTCGGAAAAACTTTCTTCGAAGTTGGAAAAAGTGACGGAAAAACTGCGTTCCATCAACCCGACCAACGTGTTGCAACGAGGATACGGCTATGTACACGGTCCGAAAGGCGCGGTAAAGTCCGTCCGTCAAATAGATGTAGGCGACAGCGTCACCGTAACTTTATCGGACGGAAAATTTTGCGCGCGAGTAACTCAAAAGGAGAAAAAACAATGACTTTGGAACAAAAAATCGACAAGTTGGACGAACTTGCGGACAAAATAGAAGGGGACGTAACGTTGGAAGACGCGCTCAAAATCTTTGAACAGAGCGTTACCTTGGCAAACGAGTGCCTGACGGCTCTCAACGATTGCAAGGGCAAACTTTCCGTTTTGCAAGAAAAAGTGAGGTTGACGGATGAAAACTAATATTACTCCTAGTTATATCGACGAAATTTTGAGAGGCTATCTGCCCAAAAACAGAGATAAAGTGTTGCAGGCAATGGAGTACAGCCTGTTCAGCGGCGGCAAGCGTTTCCGTCCTATGCTTTTGCTCAACACGGCAAAAGCCGTCGGCGGACGTATCGGAAACAACGCAAAGATACTTGCCGCGGCATTGGAGTTTGTACACACGTATTCGTTGATACACGACGATTTGCCCTGTATGGACAACGACGACATGCGCAGAGGCATGCGTTCCTGTCACATGCAGTTCGGCGAGGCTTCGGCTGTGCTTGCGGGCGACGCTTTGCTCAATCTGGCGTTCGAAACTGCGCTCCAAGGACCTATGTCCAACAATGCGTACAGAGCGGCATGCGCGTTTTTGTTCAAGATGAGCGGTATCGAGGGTTTGGTACACGGTCAGTCGTTGGATCTGTTTTCCGAAACGAAAAACGTTGACGACGCAACGGAACTTGCCGTTGCCAAAACGGGCACGCTCATTCGCGCGGCGTTGGTATGCGGCGCGTTGGTGGGCGGCGCGTCGGAGGACGAAGCGGCGTTGTTCGACGAAATAGGTTGCAAACTCGGCGTTTGTTACCAGATAATCGACGATATACTCGATTCGAAAAAGTGCGAGAGATCTTTCTTGGACGTCTACTCTGAAAAGGATCTTTTTGATCACGTTTTGTATCTCAATTCGGAGATCGACAAGATTTGCGACCGACTGCCCTATGATTTGGAGTATATCAAAGAGTTTTGCGCTAAAAATATCGCTCGACAAAAGTAGATCGGCAGTAAAAAAAGCGTTGTATCCTGCATAATTAACAAACGTTTGCATTTTTGCAAAAAATATGATACAATACTAAACGAGCGTAATATGCTCGAAAATCGAATAAAAATTTGGTGGTGCAGTATTCTAGTCAGAAATTGACATGTTGAAGGCGGGCCTAAAAGACCGTCGACGGGCACAACGATGAAGTTTCTTGTGCTTGCTTTCGTTGCCCAAACGGGGGCTGGTGCTGGAAGTTAAGATTGGTGGGTAAGGTGTAATGGCATACGCTCTATCCCCATCAATCGCGGAGACTCTACGGGGTGGTTGCCTAATAAATAAGCAACTACTCTCTGAGGTTAAACCTGCTATGCGGTGAATACAAAGCTGTGTACAGTGTAGCTTGTTTTGAGTGGAATTTTGGGAGTACTGAACGGCACGGTCCGTTGGCCTAAAAGACCGTGTGCGAATGCTTTACGAAATGAATTCTGCAAAAGAAACTAAAACATGCCGAGTTCTGCAAAGGAAATCTTCTAGACTGCAATTCAGGCTTATCGGAGATTATAGTACGGACTAAGTGGCGATTCAGTTATGCGAGCGGTGACGCCGCATAAGCGAAACTAAGAGGAAACTGCTTCTTCGGCGACGGGAAGTTTTCGCTTGGGAAACCCTACTGAACCTATGCCGTAAGGTTTATCTGACGAGTCACCACCTTTTTTTATTTTAATTTGCGGAAAAAAAACGTTCACACAATTTTTTCTGCCGACATTATATATTTGGAGAATTATGAAAAACAAAGATTCCGTTCCGCGAAGTAACGAGGCAACAGATCAAAGCGAGGAAGTCGCGCAAGAGGCGCAACTAAACGAGTCCAAGAGGAAAGAAAAGGACAAATCGGACAAAAAGAAGAAAAAACGCAATTTGTGGCCGCTCAAAGCCTTTTTTATTACGTTGGTTTTGGCTGCCGCAGTCAACACGGGGTCTGAACTTGCGTTGACCGATTCGCAGTGGTGGCTTGCGACGATTTTGACGGTGATAATCTTGTTGCTCGGCGTTGTGTTCGATATTATCGGCACGGCGGCTACGGCGTGCGACATAGGACCTTTCCACTCCATGGCGTCAAGACGCGTTCGCGGCGGCAAAACGGCAGTGCGCCTCGCAAAAAAGAAGGATATCGTTTCTTCCGTTTGTTGCGACATTGTGGGAGATATTTGCGGAATCGTATCCGGCGTGTGCGGCGCGGCGTTGGCGGTTGAGGCGATAGAGGGCGTGAACCTTTCTCAAACCTGGAACGTCGTGATCAAAGTTTTGATCTATTCGGTCATATCCACGCTGACTATCACTTTCAAAGCGATAGGCAAAAACGTCGCTGTTAAAAATGCGAACAAAATCATCTTGGGCGTTGCAAAAGTATTGAGTATCTTCCGTAAAGAAGGATGACGTGTTAGAACAAGTAAAGACAATCGAAGACCTCAAAAAACTCTCGGTAAAACAGTTGCCGACACTTTGCGCGGAAATCCGCGACAAACTTATCGCCGACGTTATGCAAAGCGGCGGACATTTGGCAAGCAATCTGGGCGTTGTGGAACTGACTGTCGCGTTGCATTACGTATTTGATGAAAACGACAAGATCGTGTGGGATGTGGGACATCAAAGTTACGTACACAAAATTCTTACCTCACGAGGTGAGAATTTTTCTTCGTTAAGGCAACAAAACGGCATAAGCGGCTTTCCCGATTGCAGCGAGGACGAGCACGACTCTTTCAACACGGGGCATGCGGGCACTGCGATCTCCGCCGCGCTCGGTTTAGCCAAAGCGCGCGACGCTCTGGGCGAAAACTACAATGTTATCGCCGTCGTCGGCGACGGATCTATGACCAACGGCATGGTGTACGAGGCGTTGAACAACGTCAAGGATACAAATATGTTGATCGTCATAAACGACAACAACATGTCGATTGGGGACAACGTCGGTTCGGCAACGCTCAACATGTCTAAATTGCGGGTGGGAAAATACGACCGCAACAAACAGCGTCTGAAAAAATTTTTGCTCAAAGTACCGCTGTTGGGCAAACCTACCTACAAATTTTTGCGGTGGTGCAAACGTCGCGCCAAAGCAAGATTTGTACGCAACAATTACTTTGACAATTTCGATTTGAAATACATAGGGATCGTGGACGGCAACGAAGTTAAGGATCTGGTTTACTACTTTTCCAAAATCAAAAAGAACGTCGTCAAGCCCACGGTCATGCAGATAGTTACCAAAAAGGGCAAGGGCTATTCCCCCGCTGAGGAAGATCCCGAAAGTTTTCACTCTGTCCCCCGCGCGGGGAGTTCGACGGACTCGTTGGAAAGCGCGGCTGTGGTGGGAGATACGCTTTGCAAAATAGCCGAGCAAGACGACCGCGTTGTGGCGATCACGGCGGCAATGGCGCGCGCTACGGGGCTAGCCTCTTTCCAAAAACGCTTTCCCGACAGGTTTTTCGACGTGGGAATTGCCGAGGAACATGCCGTTACCTTTGCGGCGGGGCTGGCAAAGGGCGGCGCAAGACCCTTTGTCGCGATATATTCCTCCTTTTTGCAACGGAGTTATGACCAAATTTTACACGACGTAGCGATACAAAACCTGCCCGTAACCTTTTTGTTGGACAGAGCGGGGTTTGTGGGAGAGGACGGTCAGACTCACCAAGGGCTGTTCGATCTGTCCTATCTCGGGCAAATACCCAATCTCACAATACTCACTCCCGCGACCTACAAACAACTTTCTCAAATGATCGAGCAAAGTCTGACGGAAGTCGGTCCGACAGCCATCAGATATTCCAAGTATTTGAGCGGTCGCGACGGACGCTTTGACGGCGCGGTGCAAATTTTGAAAAGTTGCGAGAACGCCAAGATAAAAATTCTCGCCGTCGGCGCAAAACTTTCCGAAACCGCGCAGAGGCTGGCGCAAAGTATCGACGGCGTGGAAGCGGTGTGCGTTTTGCAGGTCAAACCGTTGTGCGTAGATTATCTCGACGGAATACGCGGCGAAACGGTGGTTACTCTCGAAGAAAACGTCTTGCAGGGCGGTTTCGGTCAAACGGTTGCGGCGTATCTATCTCCCAAGAAAATCAAAGTCGTTTCCTTCGGCGTGGAAGATACCTATGTTCGACATGCGACCGTCGAACAACAATTGGCTTTGTGCGGTTTGGATTTCGACAGCCTTTTCGACAAAATATCCGCGTTGCTCAGACCGTAAAAAACTTGTCGCGGGTAATTATCGGAATATCGCTTGTCGGCCGAACAAACCGTCAAATCACCGAACTACTCTCGAATTTTGAGAAATAAATAATAATATGTCAGACATAGTATTATTAAAATCAGCAAAAACTCGCTAATTTAGCGGCAGTGAGGTAAAAATGTCACGTACTTCAAGACAATCGGCGATCCTTGCTATCATTGCGTCCAAGGATATAGAAACGCAGGACGAACTTGTAGCCGAACTCAAACGTCAAGGTTTTGACGTTACGCAAGCGACCATTTCGCGCGACATCAAGGAACTTGGACTGCTCAAAACGCTTGCGGCAGGCAACAAATACAAATATGTCACCAAGCAATCCATGAGCGCGTTGTCCGCCAAACTCAAAAGCGTTGTCAGAGAAACGGTCATATCCGTCGTTACTGCGGAAAACCTTGTCGTTGTCAAAACGATCGGAGATGGCGCGTCGGTGGTTTCGGGGGCTATCGAACAACTCGGTTTGAGTGAAATTTTGGGTATATTAGCGGACAAAAGCACGATTTTGATCGTATGTGCAAACGCGCACGACGCAAACTTTGTGCAGAGCAAGATAAATCAATTGCTCTGATATTATTCGGAAGATTATGTTAAAACAACTTGTTATCGACAATATTGCTCTGATCGATCACCTCGAATTGGAATTTTCGGAGGGACTTACCGTTTTGAGCGGCGAAACGGGCAGCGGCAAATCCATCATTATCGATTCGCTTTCCTTTGTGTTGGGGGACAGAGCGGACAAAACATTGATAAAATACGGCGAGGACGCGGCGGAAGTTACGGCGTTGTTCCAAGTAACCGACGGCTCGGTACTGCGCAAGTTGGAAGAATACGGCTACGGCACCGACGGCGAAATTTTGCTGTATCGCAAGATGTCCGTCGCGGGAAAAAACGAAATTCGCATACAGGGCAGACCCGCAACGCTTGCCATTCTCAAAGAAATTTGCGCCGAACTCGTGGATATATTCGGTCAGGGTCAGCATTTGGCGTTGCTTAACGAAAAAAATCAACTGTCCGTTTTGGACGAATTTTGCGATCATGCCGCTATATGCGACGAAATGCGCGCCGACTTGTATCCGCAACTGACCAAAATCAACAAGGAACTGAAATCTCTCGGCGGAGATGACGCCGAGCGAGAACGTTTGTTGGACATACTCCAATATCAAATAACGGAAATTTCCGCCGTAGATCCGACGGAGGAGGAAGAAGAAGAACTTTTGTCGGCGCACAAACGCATGGTCAACGCCGAAAAACTTACAACTGCGCTCGGACAAGCCGTCGGTTGCCTCAACGGCGAAAACGGCGCGCTCGGTTTGTTGGCGCAAAGCGGCAATTTGCTCAGATCCGTATCGAATTTGGAAGATACCGCCGACGAAATGTGCCAACGGATAGATTCGGCGCGGTTGGACGTGGACGACGTGGCGACGCAGATCCAAGAAATCATTTCCTCAATGGAATTCAGCGCGGCAGAAGTGGACAGGGTGGAAGAACGTTTGGAAAAATACCGCCAACTCAAACGCAAATACGGCGGTAGCGTGGCTTCCGTTTTGCAATTTTTGCGCGACGCGCAAGCCAAGTACGACAATTTATCAAATGCCGCCGAAAAAATAGAGCAACTTAACGCGCAAAAAAACGACGTTATAACGCGGTTGTACAAACTTGCGCTGGACAAATCCGCCGAACGCAAAGCCACCGCCGACCGCCTTGCGCAAGACATAATGCGCGAGTTGGACGAATTGGGTATGCGAGGCACAAAATTCTGCGTAAAATTCAACGAAACGCCCACCGCGCAGGAGTTTGCCCTGTCGCCCGCCGCAGACGGCTTTGACAAGGTGGAATTTTTGATGTCGGCAAACGTCGGCGAGCCGCTCAAACCGCTAGCAAAGGTCATTTCCGGCGGAGAAATGTCGCGGTTTATGTTGGCGGTAAAAAACATTACCGCGTTGGCGGAAAAAATTCCCACAATGATCTTCGACGAAATAGACGCAGGCATATCAGGCAATATGGCGCAAATGGTCGCCGACAAACTTGCAAACGTTTCTTCTGCGGAAGAAAACGGCTATCAGTGCATAGTTATCACGCATTTGCCGCAAATCGCCGCAATGGCGGACGTAAATTTTTACATAAGAAAATACCAAAAAGACGGCAAGACCTACACGACGGTAGACGTGCTGACGGATCGCGAACAGCGTGCCGCCGAGGTCGCGCGTTTGATGGGCGGCGTGGGCGAATACGCGCTTGTCAACGCCAAAGAACTGTTGGATCGGTCGCAAAACTACAAACTTCAACGAAAACTCGGCTAATACCCATATATTTGTTGTTTCAAGGCAATCGCTCGGCGCGGTTGTCTTTTTTTTTGTATAATACGGTGTCAAATTCACAAACTACTTCTAGCAATTCGAGGTGAATATGAAAAAATTCCTTTTGATATTTTTTTCATTGTTGATTTTGTTGCAAGCGGCAGGCTGTTTGTTTGTCGGCGGGCAAGTTTGCGCGGCAAGCACGTTTGAGGGCGGCGCGGGCGAATTTCTTCAAGACGTCGGCGAACTGTTCGTCGGTCAGGCGCAAACAAAAATCGACGAGGAAGTGTATCTCGGAGGGTATCCGTTGGGAATAACGATAGACGGCGACGGCGTTACCGTGATAGGATTGAACGAATTTATCGGCGAGGACGGCAAACTTTGCTGCCCGGCGTTGCTATCCGAATTGGAAATAAACGACGTGATAGTGGAGTTGGACGGACACAAAATTTACGGCTCGGCAAGATTGACGGAAATATCCTCTCAATCCGACGGCAGAACGCTCAAAATAAAATACTTGCGCGAGGGAGTCCTCAAAGAAACGGAGATCACCCCGCAAAAAGATCTTGCCGCAGGACAATATCGGTTGGGATTGTGGACAAGAGATTCTTCCAGCGGCATAGGCACTTTGACTTACGTGCGCAAAAACCTCAATTTCGGCAGTCTGGGACATCCCATTTGCGACGCCAAGGGCGCAGTCATTTCCTGCAAGAACGGCGGCGTTTTCGGTTGCACGATCGACGGTATCGAAAAGGGACAAAAAGGCGCGGCGGGAGAACTGAAAGGCGGATTCTGCTTTGACAAGCGCATAGGAAATTTGTATTCCAACAACAAGTTCGGCGCGTTCGGCACTTTCAACACGTTGCCGCAATTTTGCACCGAAACGATCCGCGTTGCGGATATAGGGGAGATTAAGCCGGGCAAAGCGCAGATTTTTTGCACTTTGGACGACAACGTGCGCCGCGCTTACGATATAGAGATCGTCAAGGCCGTTTCGCAATCTTCGCGCGATGACAAAGGCATGGTGCTGCACGTTACGGACAAAACTCTTTTGGATAAAACGGGCGGTATCGTGCAGGGAATGAGCGGCAGTCCCATAGTTCAAAACGGCAAACTTTGCGGTGCAGTTACTCACGTATTTGTCAACGACCCCACGCGCGGCTACGGCATGTACGCCAAGTGGATGTTGACAAACTAAACTCTGACGAAAATATAAAAACGATATATAACGGCAACGCGATTTCGGCACACCAAATGATCTATTTGATTGAAACAATTTGTGCTGACACCTGCTATATCGTAAATCTTCAACACACCATAAAGATTGATAGGCTTGTCAATTTGACGAGCCTTTAATTTTTGTCCCCCCCCAAACGGGCGAGAACGGCGTGCAAAACAACAAAATTAAAAAATTTGCCAAAAAGTTTTGAAAAAAGATTGGCAAATCACAATATAAAAAAACGATATTGAACTAAAACACTTTTTCAGAACACCGAACGTTTTTGATTGAAAAAATTTGTGCTGTCCCTATATCTAAAATTATTGCTACACTGTAAAAATTGATAAACTTAACACGCTACTAAGGCAATAATGTATTATAAAAATGCCGTTGAAAATAGAACGAGGAGTCGTTTGTAAAAAGTATTATTGACTGAAATACACCCAAAAGTTCTTCTTTTCATGTTCTATTTTGGGGTGCATTTCAATTACATGCTATTTGTTTTTTTCGATACACAAGAAAAACCTCTTTTCTATGACAATGGCGCGTTCTAATGAATTTCAAATATATCGCAAAGATTTTCAAAATCGGTTGAGATAGTTGTATTTTTTAAGAACTTTAATATTTCGAGTGGTAGTAATCTCCGTGTAGCAATCAGTAATGGATATATTTGGATGACCGAGAATTTCTTGTACAGAGCGAAGATCTGCCTCGCTGATAGATTGGTTGCAAAAGTATGGCGTAAGTAGTGCGGTGTAACTTTCAAACTGATCTTGGCAAGATCTCTATACTTATAAAAAATATCCTCTATGGTGTGAATTGAAATCGGGCATTTGTTACGATTAATAAAGAGAAAATTATGGTTAGGCGCAATGGCTTTTTTTTAAGATATATCCATGGTTTAAGGTTAGTCATTGTTTCCAGACATGAAATATAAATAAACCTTTCTTTTATTTACCATGAATAAGGATAATACGCGTAGGCAAATCAATTTACTACATTTGAATTGCAGCGGCTTCTCCGACCCTAATTTCGGTAGAACACAGTAATCAATTAACGCTACACCCTGATCGATTGAAAAATTTGAAAATCCGATTGGGATGTATCACGTTTTTCTTCTGCTGCTTTTAATAATTTTTTAACACTGTGTATTGGCATGGTACATGAAAGATTTCTTTCTTATTTTAGTTTAAATTCGTATTTAGGAATTGGGTTGTCTGGGCGGTTGTTGCGATACACATATTTATAGTATTGTTTTATTGTTGCTAAATGACGTTTAATTGTTGAGATTTTATGGCTTTTAGTCATATATGAAATATATTTTGTTATGTTAATGTTGGGGTGCAGGACTGTATAGTCGGCAAAAAGCCCCAAATCTGAGTTGTATGCGACAAGGGTTTTCTCTCCGAGATTTTTTGCAAAATCGGCAAAATCCCAAAAAAATTTTCTATCTGATCTAAAATTTCTTTCATAATACCATTTCCCCTTGTTACTATTATTGATTATTATAGCGTAATAAAGTCGCACAAATAATCTCCTGCATTTCTATTTAGGCACGATAAAATCATCTACAAAACTACACTTCAACAAGATTGAAAGAAGGTTTACCATTTGTGTTTCGGAGTAAATTAGAAAATAAGCAATTTACGCCGTTTAGCAGACATTAACAATTTCGGCAACGCTGATTGTGTATAATTTATGTGATTGCGTTGTGAGCGAATGTGACTTGTTTTAATTTCCACTCATTTATTTTTAAAAAACACGTGTATAATTTTGCTTATTAATTTTTTTCAAAATTTTTTAATTTTTTATTACGATTTTAGTATATATAATAGAAAGTTTTTCAACAGTTAAATATTACGAAGTATTATAAGTTAATGGCTTAATATGGTAGTAATAACTATTGATTATTGGGAGAGAAAATGATGGAT
>CANQPI010000006.1 GCA_947625725.1 uncultured Clostridia bacterium | reverse complement strand
ACTTCATCATCACGTTTAATTACAAGGGACAGTCCAAAACCGTCACTTTTGAAGAGGTCAACAGTTCGCCTTTTACATCCTCGGGGTCACCACTCGCGCGGCGGCGCTTGGTTACGCAACGGAAAAGACGTGCAAATCGCACGTCTTTTTCCATTGCTTTTGTTTGCTTGCCGCGCTCTTCTTTCTTTCCAATGTGATGTCGAAATACTCCGTACGTTCCGTACTCCGTGGCGGGCGCACTTCGTGCTTGGCTAAGAACGTAGCGCTCCGTCTGTTCCTCAATGTTATTTTCCGTTTGCGCGCATGTTTACCCTATCATTTTGGGCAATCATTTGGAATTTGCGAAAGCAAGTTCCTTTTTGAGTTTGGGGTAAATTTTTTCAATGTGTTGCACTTGGTCGAACAACTCGCCTCATTATTTTTTGAAAATATCGCGTAGCAACTTCCAATTATCCGAATGAATATCGTCGCTGTACTCTTCCGTGCAAATACAAAGTTCTTCGCTTTGGTCATCAAAGCGCACAAAGCCGCCTTTTAGAGCGTGCTTTTTCAGATAAGCGCGCAATACTCCGAACTTTTTCGGAGAAAAAACGTCTATATCTTCGCTTGCGCCCGTACGATCAAACCCGCCTTTTGTTTCTACTATCCACGTTTCGCCGCCGACGGATAGAATGTAATCGGGGTAAAAGAGTTTTTGCTTGTTGGCGTTGTCGCAATACACTATCGAAAAATATTCGTCGCCCTTGTCGCCGTTTTTGTAAAACCAATCCACCGCGTTGCAATTTTCGCAAAACTTTTCAAATTTTTTCTCCGGAGCCGAGCGCGGTTCTGCCGACAGCAAATAGCCTTGATAGACGTTCTTTGCGCTCTCCGCTTGAACTTTGCTTGTTGCGTCATAAGTAAACGATACGCTACGCGGAATACAAAATGACTTTTCGGAAATCATATCGGGTGCAAGCGACTCCTGTGCCAACTCTGCCGCCATTGCCTCGCGGCATAAATGCCGAAGCGCGTCCATGTTGTTGATCACAAACGCATAGAGTTCGCGTACGGTCAAATCGAGTACCTGTCCCGCAAAGGAAAACTTGTCGGAAAACAGTTTGCCGATAATGGTATTCATTTTGGCATACTCCATACCGATTGCCATGCCGATTTGTCCTACCCGATGATGATATTCCCGTCCGTGAACGTGTGTGTTGATCGGTTCTCTCATTTCAAGTGCGTTTAACCTGTCTTTTTCGTAAAGTTCCCAAAACATAGACACCTTGCCGGAGTAAGCATATCGCACAATTTGGTCGGAAAAAACAAACCCTTGACTTTGCAATTTGAGTCTGTTCTGCTTTTTGTCGCCCGTCAACGCATAAGTTGATTTTAAGTACGCGGATATCGCAGCAAGCGCCTTGCGGGAGTCGCGCATATCCGTAACCGTTGTGCGCTGTTCTTTTGTAAGCGAAAATGTTTTATGTTCGTTTTTGATAAATAAAATTTTGGCGTCCAACGCCCGCTTGCCAAAACTCGCTTTTACGCCCTGCGTAAACGTGCTGTCAAACGTATAGAGATAGCAACTATCCAACAAGTCAACGTCGTACTGCTTTGCCTCGGGCATACGACGTATGCGCCCGATCGTCTGTACCTCAAATGTTTCGTCCATGTTTTCGCGCAATTTTACAAGAATATGTGCGCGGGGACAGTCCCAACCCGTAGCGATTGCCTGTTTGATTATCACCGCAATTGGCGCGGCGGCGTTTTCGGAGATACCGTCGAGATTTTCATGCCTATCCGAGAGCCACACGGCAAGCGTTCCCGATTCGTATGTAATTCCGTTTTTTTCAAAATACTTTTCCACTGCGTCCAAAAGTAAATCGGAGTTGTTTGGAAGTTGCACGATAATGAGAGGATTGACGGCGATTTTTCGTTGAAGAAACGCCGAACGGAGTTCGCGTTGTTTTGCGAGAGCCTGTTCGAGCAAATATTCCGTTTGATCGTTTATTTCGATTATCTGAGGAAAATTTTCGTTGATAACGAGCAACTTTTTTATCAAACCCTCGGCAATAACGCGTTCCTCGGGGACTTCGACAAGTTTTGCCCGCTTGTCGATAATCGGTGTGGCGGAACAGCGAATAATTTTGTCGGTGCGAAAAAGTTGCACGACCGCGTCTGCCTTTTCGGTAAAGTTTTGGTGACTTTCGTCGATAACGACCTTAAACGACAGCCCCGCGTCCAACGCCTTTTCGATCCATTCCAAAAAGTTTGTGCGCTCGCTGTCTTTCAAGGCGTTGTTGCCCTTTTTTGTTAACTTTTCCCAATTGATAAAGCAAGCGTCGTTTTCCGCAAAACCGCCGGTCATAACGTCTGCAAGCAACTTTGTCTGCGCATTGTGGATATATTTGTCCATTTTTGCCTTGCTTTGCTCTTCGAGGTTTCCTTTGCCGGGCGTGAGCCAAACAAACACGGTTTTTGCATGCCCTTTCATGTACTCGTCCATAAACCGAGTCAAAATGATCGTCTTCCCGCTGCCTGTGGGACTTTTCAAAATAATGTCGCGGCACGCCTCGCTCATACTTTCAAGCAACTGACCGACTGCTTCTAACTGAAAATCCGCCAATCTGATATTCATATCAACCCTCCAACTCCCTGTAATAGTAATCGGGTATCACGTTGACTGTAATGTTGTATTTTTTGAAAATCTTTTCTTGCGTTTCGCTTGTAAGCACGTCGTGCCCAAGGTAAATTGTTTTGCACTTTGTTTTTTCGTCAAGCGTAGCCGCAAACTTGTCCAATTCTTCCTCGGTGAGGAGAATGGCGATCTCGTCGTTGCCAACAAAATTGATACCGTTTTCCAACTCGACGAGTTCTCGGATATGTTTCAAAAGTTCGTCGGCGTATTCATAGTAAAGTTTTTCCGATATGGGGACGTACTCCACCTTGTAGTATTTCATACTCGCGGCATAGTTGTCGCGCGCAATGACGCGCTTGATACGCTCATACGTCACTTCGCGGCAAATGTTATTTTCGTTGTTGGTGCATAGAATGAACGTACGATTCCCGCCGTCCTCGGCATTGAGTTTCATGACGGCATGTCCCGTCGTCCCACTGCCCGCAAAAAAGTCGAGAATAATGGGTTTACTAATTGATGTTAAATTTAGTAAATGAGAAACCAATGACAATGGTTTTGGGGTATCAAAAATCTCCCTACTCCCAAAAATGTCTTTCATTTCATTCTTTGCAATTGACAAACTTCCATGTTCAAGCAATAAATTATAAAAAACATTTTCACTTTTTTGATAATCTTCTTTTCGTTTAATATAGTAAACCTTCTTCTTTTTGTAATCAAAGTACAATTTGTTGTTTTGAAGTGCCTCATCAATGCCTTTTTTTCCAATTGTCCATCGCATGCCGGGTTTTGGATAAAATTTCTCACCCGTTTCGGGATCGATAATTGGAAACTGCATTGTAACTCTTTCATATATACCACTATTTGTTTTTTCTATGCCTTCAAGATTGTATTCCCCTATGTCGTCCACAAAATTATATGTTCTTTTTATGTCGCGGTATCTAAATACTCCCGCTTTCTTTTCTTTGAAAAAACATAGAACATATTCGGTTAAACAACCAATTATTCGTTCTGTATTGCCTGCACCTCCCTTCTTTTGCCAAATTATACTTTCAAAATTTTCTGCGCCCAAAATTTCATCGCACAACAATTTAAGCGTTGCCTGTTCGTTATCGTCGATACTAATAAAAATAACACCATTTTCGGATAATAAACTTTTTGCAATGATAAGGCGTTTTTCCATAAATGACAGCCATTTACTGTGCCGAAAAGTATCGTTTGCGTCAACGAAATCGTCGTCATACACAAAGTCCTTGTTCCCCGTGTTGTAGGGTGGGTCTATGTAAATAACGTCGATTTTGCCTTTGTGCGTCTTTTCGAGCAATTTGAGAGCGGCAAGATTGTCGCCCTCAATGAGAAAATTCATTGTGCCGCCGTTGTCAATGAACAATTCCTTTTCTTCCGTAAGCACGGGAGTGTGCGTTGCCAACAATTCGTCAACGGCTTCGCGGTGTTCTTCAAAAACAAGTCCGTACTTTTTGCCCTTGATATCTTTTTCGATTTCCGCAACAAAAGTCAATAGCGCTTTCGTGTTTTCGTCCTGCGGAGCGCAAGAAATGTATGCTTTGATCGCTTTGATTTTTTCTATCAAACTGTCACGTTTTTCTTTGGATATATTTTTCGACATTGTGTCCTCCGAACGAAATCTCGGCTAAAATCAACAGATGGGTTGCAAAATCTCATGCCGTTTGGAGATTTTGCTACATGACGCACTTTGCAATTGCATAGTAATTATAATGTAAATGCAAGAATTAGTCAATGCAATTGCGCAATAAAATGCACCACAAATGCATAGTATAATGGTATTATGAAAATCTTGGATAAAATAAGAATACTGCAAGGCGAACGAAATTGGACAGACTACAAATTGGCGCAAGAAGCCGACATTCCGTACGGAACGCTTGCCGCAATGTTTCAACGCGGAACGCCGCCCAAAGTGGACACGTTGCAATCCATTTGCAACGCGTTTGGTATCACGCTGAGTCAATTCTTTTTGGAAAACGAAGAGTCGGAAATTTTGAATGAAAACGAAAAGGAAATGCTGAAAGTTTTTCGCAGATTATCCCCCAAGCAGCAAAAAGCATTGATTGACGTATTTGAAGAGGAATGAACGGCAAGGCGTACTGTCTGCCGTTTTTTTTCTGCCGAGCAACACCTGCCGAGTTGACACAGAGTGCAAGACAGTATATAATCTGTTTATAATAAAATCAATGCAAAGGAAAAAACACTATGCTAATCAATCTGCTTGGGGCGGAAGTTGTTGCCCAAAGAGTTTTCAATACCGCGTACATCTGGCTGGACACGGCGTTTGTTGTGGGGTTGTGCGTGCTACTCGCCGTCAAGCGCAAATGGCTGACGTTGCTGTTCGGCTTGGCGGGCGGCGTTCTCTACATGATCGTGGACTACGGCATATTTCATCTGGCGTTGCACACGCGCACAATCGAGGGCGGCAATCTGTTTTGGGTGCTGTTGTGGATGAGCATGAGTTACGGCATTACCAACTTTGTGTGGATATGGCTGTGGTTCAGTCGCGACAAACAGGCGTGGACCTGGACGCTGTTGATACTTGTGTGGTGGATATGCGCGCCCATGCTTGCCGAAGCCGTCGGCGCAAACGCGCCCGTCATCAAAATACAACGCACCACCGGCTCGTACCACGGATATATGGCATTGATAATGATCGCGGGGTACTTTGCCGCAATTGCGTACAATCTTTTCCAAAAGGACAAAACAAAGCGTTTTCCGCTGTTGTTCCTGTTTGCAATCGGCGTAAGCGTGCAACTCGGCTGGGAGTTTTCGCTGCTGATAGGCAACATACGCAGTGCGGCGATAGTTGACGTGTGGGACAAATTGCGCACGCTTGTGGTCAACAGTCTGGTGGAAACAAACCTCGGCGCAGTACCCATCTACTGCATATACGCGCTTGTTTCCGCACGGTGGAACGAGGATCTGAAACGGCGCGACAAGGTGAGTTTTACCGAACGCATAGCAGAGTTGAACGCCCTGCCTCTACGATAAAATCGCCCCGATACGAGGCAAATTCGGTTGACTTTTTGACAAAAAAAGCATATAATCAAAGTACAATGTGTGGCAAAGCAGGCGTAAATCCAATTGTGGATTTGCGCCTGTTTTTTGCTGTTCGGAGGTAAAAAAAAAATGCAAGAAAAACAAAACAAAATGTCCTACAAACCCATCAATACATTGATTTGGCAAATGGGTTTGCCAATGATAATTTCCATGACGTTGCAAGCCGTCTACAACATTGTGGACACCGCTTTTGTGATAAACATGGGCGAAAACGGCTTGGCGGCAAACCTGGCGTTGACGTATGCCTTTCCCATACAGTTGTTGATAATAGCCATAGGCGTGGGGACGGGCGTGGGCTTGAACGCGCTGTTGTCCAAATCCCTCGGCGAAAAAAATTTTGTCAAGGCGGACAAAACGGTCGGCAACGGAATTTTTCTCGGAATTTGTATCTACGTCGTATTTTTGATTTTCGGTTTGTTCGGCTCGCGTTACTTCATTGCCATGCAAGCGCAAGGTGATGAACAGGTGATCGAAATGGGAACGGAATATCTTACCATTTGTTGCTGTTGCAGTTTCGGCGCAATAGGCTTTACCATTTACGAGCGTTTTTTGCAAAGCACGGGCAAAACGCTGTACTCCACTATTGCGCAAATTTCCGGCGCGGCGGTAAATATCGTGTTGGATTGGGCGTTCATATATCCGTTGGGTTGGGGCGTGGCGGGAGCCGCGTGGGCAACGGTTATCGGGCAGACGGTTTCGCTGGCGGCGGCAATGATCTTTCACTACGTTACAAACAAAGAATTGCACAATGGGGTCAAAAATATTGCGCCGAGCGGCAAAATTATCAAGGAGATTTACCGTATCGGACTATCCGCCGCCGCTATGCAGGGTTTGCTGTCGGTAATGATGTTGGGAGTAAATTTGATACTCGGCAAGTTCGGGCAAAACGCCGCGCTTGCGCAAGGCAGTTTCGGCGTGTACTACAAAATTATGCAATTTGCCATGTTCGCTTGTTTCGGACTGTCCAATACCATAATTTCCGTGCTGTCCTACAACTACGGAATGAAAAACGGCTTGCGCTCCAAACAGTGCGTCAAATGGGGAATCGTAAACACGCTGATAGTTTGCGCCGTTTTGACAATTCTGTTCGAGTCGCTTGCATCTCCGCTTGCAAAACTGTTTGGTCTTGCCGTCGGCGAAAACGACAGACAAATTACCGAAGTCGTAACTACGGCTATACGCATTTGCGGCGCGGGTTACATGTTGATGGGATTGAGCATTGCCGTGCAGGGCGTGTTGCAAGCATTGGGATACGCGCTGTACCCGTTGCTCATATCCGCACTGCGACTTGCCGCGTTTGTTTTCCCCGCGGTGTGGCTGTTTTCTTATACGTCCGATCCCGTGCGCTGTTTTTGGTGGTCGTTTCCCATTGCGGAATTGTTGACGGCGGTAATTTCCGTAGCGTTACTGTGCAAAACCGCTTTGACAAAGATAAATTTGCTGAACGCGCCGTCCGATCATACAAACGCCATTTGCGGCGCGTCAACGCCCTCCGCAAACAATACGTGACGGCTTTTGTAAAATAACGCATTGACAAAAATATTTGCGTGTGTCAAAATAATTGGCGGAGGAAAATATGAAAAACAAGATATTTGCGATATTGACGGCAATAATTGTTGTTTTCACGTTGTCGCTCGCGGCGTGCGACTCGCACCGACACGATTGGAGCATGCACAGCAATTCCGAAGAACATTGGCAAATATGCGTAGACGACGGCGAAGAAAAACCCGACAGCCGCGCCGCTCACTTTGACGACGACAACAACGGTTTTTGCGACGAATGCGGCTACCAGATGTCGCCCGTAAATATCGACGACGACTCGCACCAGCATGTTTTCAACGTGCGCTACAACGATACCGAACATTGGAAAGAATGTAGTTGCGGTCAAACGACGGATCACCAAGAACACAGTTACGCCGACGGTAGCAACAAATGTGTTGGTTGCGACTACGTAAAGCCCGACGACGGCAACGCTCACACCTACGTCACCGCGCGCGACGCCACGCACCATTGGCAACTGTGCACTCACTGCGGCATAACGGGCGCAAAGACTCCTCACACGCAACAAGCCAACTATCTGTGCAGTTGCGGATACGCCTACGACGCGCCCGCTTCGGGAAATTTGCAGACTCGCAACTTCTGGATAATCGGCACGTTTACCGACGACCGTCCCGACGGCAAAGGTTGGGGCGAATACCACAACGACGAGTGGCAATTCCACCGCTTGCTCGCCACCGACTCCAACGGCAGTACGCAGTACGTGTTTGAAAGACAGTTCTCCTCGGGCGACGAATTTAAGATAGTCAACGACGGCGGAGGCGGCTATTGGAGCGACGAACTGAACGCGAGCAACGTTTCGACAGACTCCAAACAACTGCTCGGCGGCAACGGCGGGGGCAATATAACCTTTGTCGGAACAAACGGTTACTACCGCATTACGGTACACTACGGCAGCGGCAACACCACCGTTAGTTGCGAGCGCGTGTACGGCGAGGGAGTGGAGGTCAAGCCTCACGAACACTCCTACGCCCAGACTTGGACTTCGGACGAGTTGGGACATTGGCACGCTTCCACTTGCGAACACGCCGATTTGAAACAAGATTTGAGTTCGCACGTCTACGACGACAAGGCGGCGGTCTGCTCGGTGTGCGGCTACACCAAACCGCACCAATGCGTCGGCGGCGATTGGGTTCAAGGCAAAACGGAACATTGGAAAAATTGCTCCCTGTGCGGCGAAACGATAGAATCGACGCGCGCCGCCCACGACGGCGAGCCTTGCGGCGTGTGCGGATACGAATTGGCTGTTTCGGGCGCGCTCAATCTGGAATACGACGAAGTACGTCAGGGCTACGTCGTGACGGGCTACGACTACTACTCCATAGAAACGGACGTGCGCATACCCTCCGTTTACAACAGCAAACCCGTGGTAGCGATCGCTTCGAAAGCCTTTATGCAATGCGCCAAAATTAACACCGTGATAGTGCCCGACAGCGTGACGGAAATAGAAGAATATGCCTTTGCCTACTGTTCCGCATTGACAAACGTCAAATTGGGCGGCGGCGTAAAAATTTTGGGCATGGGGTCATTCGAATACACGGCGTTGACGGCTGTTACACTGCCGAACGGACTGCAAACAATAGGTAACAGCGCGTTCGAATACTGCCGCTTTGACAGCGTGACTATCCCTGCAAGCGTAACTCGCATAGGCAATTTCGCATTTCGCAGTTCCGCGTTGCAAAACGTTGTCTTTCAAGATACCGTGGGTTGGAAAGCGTACCCGTTGGCTTACGAAACAGATCCCGCCGTTGCGGGCGAAACAATGAACGTAACCGACTCCGAACAAAACGCATACAATTTTGTTACGCCGAACAACCCCTATATGGAAACATACGGCTACGCGCAATACATCTGGATAAAATCGCTGTAAATCTTGCGCACATACAAAAATTGCAATAAAACCGCTTGCAAAAAGCGTCTACCCCAACGGCAGACGCTTTTTTTGTTATGAAATGTATATTTATCTTCTTTTGCGGCGGCGCAACGTCACCGCCAACACGCAACCGCCCACCGCAAAGCCGACCAATCCGCCCGCAATGCCGAGAACCAACACCGTGACGTTGAGCAACTTGGGTATCTCCTGTTGCGCGACCAAAACCTCGCCGCAGTCGGAGCAAACAACGCCGTCGGTAAGTCCCTTTTCCTTTGTGGTGGCGGGTTTGCCTTGGACGATTTGCTCGGTGTGTCCCTTGGCGGGAATGACGTCGCAACCCTCCACAACGCCGCAACGACTGCACTTGCTGCCCTCGGTGTGACCGTTCTCGGTGCAGGTGGGCGCAACCGCTTGTATCGTTTGCGTAAACTCGTGTCCGAGCGCGTCTATCTTTTGGGCGGAGTACAACTCTCCGCAACGAGAGCAGACGGTGCCTGCGGTGTGTCCCGCGTGCGTACATGTGGGAGCGACCGCCTGTTGATACACGGGTTGATGTCCGAGCGGCTCGGTTGCGGTTACGTCCTGCGTAAAGTTGCAACGAGAGCATTTTTTGCCCGCGGTACTGCCGTGCGCCGTGCAAGTCGCGGGAATTTCCGCAACGTCCTGCATTGAGTGTCCCATAGCCTTTGCGCCCAACGCCACACCTCTCACTGTGAGGCTGTTGAAACTGTACATTCCGTCGGCAACGTCATCTTCATTGTCCTGCAACACAATTTCGTGTTCCAACAAATCCTTGTCTATTACCGCGTCGAAGAAGTAACTTTCATCCTCGGTGCAGGTGGCGTCTTGATGTAAATCGTAGTCAAACGTAATCACCACTTCCGTTTTGTGATTGCAATGAGTATAATTCACCCAATCGGAATAACTCTGGCATACAAGATAGAACGTTACCGTCGCCTTGCCGTCCGCGCCGTAGTCGATTTTGTAACCATTGCCCCCTGCGTTTTCGTTGTCGGTATCCAACCTGTACGTGTGACCGAGGGCGGGCATTTCGACGGATTGGGCTTTGATGTCGTTACAATTTAGGCATCTGTACGCGCCGCATATACCTTTTTCGGTACAAGTGGCATATTGACTCCAATCTTCCGGCGGATCATAATAGTAGTTGTGTCCGGTTTCCGGCAAAATAATTTCGTCGCCGCGCAACAACACGCCGTTTGTTTGATCAGTAAAATTGCATTTGCACAGTGTACAAGTGTAGTAAGCGACGTTGCCGCTAACCGTACATTGCGGCGCAACGCCTTTGTGGAAACTGTTACCGTCAAAGGAGTGTTGCACGTGCATTTGCAACGTATGTCCCGCGGTGGAAGCGTTGAGCCGCAACTCGTAGGAATAGGTGTTGCTTTCCACATCCAAATACACGTAGGGCAGTTGACAGGTTATATCGCCGTCAAAGTGTTGAGGCAATTTGACCGTTTGCAAGTTGGGACAATTGTAGAATATGTCGTAGATGTTGGCGTTTGCAAGCATGTCGAAGTTGCCCATATCCACAGATTGCAACTGCGTGCAGTTGGCGAACATCTTGCCGAAGCCCAAAGCGTTGCCCGTGGCAAACCGTTCCAAATCGACGTTTTGCAACGCCGCGCAACCGTTGAACATGCCCACCGCGCCCTGCATTGTGGTAGTATCGAAATTGTCCAACACAAGTTCCGTCAGTTCGGCGCAACCGGCAAACAGCGAGCCGCAGTCGAAGGGGGCTACTATCGTGCCGGGATACACAAACGCAATGCAGTCGTCCTTGCGGTACAATCTGATGTATTCGTCTATGCGCACAAAGGTGTCCTGATAGTCGTCGGGTATATCCTTGATAAATTTTATGCTTTTGAGCGTTTTGTAATCCTTTACAAACGTGCGCCACTGCGCCGAAAAACGCCGCGCCACCTGTTGGTCGCCCCAATCCTGACTGCCGTCCGGCAAGGTCGTGGCGGGCATGTCGCTTGCCTCTATCGGCGTGCCGTAAACAAAGTTTACAAAACTGATGTTGAACGGTTTGTTCGTATCGGTGACGATACGCACTTTGTATTTGTTCGGCTGCATCTCGCCCGAATTGAACACGCACTTGTTGAACATTGCGCGGTCGTTGAGGTCGATAGTCCCTTTCAGTTGGTCGTTGACGTACACTTTTGCACTGCCGTAGTTGGGAGCGGTATCGGCAAACACGTCGAAACTTGTGCCGATAAACTCCATTTCGTAAAACGCGTTGTTCGCGCTGGTCGTCAGTTTGCCGTTTGCGCTGTTTTCCGTAAAGCCGTTGTTGCCCTGCTCCGTTACGAAGTTGGCGGGGCGCACCGTTTGGTTGAGTTGCGTTTGTATCCCCGCGTAAACTTCCTTGATGACGGTGTTGCCGCTGTTGGTGAGAATTACCAACTTGAAGTAGCGCAAAACGGTATCTTCAAAACTCAAACGTTGACGGGCGGCGTTGACGTCGGACGCGCTTCCGTTAAACAACGTTGTCCAACCGTCGGGAGTAGTATCTCGGGAAGCCTTTTCGAAGTCGGCCTCCTTGCAACCGTAAAGCGCAAATGTGAGCAGTTTATCGTTGCCATAGGTGCGGCGCAAAATTTCAAAATAGTTGAAGCGGCTATCCGAACCCGTGTCTATCACAAAGGTATGGGGCGGGTCGGACTTTTGCCCTTGATACTTGGAGTGGAACGCGGTGTTGACGTCGCCGTCCACCATGTTGTCCCCTCCGCTGCCGTTTTCGCAGGGAGGCGCGACAAGCACTTGCCAATCGGTAGTTTCCACAGTGTAATCGATCGCGGCGTCCTTGATACTGTCCACAAAGCGCGGTTGCCAACCCGCAAATTTGTCCGCTTGCTCCACGTCTTGCTTGGTGGCTAGCGCGTTGACAATGTTTTGCGCGGGAATGTAGGGAATGTCTTTGAGATCGGTGACATTGCTGCTCGGCGATTTGTAGCCTATGTGCAAAAAGCCCTGTCCGCCCCAATTGACCAACTCCGCCTTGACAAAGAGCATGTCGCCCTTGTTGAGTTGGATAGTACACTTGCGCCCCTCTGCCTCGCTGTACGCTCCCGACCAACTCGATTGGCTCATTGTGCCTACCTTGTCGCCATGCTCGTCGTCCTTGAAAAACTCCACCGAAGCGGCGTCGTCGGAACGCAGGTAAAAAGTGTGTGCGCCGTCCTCGGTGGCGACAAACTTGAACTGCATGCGGAAGTACTCCAAAATGCCGTTGTGAGTGAATGTGGGCTTGCCGCCGAAATCGCTCACCTCAACGCTGTCGGCGGGTTTGTTTTGAACATAATCCCGCGCCTGTTGCAACGTGGGTTGCTTGCCCAACGTGCTGTCGGTAGTTGTGCCCAACGTCCACACGTCGGTGTGCGTTCCGCGGTAAACGAGTCTCATGTTGACGTTCAACGTGACGCGTCTGCCGCCCTCGGTGGAAACGAGTATTTCGAAACTGTCGTACTCGGTAACTTGTTGCGGCGGTTTGTACGTCACCTTGCGCGTAGTCGAATCGTAGTTCGCCGTGCCGTACTCGGCATTGGAAACGCTGATTATTTGCACTTGTTTGGGGGAAGAAAAGTTGTCGTCGGACAGGTCGAAAACGGTTTCGAACTTGCCGTCCACGTCCACTTTGCGCGCGGTTTCGTTGCCGTCGATACCGTTTGCCCAGCGGTATGCCACGGGGACGAACTTGGGCAAATTGTCAAGATAGTTGCGTTGATCCGCCGTAAAGTCGCTCCGTTTGACGTTGGCAAAATAGTTGTCGTTGACCCAATCGGTAATATCCACGTGATCCACCACGCCGATACGGTACACAAAATCGGCGCGTTTGTTGGCGCAGTAGGCGGGATTGAGTTTGTAAGTGTAAAACATATCCACAAATTTTTCCGCGCCGAACGAGTGCAACAGCGTTGCATACATGGACAGTTGGTCGAAGTGCGCGCCGTTGCCGTTGTTTATCTCGCCGTAGTCTTTGATTTTGACCGTTTCGCCCGTGGTCTTGTCCGTGTAAGTTTGGGTGATGTTTTGCGAACGCTCTATCGCCGTGTAGGGGTGAACGTACTCGCCGTGTTCCACGCCTATTATGCGCGTATCCATGTTACACAACATGGAGTAGATTATCAAAATCAAAGTGTTGTTCCACACCTCTCCGTCGCCGTCGCAAAAGCCCCAATTGACTCCGTGCGTCTTGGCTTGGACGTGCCCGAGTTCGTGAAAAGTTCCCCAATTGCCCTTGGTGGTGAGTTCCTCGTAGTTCATGCAGGTATCGAACCAATAACTCGGTTGCGCGCAGAAATTGCTGTTGAGCGCGACCGCCTCGCCCGCGGGAACGTGCATGTCGTAGCACATGGTCATGTTGTAGTTGTAGGCTCTGCCGTTCAACGAAATGTCAATGGCAAATACCGAATGCCAAAAGTATGCCAACTTTTCGATGTCGTCGCAGTTGCGCATATCCGCGGCGGGACCGATGAGTTGTCCGTTTTCCACATCCAGCGTGGCAACAAGCCCCGGAGCGTTGCGCAGTTGATCCTCGAACTCGTCCACGGTGGTAACGCCCAACACAAAGTGCGGCGTAAGCACCGCGCCGGATATTTGCAATTCCACCGAACTGTCCGTCGGCTTGACGTACAGCGGACCGCCGTACATACTGCCGATGTTCACTTCGAGGTCCTGCCCCGTGCCGACAATGTTGAACGTAGTGCCCATGCAGGGGACTTTTTGATTTTGCCACGCCCACTGCCCGTGCAAGCCGTAGCCGTACTGCTCGAAATTCGGTTGCGAGTCGGTTTCTCTCGCGCGCTTTGCCTCCTCCAATATCTTTGCGTCCCAATAAGCAATGTACTGTTCCATATTGCCAAAGCCTTTGCCCTCCCCGTCAGAGCCGAGATAGCCGAGCGTATCCTGGTGATGGGTGTACAAAGTCAGCGTTTCGCCCTCTTTCAGACCGGAGATCTTGACCGTCGCCGCTTCGCCCGCGACAAGATACAAGCCCGTCGTCATGGGCGAACGGTAAATGGGGTCGGTGACAATACGCATTTTGACCGCTTTGGCTGTGTCGGGGACCTTGCCGTAGATCCCGTCCGCGGCGGGGTGCTTGGCAAGTTTGCCCTCCCGAACTATCTCCATTGCGTGCGTGTTGAAGTAGTACGCCTGTCGGAGCAACATATATTTTTCGAACTCGGTAAAATATTTTTGCGTAACGACGCCCGTGTTTTCGTCGCGCGGACTGCGCTCCAAGCCCGAACGCGGATAGATCGGGTCGCCGTTGCCCTCGGTACTGCCTGCAAATGTCACTTTGGCAAGGTCGTCCATTACCTCGCGCGTTTTGAGATTGCCCAAAACGTAGGTGTCCTCCAACACGGGAACGTTGTCGGGACGTTCCACGTTGTCGTCAAGTATCTCCATGACGGGTTGGCGCACGGTAACGCGTCTGCCGCGAATGTCCTCCAAAGATTTGACGGACAATCCCTCGTCAATATCCTCGGGGCGCACCACGCCCTCGTTCTGAGCGTCGGACGGGCTGTCGGTATTTGCCGTTGCCGCAAAAGCCGATCCCGTCCAATCGACGCCCGACAAAACAGGACCCATGTCGCCCAAAAGCAATGTCGCGACAAGCGCAAAACAAATAACGATACGCACAAAATAGAGTTTTTTCATGTTTCGTTTTTCCTTTTGTTTTCAAAGTATTGAACGGCGCGAAGATACGCGAACCGCGCCGCCGTCGCCAAGCGTAAATTGCGACGGAGTTTTTTACGGATATACATTATCATATACAATTCAAACAGTCAACAAATCAAAAAAAACTTGTACACAAATTTTTTCGCAATACCGCCCGCTTTGCAAAGCCCGACAGGCGTCAAATTTATTCGCCGACCGCTTGCAAAACCATTGCCGCGCCGTTCTGCGAAAAAACTTTGCAAAAAGTTATTTTCGAATATCTTTGTCAGCCCTTGACTTTGAAAAAACAAAAGATTATAATTTATTTTGTATGGCGCCAAAGCAAAAAACGACGCCGACAATAATCAAGATACTAAATTTTGGAGGAAACAATATGGCAAAGAGAACTATTGACGGTAATACCGCTGCCTCTCACGTTGCGTACGCTTTCAGCGACGTTGCAGCGATCTACCCCATCACTCCATCCTCGCCCATGGCGGAAGTCGCAGACGAATGGTCGGCGGCAGGCAGAAAAAATCTGTTTGGGCAGACGGTGAAAATTGCGGAAATGCAATCGGAAGGCGGCGCGGCGGGCGCAGTACACGGCAGTCTTGTTGCGGGCGCGTTGACAACCACTTTTACAGCCAGCCAAGGCTTGCTGTTGATGATCCCCAACATGTACAAGATCAGCGGCGAATTGCTGCCCTGCGTGTTCCACGTTTCGGCAAGAGCGTTGGCGGCTCACGCTTTGAATATATTCGGCGATCACCAAGACGTGATGGCATGCCGTCAAACGGGCTTTGCCATGCTGGCGAGCAACTCCGTGCAAGAGGCAATGGATCTCGCGCTTGTCGCGCACCTTTCCACTTTGGAAGCGAAAGTCCCCTTCCTGCACTTCTTTGACGGTTTCCGCACCAGCCACGAGGTGTCCAAGATAGACGAAATATCCTACGAAGATATGAACAAACTGTTGGATCGCCGCTTTGTGGACGAGTTCCGCGCACGCGCGCTCAACCCCGAACATCCACAGTTGCAAGGCACGGCTCAAAACGGAGATATTTACTTCCAAAACAGAGAAGCCGCCAACAAGTACTATCTCGCCACTCCCGAGATCGTGGAAAAATACATGAAGAAAGTAGGCCGTCTGACGGGCAGAAACTATCACCTGTTTGACTACGTGGGCGCAAAAGACGCCACCAACGTCATTGTGATAATGGGCAGCGGCGCAGAAGCCGTTGAAGAAACCGTCAACTACCTTGTGGCTCGCGGCGAAAAGGTTGGCGTGTTGAAAGTGCACCTGTATCGTCCTTTCTCGGCGGCTCACTTCGTAAAGGCGTTGCCGCGCTCCGTCAAGAACATTGCCGTTCTCGACAGAACCAAAGAACCCGGTTCTCTCGGCGAACCGCTCTACCTCGACGTAGTTGCCGCGCTTGCCGAACAACACCGCAGAGCCAACGTTATCGGCGGCAGATACGGCTTGGGCAGCAAGGAATTTACGCCCAGCATGATACTTGCCGTTTACCGCAACCTCGAAGGCGAAAGGAAAAACCACTTTACTATCGGTATCAACGACGACGTGACGGGTACGTCTTTGCCCGTTACGGAACAAATCGACGTTGCTCCCGCAGGCACAACGCGTTGCAAATTTTACGGCTTGGGCAGCGACGGCACGGTGGGCGCAAACAAAAACAGCATAAAGATCATAGGCGACCACACCGATCTGTACGCTCAGGGCTATTTCGAATACGACTCCAAAAAGAGCGGCGGCTTGACGATAAGTCACTTGCGTTTCGGCAAAAACCCGATCAAATCGAGTTATCTCATCGATCAAGCGGAATTTATCGCCTGCCACAACCAAAGTTACGTCACGCGTTACGACGTGCTTGCCGACGCCAAAGAGGGCGGCACGTTCCTGCTCAACTGTTCCTGGTCGGACGAGGAATTGGACAAGGAATTGCCCGTTTTTATGAAAAACGAAATTGCGCGCAAACACCTCAACTTCTACACCATTGACGGTCTGCACATAGCGATCAAGGCGGGCAGCGCAAAGTCCACCAACATGGTCATGCAAGCGGCGTTCTTCAAACTCGCAAACATCATTCCTTACGAACAGGCGGAAGATTACATGAAGCAAGCCGTAATAAAGAGTTACGGCAAAAAGGGACAAAAAGTTATCGACGCCAACTTTGCCGCTATCGACGGCGCGGTGGAAGGTCTGCACCAAGTGAACGTTCCCGATTATTGGGCAACCACTACCGAGGGCGCGCCACTGCCCGAAAAGACGGACAACGAATACTACGAGAGATTCGTTCGCCCCATAACCGAGCAAAAGGGCAACACTTTGCCCGTATCGGCGTTTAACGAATCGGGAGTTGTGCCCACAGGCACCACCAAGTACGAAAAACGCGGCATAGCCGTAAACGTCCCCGTTTGGGTACCCGAAAATTGTATCCAATGCAACCAATGTTCCTTCGTTTGCCCGCATGCGTGTATTCGTCCCGTGCTTGTAGACGAAAACGAACCCGTCCCCGAAGGCTTTGTTACCAAACCCGCGATAGGCGTCAAGGGCGCAAAATTCCGTATTCAGGTAAGTCCGTTGGACTGCACGGGTTGCGGAAGTTGCGCAAACGTTTGCCCCGCCGTGAAAGGCAAGGCTCTCGTTATGACCCCCGCAGAGGACGTGCATGAAACGGAAAATTGGGAATTCAGCCAAAACGTAAATCAAACGCCGAGTCCGCTGAACACCGCAACGGTAAAGGGCAGTCAGTTCAAACAACCGCTGTTCGAGTTCTCGGGCGCGTGCGCAGGTTGCGGCGAAACCCCCTACGTAAAACTCGTTACGCAACTGTTCGGCGACAGAATGGTAGTTGCAAACGCAACGGGTTGCTCCTCCATTTACGGCGGATCCGCACCCACTTGCCCCTACACCACCAACAAAGAGGGTCACGGTCCCGCATGGGCTAACAGCCTGTTCGAGGACAACGCCGAATTCGGTTACGGCATCAACCTCGCTTACAATCAACGCAGAAACCGTCTTGTCGAAAAAATAACTCTGCTTGCGACAAAGTGGAAAAAATGGAAAGAGGGCGCAGCCGCTTGCCGCGCTTGGCTCGAAGGCAAAGACGACGCGGAACAAAGCAAAGTTGCCGCCGCCGAACTCGTCAAACGTTTGGAAGAATGTCAAGACTGCGGTTGCCGTTGCGACAAACTCGTTGCGGAAATTCTTTCCGAAAAGGACTGCCTCGTCAAGAAATCCGTGTGGATATTCGGCGGCGACGGTTGGGCTTACGACATCGGCTACGGCGGATTGGATCACGTGTTGGCAAGCGGCGAGGACGTGAACGTACTCGTGCTGGATACCGAAGTGTACAGCAACACGGGCGGACAGGCAAGCAAATCTTCGCCCACTGGCGCGGTTGCCAAGTTTGCCGCCGCGGGCAAGCGCGTCAAGAAAAAGGACCTCGGCATGATGGCAATGAGTTACGGCTACGTGTACGTTGCGCAAGTAGGTATGGGCGCAAATCAATCTCAACTTGTCAAAGCCCTCACCGAAGCGGAAGCCTACCACGGACCGAGCCTTGTTATCGCCTACGCTCCCTGCATCAACCACGGTTTGAACATGGGCAAGAGTCAGGAAGAAATCAAGCGCGCCGTCGATTGCGGATATTGGCAACTGTACCGCTACAACCCGACCTTGATCGAGCAGGGCAAAAACCCCTTTACTTTGGATAGCAAAGACCCGACGGGCGACTATCAAGAGTTTATCAAGGGCGAAACGCGCTACTCCTCTCTTGCAAAGACCAAACCGGAAATTGCCGAAACTTTGTTTGCGAAATCCGAGCAGGACGCCAAAGAGCGCGTAGCGAAATATCAAGCGCTTGCAAACAAACAATAAAAACTATCGCAGTTATTTAGCCGAACTCCCGTCTTTTGCAGACGGGAGTTTTGCTTTGAGAATACCGACCAAACGCAAGTTTGGCGCTCGGGAATCCCCTGCAAAAAGGCTTCATTCGCACCGCACACGATTTAGTAAAGACATTTTTTTACTTGTGTGCGGCGCTCATTGCAGATTATATAGGTATTCGGGTATTCCGTGTCAAACGGCTTCACACAGCACTTCGGGTGCTTGCACACAAAACGGCTTCACTGCGCACTGCGTGCTTGTTGCAGATTGTTTTGTAGTGCAACACCCTCAGTGCCCCTTTTACAAGGGCAAGTGTGTTGCAGATTGTTTGTCACGAAACACCCTCATACCTTGGTGGAACAAGGTCGGAAGTGCAACACCCTCATACCTTGGTGGAACAAGGCTGTAACTTTGATTGGAACTGTTTGTTTTGAAATAAAGTTTGCAACTGTTTCAACAAAAACTATGCTTTCCATTATAATGGGAAACATAGTCGGCAACTGTGAGATAGTATCTATTTCGAGTTTGCGTGCTTTGTGCCTGTAGTGCGTGAGGGTAGTATTGCATTTGTATTCGCAATTCCAACAAAACTATGCTTTCCATTATAATGGGAAATAATGTCGGCAACTGCATTAAAAGCCTTCTCTTGGGGACGCAAGAGAAGGGGAACCGTCGTCAGACGGTGGTTGAGTTTCGACTGTCAAAGCCGACTAAATATTATTCTTTGCCTCTTGGGTTTATTTGAAAAAACAGTTTTTTGCAAATGTGATTTGAGTTTTCGCTTGTGCGTTGTGTCCACACGCCACGCGCTCACTCAAATCCCATTTTAATTGAAATTTTATTTACAAAATAAATTGTCCAAAGCGGCAAACACTTCGCCGATAGGGTCGTTGAAAGTGAGATCGGCGTTTACGTCGGCCACGGTAGCCGATTTGTTGACGACGACTATGTTTCTGCCGTGAAAATAGTTGATAAACCCCGCCGCGGGATAGACCGCCAACGAAGTGCCGCCTATCACCAGCGCGTCCGCGTTGTAAATCGCTTTGACGGCGTTAGCGACGACCGTTTCGTCCAACGGCTCTCCGTAGAGTACCACGTCGGGTTTGATCACACCGCCGCACTCGCATCTCGGCACTGCGCCGCGAGGCAGAGATTCGAGATTGAAAAACTTGCCGCAACGCATGCAATAGTTGCGATGAACGCTACCGTGAAGTTCGAAAACCGCCTTGCTCCCCGCCGCTTGGTGCAAACCGTCGATATTTTGCGTTACCACCGCGCGCAGCTTGCCCGCACGTTCCAACTTGGCGAGATATATGTGCGCGGCGTTGGGTTTGGCGTCGGGAAAGATCATTCTCTCGCGGTAAAACTTGTAAAACCGCTCCGTGTGGGTCAGAAAATACTCGTGAGAAACTATCTCCTCGGGCGAAAGGTCGTCGTAGTCGTCGCTAAATATGCCGTTGGGCGAACGAAAATCGGGTATGCCGCTCTCGGTGGAAACGCCCGCTCCGCCGAAAAACACGATATTGTCGCTTTCCGAAATTATCTCGGCGAATTTTTTCAATTTGTTGCCGTCCATAAACGCCTCCCGACCGCCCGACGAACTGAATTTGCGTGGCGCACAAACCGTTTACGTGCGGTCAACGCGCAAAACTACCCGTCGGCAGGTGATTATTTGTAGTAACTGTTCATGCGGTCGTTGACGGTCAACGCGCCGTAGTCGGATTCGGCAAGGGATACCTCTATCACCGTGACGCCCTTTTCCATTTGATTGCCGTTTTCGTCCGTCCAAAGTTTGGCGTTGTACAGCACTTTGTCTTTGAGTATCAGCGGGTTGTTAAAAAACGGGTATGTATGGTAGCCGCAACACAAGCCGTAACCGAGGTAAATACCGTCGTAGTAACCTTTGAGATTGTTTACGTGGTCGTGACCGCAAAACAACGCTTTGGTGCAATCGCTGTCTTTGATGTAGGCAAATACGTCGGGGTGATCGGTAACGCCCTCGGCGTTGCCTTGATAAAATATACCCACGGTGTAGCCGTCGTCGCCCCAAACATATTCGTCGGGGGTTTTGTCGCTTTCGCGCACCACTCCCTTGACGTCGGAAACGGTTACGTCGGGCAGTTGCTCCTTGACCGAATCGGGAATTTGATTGCCGTGCGCCTGCTCGTTGAGATAGTACATGTTGGCAAACTCCTTGACGGGTATGTGAAAGAACATACTGCTCTGCACGGTCGGATTGACGCTTTTCAGTCCGTCAACAGCCCAAACATACCAATCCATTTGATCTTGGCGTATCCAATCGTACACCCAATCGGTAAGCGCAACGTTGTCCGCTTCGGGATACATGCCGCTATCCAAACACACCAAACTGTAAATGAGGTTGTTGTCGGCTTTGTTCCCCTTGAAGATATTTACGAGAAAATTGCCCGTACCGTGAATGTCGCTCGGACCGGGATCGAACAAACAGTACTTGTAGTCCGCCAATATTTGACAAATTGTGTACTTGCTGCAATCGAACTGACTGTCATGATTGCCGAAAACAAACGTCCAATACTGCTGCCGCTCCTCCATAAAGTTGCAAAAGTACCTGAACGCGTCGTAGGTAAATACCGACAGGGTCAAATCTCCCGTTACCACGCAAATATCCGGTTGCTCCCGCTTGATAGCGCGGTCGAGCAGATCCATAGTTTTGGTATCGCGGGTGAAAGACCCGAACTTGATTTGCGGGTCGGCGATCTGCATTATTTTGAGTTCGTCGGCGTCCTTGTCCACTTCAAGATAGGGGAACAAGTCCATGTCGAACTGCGTTTCGCCGCCGTCGAAAACGTAACTGCCTAACGGTTCGTCGGGAGAGCGCATGTGTATGCCGGCACGGATACCCAATACCGCGGCTACAATGAGCAACGCGGCGAGTATCCCGCCCACGATACCCCAGGCTATCTTGCGACGTTTTTTGTTTTTCTCCTTTGCTTTTGCCATTTGTTGCCTCCGATAACATTATACATCAACATTGTTCAAAGTCAAGTTTCTTTTTCACCGAGTTTTGTTGCGCTTGCCCTTGCGCAGGGGACTTGACGTTTGCAACAACGCCGCGTTCATATTACCGCCGAAAAACGAAACTTTTGCCCCGCTTGTAATAAAAGTCAACAACTCGCGGCTCAAATTCGGGCGCGCAGTCGGTAGTATCGCAGTCGGACATACCGACAAGCAACTGCAAAAGTTTGTCGGGCGGCAAACAAAAACGCACGCCGAGAAAAATTTCGACGTGCGCGAGAGGGGGTTTGTGAAAAAACACAAAACCGTCGGGTTGCGCGTTCACATTCTCATTTACATTGACATTTACGTTTGCATTGACATTTACATTTACATTAGATACGGTTTTGTTCCGCGTTTGTTCTCGATTTGTTCTTTTTTGTTCCCGTTTTGTTCCCGTTTTGTTCCGCGTTCACTTGCGACAAAAAATGTCGAAAATTTGTTGCGCAACCGTCAAGAAAGCCCCGAAAAACGGGGCTTTGAGCGTAAATTGGGTAAAAATATCAATATCGCAGATCGTTCGATCGATGTGCTAATAATGCGCAAGTTCGATCTTGTAGGCAAATTTCGCAAACGCAACGCTTGCAAAAAATTGTCAATCTTTTTTGTAAATTATGCGACCGCAATGCTCGCAACGCATGTAGTTTTTGCCGGCAAAACGCGCGTCGGCGACAGCCTTGGGAATCTCCATCTGACAACCGCCGCAACGCGTTCCGTCGCGCAAAGCGACAAACACGGGCTGCAAACCGCCGTCGGCGATTTTTTTGTAAATTTCGAATATGGACGGGTCAATGGCTTTTTTGAGTTCGGCTTGTTGCGCGCGAATTTCGGTTACGCGCGGCTTGACCTCCGCGGCGGCGCGGTTAAATTCCTCGTTGCACTTGTTGTAACCCGCCACCAAACGCGGTAATTTGGCGTTGGCGTCGTCGAATGATTTGACGATTTCCTCCCCCTCGCGCAAAATTCGGCGAATTTCCTTTTCGACCGAGTTGAGTTCCATTATTTGCTCGTTGAGTTTTTTGTTGAGGTAGTTCAGTTCGTCCTCGTCCTCCAAACCGTCGATCTCCTTGGAGTGTTCCTCGATCACGTCGGTTATTTTTTGCACGGACTGTTGCGCCTGAGCAAGTTGATTGCGCAGATCCGACGCCTTGGCGTCCAATTTGGCAATGGTTTCCTCGCACTCCTGCGTCATTGCCTTGTACTGTTTGCGCTTGACAAAGTTGTCGTTTTTGCGCAGATCTCGCTCTATCCGCGCAAGTTCCATATCGAGAGATTGGTACTGTAACATTTCCTGTTGAATCATAGTTTTCCTCCTATCGCCGCGATCGCGCGGTCGGTGAGATCAAGCCGAGCCTGCACCTTGGCGTCGTTGCAGCGTTGCAATATTTTTGAAAGTTTTGCCCGTTCCCTTGCGAGGAACAACCGAAAGTCCTCCGTCGGACGTGAAAGATTTGTTTTGCCGAATTGCAACTCCATTTCCGTCAAAGGGACGGGACGCGAATTTTGTTCGGCAAGTATCATATCGTAAAATTTGCCGTCGAATATCTTGCAGTCGCAAACGATTTCGTAGCGGGCGTTGAGATATTTTCGAACGTCGCACGCGTTGCGATTGGGCTGTAAAATGAGGATATGGGGTGGGTTTTCGGCGCGGGTAAGTATGGAAATGATTTCCAGACCGCCCATTCCGGCAATGACCGCGACGTCGCAGAACAGTTTGCCCAGACCGTCTTGGCAGACAAAGGACGCCCTGTCGGTCAGTTCGTCGGGGCAATTTGCCGCCGCCTTGTCCAGACTCGGACGGGACACATCCACAAAGACCGCCCGACGAGCCTTGCCGTCGGCAAGCGCTTGGATACCGACGTAACCGTGATCGCAACCCACATCCGCAAGCACGTTGCAATCGGGTATCAACGACAGCAATTTGTCAAGACGCTTGCTCATCAGTCAAGATAGTCGCGAAGTTTCTTCGATTTGGTGGGGTTGCGCAGTTTGCGCAGAGCCTTTGCCTCGATCTGACGGATACGTTCGCGCGTGACGTTGAACTCCTTGCCCACTTCTTCCAAGGTGCGCTGTCTGCCGTCGTCCAAGCCGTAGCGCAGACGAATGACCTTTTCCTCACGGGGAGTGAGTTTGTGCAACGCCTGTATCAGTTGCTCGCGCAACATGGCTTGCGCGGCGATGTCGCTGGGAGGGGCGGCTTTGGTATCCTCGATAAAGTCCACGAGGTGGCTGTCCTCCTCCTCGCCGATGGGGGTTTCCAAACTGACGGGGTCTTGCGCGATCTTTTGAATTTCCACCACCTTTTCCACCGTGATACCCATGTAATCGGCTATTTCCTGCGGGGTGGGTTCGCGCCCGTAATCCTGCAACAACGTGCGTTGAGCGCGTACCTGACGATTGATCGTTTCTACCATGTGCACGGGGATGCGGATAGTGCGCGCTTGGTCTGCTATCGCGCGCGTTATCGCCTGACGTATCCACCAGGTGGCGTATGTACTGAATTTGAAGCCTTTGGTGTAGTCGAACTTTTCCACCGCTTTCATCAAGCCGAGGTTTCCTTCCTGAATGAGGTCCAAAAACAACATTCCGCGCCCAACGTAACGCTTGGCTATGGACACTACCAAACGCAGGTTGGCTTCGGACAACTTTTGCTTGGCTTCCTCGTCGCCGTCCAGCATGCGTTTGGCAAGTTCCGCCTCCTCCTCGGGAGAAAGCAAAGGCACTTTGCCTATGTCTTTGAGGTACATCTTGACGGGGTCGTCCACCGCCACGTCGCCGATATTGCGATACAGCGCGGAAGTGTCCTTGTCGAAGTTGTCAACGATCTTGACGCCGTTCTGTTCCAAAAAACGATATATCTCGGCGTTTTGCTCGGGGGTGATGTCGGTGTTTTCCAAGCGGGACTCCAAGTCCTCGTAGGAAATTTTGGTAACGCCGCCGCTCTTGACGTCGTCCAGCAAATTTTGCAAATAGTTTTGAGTGATTTCCATTGTTCCTCCTGTTGTTTATGTCAAACAGTTTGCCGCAAATCGGCAATCTGCTTGCTGAGCGCGGCAAGTTCGTCCAACAAACGAGCGTCGCTCGGGTCTTTTTTGATTTCGTTCATCAATTCGTCGCGTTTGATAAGGAGTTTTTCCGCCGTCAAAAGGCGTTTACACTCCTCAAAATAACGCTTGTTGATACTGTATCTTGCGCGGTCAAAGTCCACGTCGATAATTTCGTTGTACTGTTCGTCGGTGGCGTTGGGACAGACGGTGTACAACATGTCGGGCGAGGGCTTGACCCCCTTGGAAACGCAATCCAACAAATAATCGTACAAATCGGACAAAAACGCCGAGTTGCACAGGGGCTTGTCCTCTATCGAGGCGTAATCCTCGCCGAAAAGCATGCAAGAAGCGACAAAGTACTTGGCTTTGTCCTCGCGAACGAGGTTGCCGCCGACAATTTGCGGCACGTCGGTTTCTCTTTGCGCCAACTTGCGCCGAAAGTAATCTTCGGAATAGCCCGTTTTGAGAGATACCGCCGTGATGTAACGCGCTTGGCGCGCGTCGTCCAAAACGCGCAACATGTTCAACGCTCCTTTGACGTACTTGGGCAGCGCGTCGTTGCGCACCGCGACGTCGGGACTGTCTATCGGGAAAGCCTCGTCCAACAAATGCAACTTGTAGTCGGGCAACGGCAATGCCGCGCGTATCAACTCCTCAAACGCCTCTTTGCCGTATTTCTTGATGTATTCGTCCGGATCGAGGTTTTCGGGGACGGTGACGACGCGCACTTCCAGCCCCGCCTTGTCCAGAATGTCCATTCCGCGCACGGTGGCTTTTTGCCCGGCGGCGTCGCCGTCGTAACAGATGTACACCGTGTCGGACAGGCGCGAGAGCCATTTGGCTTGCTGTTCGGTGAGAGATGTGCCCATGCTGGCGACCGCGCCGCGAAAACCCGCCTGATACATTGCGATTACGTCCATGTAGCCCTCTACCACCACCAGGTATTTCAACGACGTTTGTTGCTTTTGCTCCTTGGCTATATTGATGGCGAACAAATTGTCCTTTTTGATAAACAGTTGCGTTTCGGCGGTGTTTTTGTACTTGCCGCGAGAAATCGCGTACTCGTCCAGACCGCGCCCGCCAAAGGCTATCACTTGCCCCTGCATGTTGAAAATGGGTATTATCAACCTGCCGTTAAGCGCGTCGATCGCTCCGCGCCTGCCCATTATCAACACGCCGCATTTGGCGCAATCTTCCATGGCAAAGCCCTTGGAGCGGAGATAAACAGCCAAAGAATATCCGTCGGGAGAGTAGCCTATGCCGAATTTGTTGACGGTTTCTCTGTCGAAGCCGCGCTCCTGCATGTACTGACGGGCAACGACGCCTCGTTCGTCGCGGTAGGCGCGCCAATAGAATTTTGCCGTTTCCTTGCAAATACTCAAATAGAGGTCGCGTTTTCTTTTGCGCTCGGCGTACTGCGCCTCGTCGTGGTTGGGTCCGAACTCGGGCAGAGGAACGCCCGCGCGCTTGGCGAGAATTTCCAACGCCTCCCAAAAGGTGCAAGACTCGTACTTTTGCACAAACTTGACGACGTCGCCGCTTTCGCCGCAACCGAAACATTTGAAAATTTGCAAATTGCGACTAACGCTGAAACTAGGCGTTTTTTCGCCGTGGAAAGGACAGCGCGCCATAAAATTTGCTCCTTTGCGGCGCAATTCGAGATAACTGCCGATAACGTCCACAATGTCGTTGCTGCTCTTTACTTGTAGAACAAAGTCATAAAAATCACCCATTGTTTCCCTCTGCGCTCTGCGCGTTGTACAAATTGAATACTTTCGACTGCGAAATTTGTTAAGCAAAAATGCAAATTTTAACAAAATTTCTTTTCAGCGCCTATTTTCCATTATTAAATACCCTAAAAATATCAAAATTCCCCTAAAAATAAAAAATAATTACCTCGAAAAAATTTTTTTACCCAAAAAGAAACCGCGGCATAAAGCCGCGGATTTCCAAAAGGGAGAAAAAACGACCGATCGCGCTACATCGGAATGTAACTGACCGAAGCCGAAACGGTCATCATTATGAAGATCATGCACCAGGCTATTGCGCCCGTCCACACATTGCCCGTCTGCTTGTAACTGATGCGGTTGAATATCGGAAGAATAAACATCATAACGACCAAGCCGAACACCATGTTGACAAACAGCCATATCTCTTGATGGTTGCCCCAATATCCGTAGTAGGGCGCGCCCGTCGCAAAGAAACAAACGTAGTTTATCAGCAGAATAAACGCCAAACCGATACTGTTTGCAAGCGCGGATACGAGCATTACTTTCCATTCTTTCCAGCCCTCGCGAGCGATACTGCAATTGACGCGTATGGAGTTGGAAATGTAGAATACGAAGATTATCGGCATGTACTCCAACGCGGTAACAAACATGCGCGCGTTGAGCGGCGAAGCCGACACCAACATAAAGCGGAAATCTTGGTGGAAGCACCAATAGCATATTTGCAGCAGAAAGTAGAACGCGCCGAACATAACAAACGCCATCAAAATCGTTTTGAGAACGTTGAACAGCACTCCGTACCACTTGTTGCCGCCGATCTTTATCTCTTTGAATTTGTTCCAATCGTAGTTGGGCGTTTTGCCCGTAACTTTGAACTTGATGAATTCGTAGAGATTTTCGATAGCGGTCGTACCGAAGAACAGCACCAAGCCTATCGCGCCGTTGATCGCCGCCCAAAGTAATATCGCGTTGACCATGCGCGCGGGGAAGGTAAACGTGTACACGCTTGCCGAATCGTGCGTCGGGAAGATCTGAATTGACAAATTTGCCAACGGAATGTAGTCCAAACAAGCGATCACCGCGGTCGTTATCATGCACAGCCAGAATATCACCTTGTGAGCGACGCTTTGCGGCGCGGACTGCACCGTCGGAGAACTGAGTATTTCGCCCGTTTCGCCGACAGATTCCGTCTGTTTGCGTTTGAGCGAGGAAAATATCGGCGTCATCATCAACACGCCGCACAAACCTATTACAAAGGCAAACGCCGCGGCAAGCGCAAGTCCGTTGAAGAACTCCTTGCCGAACCAAATTTGATTGCCGCCGCCGATACCGCTATCCAGCCCCAACGCCACGTCGAAAAAGTCGATCGTGTTGGCAATGCTCGTAGCGTCGTACATTTCAAAGCAGTGATTGATTTTTTCGCGGTGGACGACGCGGTAAGTGCCGTCCGCCATGCTGCCGTAATCGTGGTCGTACTCCACCGTGGTGTAGCCGTTGTTTTCGCCGTTGACTTCGTTGATGAAGCGCAAACTGACTACTTCGAAAGATTCGTCGTCGCTTTGATAGCGGAACGATCCCTCGTCATAGTAGGCGTAGGACATTGCCGCGTTGCAACGGAAATTTTTGTAGCGGTTGGCAGAGGATTGTTTGATATAGCCGGAAATATAAATCGCCTTGATAACGCTTTCAACACGCTTGTCGTTCTCATCCGTCCTACGAAAAACTTCTCCCGCCATATCCTGCGCAAGCGTGGTAATGTTGCCGCCGCCCGCACTGTGACCCATTGCGCCGAAATTGTTTTTGTCGCAGAACTTGAAGTCGTCCGTGTTGTTGTAGACGTACTGCACCAAGTACTCTATGCCGTTTGCGCCGTTTGTGGACGGTTCCGTCGTGCTACCCTGTCCGCCGGGGTCCAGCGTAAACGCCACCGCTCCTCTGCGCGCAAACTCCAACGCGTACTGAGTCATTGTGGCTTTGGTACGAGTAAAGCCCGGCAACACAAATACCACGGGCGCGGGAGTTTCTTCCGTTGCCGTGTTGGGTTTGTACATTGTGTAGGAGTAGGTCGTGTCGCCGTCGAAGGTAAATTCTTCGCCGTTAATTTTGCCGTCGTTGTAGGCGTGAGTCATCTCGCTCGTGAGCGTGCCGTCGGTTACTTTGACGGAAAATCCCACCGTTTCGAAACACATTCCGCAAAAACTGAACAGCAACACCGCGCCGAGAGCCGCGCACATCACAATGAAACATCTGCTACGGTAAAAGCGTTTGTTGCCTTGGGGAGAGGGTTGCGAAACGGGGCGTTCCTTTTCGGGAGAGGGAAAGTCGTCTTGCTTTTTGCGGAAATAGGCGATAGCCGCGCACACAAAGGCGGGAGGGCAAACTATCGACGCTATCCAAGCGACAAGCAACTCGATCTGCAATTTGCGCGGCAGATCCGTACCGTCGATTTGATCCGCTACCGACCTGAGCACAAAGCCGTCTACAAGACTGACGAGGGCGAACGCAAAGAACATCCAATACAGGTTGTTTGACAGCGCAAAGAAGCATGCCGCCGTCACTATCCACAACGCCGTGAACACATAGCAAAGTATTGCCGATACATTGAGTAATTTCTTTTTGAGATACATTTTGCTACCTCCTTAGTTAAGCCGCTTCGGGATAGGTGAAGCCAATTTGCTGCGCTTGTGCAGAACTCAACCACGCTTCCGACGAGTCGGTGCCGAACAGCCAATTCCACATTATCTCCGCCAAGGGGCTTTGGGACATCTCCAACCAAGCGATATTGCGCTCTTTGCCGCCCATTATTACGTCCTTGCGGTATTGATTGGTTTCTTCGCCCTGTTTGACTTCGATTTTGCCCGTTGTAGTGATGTTTGTGCCCATGCCGAACAAAATGTCGTAGTCATTTGCGGCGTTGACCGCACTACCTACGTCGGCTACGCCTCCGTCGCCTATATCGCGAATTTCAATTTGGAACTTGGTTTGATCGTAGCCCAACGACACGAGATAATCGGTAAACGCCGTTTGAACAGCCGTCATCATGTCGGCGGTCAAACCGGAAGTGCCTGTTTTGGAATACCAACCGACTACCAACTTGGTGCCGTCTTCAATGGGTTTGACGGGTTCTGCGCCCTCAAAACCGTCGATATAGGTGTGTTCCGTCCACCAGAAAGCAAGTCGTACAAGATAACTGTCGGTCAAGCGAGTTACGTACCGCGAAACGTCGGGATTGATTTTTGCGCCTTCGACGTTGTCGATAAATTGTCCCGCCATGCCGCCCGTTGTGCCGATATTTTTGCCCCAACCGAGCATTATATCCACGTCGCCGTCACTCATTATAGTGCCGCAACTTGTTGCGACGTCGCCCTCATAGGGTCTTGTTACCAGCACCAAATTGTCGTCGTTGTAGCCCTTGTTTGCGAGGTACTCTTTGAGCGCGGCAACATATCCCGCGATATACGTTTCGTTCAAGCCCGAAGTCTTTTCGAGGTTGTACCAAGCGATCGTGAGCGTTTCCTTGTCCGTCGGTACGGGGTCAACTACCGTTACCGTTGCCGTAGCAGTGACGTTGCCGTTGTAGGCAGAGGTTGCGGTTATCGTTGTAGTACCCGTGGCGACGGCGGTAACTCTGCCGTTGTCTACCGTAGCAACGCTTTGGTCGCTTGACGACCAAGTAACGTCCGTTTTGGCGTTCGAGGGTTCTGCGCTCACTTGGAATACCTGCGATTTGCCCACTTCGATCTCGGCGGTAGAGGGGGTGAGAGTGAGAGTTGTCGGGTGTATCACCTTTTGATAGGTATCGAGTATCCATTGATATACCAAATTGGCAAGTTCTCTGTTCTGCAATTTGGCGGCATAGCGACCGCCCTCGTCGGGATTGATGTAGATGTCGCCCGTGTTGACGAGTATCGCCGCGGGATCCATTCCGCCCGTACCCGTGAGATTGCTTGTAGACGACCAACCTACCATGATGTCTACGTCGCCGTCTTTTTTGATTGCGCCGCAACTTGCGCCGACGTTACCCTCGTAACCTCTCACTTCGATGTCGAGATTGTCCACGTCGTAGCCCTTGCTTGCAATGAAAGCCCTCATATCGCTCTCGAAGCCGTCCATGATTTCTTGATTGAGGTGAGATGTGGACTCCTTGTTGTACCACGCCACCACCAAATCTTTGAGGACGATCGGACGAACGACGGGATATAACGTTACGTTGCCCTGCTCGTCTGCAAAGTCCTTGACCTCGTTGTAACGAATGAGATACAGGTTGGAAGTGATCTGCACGTCGCTTTCGTCCAAATCCTGCCAATTTTGTTTAGCCGTCCAACCCACAAAGCGCATGCCGTCCGCAACTACAAGTGGCGGATCGAGTTCCTGGGGATTGGGGACAATGGCGTTGTTGAAGATGTTGACGGTGTAAGGACCGTAGGTTTTGCCCTCTACGACCACCGTCACCTGAATGTCGCGTTCCAGACCTTTGACAAGTCCGCAACCCGCAAACAGCGTCAAACACATCAGCGCGACCAACGCCACAGACCAAATGCGTTTTTTCATAGTTTCCTCCTTGTTTGTATTTTATAAGTCTGTCTTTCAAGACTGAGTTACAACAGAATGGGCAACCTGTTTGAGCAACGTTGCCGTAGCCGTATCCAACGACCCGTCGAAGGGACACTCCCTCGCGTCCAAACCGAACAATGTTTCCGCATGCACGTAGGCGGCGAGCATTGCGCCCGCGTAACTTTGGTGGTGATTGTCCTCGTTGTAGAGGGCAATATCGGGATAGCGCGTAAATACCTCGCTAAATGCCGCGCCCACCTGCGAAACCTCGGCGTCAAGTTCCTGCGCAACGCGCGCGTAGGCAGAACGCAACTTGGCTTCCATTGTCGGGATAGACTGCGACTTGGGATCGCTTTGGTCGTAGCCCCAAGTGGCATACAGCGCGACGCGGCAATTTTGCTGAGTGGAACGTATCTTTTGCGCAAGTTTTTTTGCGCCCTGTTCGAACTCGGCAAAATTGTTGATGGGGTGGTTGCTTTGTTCCTGCAACACAACTATGTCGTAGTCGTCGGCAGAGTGCAACGCGGCGTCCAACTTTTTGCCGTTGGTATCCGACGCGTCCGCCCATTGAACAAGGCGATAACTGCTCTCCGCAAACATGGTAACGTCTAGTTGCAGTTCGCCGAAACTCTCTACCGCCTGTTCGAACAGTTTGGGAATGTCCTCGCGGAAAGTGAAACTGTTGCCGACGAACATGACCTTGTAGGAGAATTTCCACGCGGTAGGTTGACCGCCGACAAAGTGCCAATAGTTGCCCTCTTTGACGGGAGCGCTTTCGCTGAACAAATACAGATCGGCGTCGCCCGAATCCAACAACGCGTAGGCAAACACAACGCTATCGGGCGAAAACGCGTTGACTCCCGCGCTTGTAACGCTGGCGGGCAACGTTATTTGCTTGGCGGCGCACCCGAAAAAACTGTTGCTGCCGATATGCGTTACGCCGTCCTCTATCACTATCTGTTGCACGCGTCCCATCTTGGAATACCAAGGGGCGTCCTTGCGCGCGTAGTCGGGCATAGGACCGTTGCCGCTGACGGTGAGTATATAGCCGTAGTTGCCGTTGTCGTCGAACTTGGCTTTGAGTCCCGTTTCCAAGTCCCACGAGGGAAGCCCCTCCTCCTTGTTGCACGCGGCAAAACTTGCCAAAACGATCGTCGCCGAAACGAACATAACTGCTATTGCGATCAAAATACGGTGTTTTTTCATAATTTTGCTAATATGGGGTAGGTTTTTTTGTAATTTTACCTGTACAGTTTGGATACGCCCGTATCGATTGCCGCTTGGGCGACAGCCTTTGCGACAGCCTCGTGCGCGCGTTTGTCCCAAGCCTTGGGCAAGATGTAATCTGTTGCGAGTTCGTCCTCCGAAACGCATTGAGCAATGCCGAGAGAAGCCGCCATCATCATTTGGAGGTTTACCGTGGCGGCGCGAACGTCCAACGCCCCGCGGAACAATCCGGGGAACACAAGCACGTTGTTGATTTGGTTGGCGTACTCCGACGAACCCGTACCCACAATGAACGCGCCCGCGTCCAGAGCGTCAACGGGGTTGATCTCGGGCACGGGATTGGCGCACACAAACACAATGGCTTTGTCCGCCATGACGCGGATCATATCCTTTGTCACGCAGTTGCCCACCGACACGCCTATCAACACGTCCGCTCCCGCCAAACCGTCTTTAAGACTGCCGCGCTTGCGAGAAAGGTTTGTCAACTTGGCGATCTCGCGTTGGGCGGGGTTGAGAGAGGGATCGCCCTCCACCAACAAGCCGTCGATACCGCACAGCGAAATATCTTTGACGCCGAACGCCAACAGGAAACGCGCAATGGCTATTCCCGCCGAACCGGGACCGTTGATCACAACTTTGATTTGGTCGAGTTGCTTGTTTGCCAATTTGAGAGCGTTGATCAACGCCGCGGCGGTCACTATCGCAGTGCCGTGTTGGTCGTCGTGAAAAACGGGTATGTCCAGATCCTGTTTGAGCCGCTTTTCGATTTCGAAACAACGCGGCGCGGAAATATCTTCCAAATTGATACCGCCGAAAGAACCCGCGATCAACTCAATTGTCTTGATGATCTCCTCGGCGTCTTTGCTACGGATACAGATGGGAAACGCGTCCACGTTACCGAACGCCTTGAACAACGCGCACTTCCCCTCCATTACGGGCATGCCCGCTTCCGCTCCGATGTCGCCAAGCCCCAAAACCGCCGTTCCGTCGGTGATCACGGGTACGGTGTTCCAACGGCGCGTGAGGTCGAAACTCTTGTTGACGTCGGCTTGTATCGCAAGGCAAGGCTCAGCCACTCCCGGGGTGTACGCCAACGACAGGTCGTCCTTGCTGTCCACAGGCACACGCGCAACGGTTTCGATCTTTCCTCGCCATTCGGCATGTTTTTGTAACGAAAGTTGTCTGTAATCCATTGTTAAACATCTCCCAAAAGGTATTTTTTGCAATTTTTTTGAAGAAATCGAAAATTTCCCCCTTTACATTATAAACTTGGTGAAGTATAATATAAAATGATAAGATAATATGCTTGTAATAACAATTTGATATGAAAGAGGACTAGATGAACTACGAATATTACAAAATTTTTTACTGTGTGGGCAAACACAAAAACATTACGCGCGCCGCCGAAGAATTGTATTCCAGCCAGCCCGCGGTAACGCGCGTTATACAAAATATGGAGTCGGAACTGAACTGTCGGCTGTTTGTTCGCACAAAAAAGGGCGTGGAATTCACTCACGAGGGGGAACTGCTGTACGAATACGTGAGCGTTGCCTGCGATCACCTTGTCAAGGCGGAAGAAACGTTGCAACAAAACGGCAGCGTGGAGGGCGGAACGGTCTACATCGGGGCGACGGTCACTGCGCTGACTTGTTACTTGTTTGAATTTTTGAACAAATTTCGCAACAAATACCCCAAGGTCAAACTCAAAATATGGACGGGTTCTACTCACACCACCGTGAGCAACTTGGAGAACGGGCGCGTGGATCTGGCGTTTGTAACTACTCCCTGCACGGTAAACAAACCTATGGTAACGACGGATCTGTTGCGATTTCAGGATGTGTTGATAGGCGGCAAGGAGTACGCCTTTCTCGCCGAAAAGGGTTTGAACGTCGAAACGATCTTTCTCTATCCCTTTGTGACTTTGCGCAAAGGCATGCAGTTGAGGCAGTTTTTGAACGATTGGTTTGCCGACTACGGCGTGACGCTTGCGCCCGACATCGAGTCGGACGGGGCAAACTTGATGATACTGACGGTGCGCAACGGTTTGGGATTGGCGTTTGCACCCGAGCCGATGGCGCGAGAGGATATTGCTCGCGGAGAATTGGTTCGGATACCGTTTGAGCAACCGTTCCCCAGCCGCAAAGTTTGTTTGGTGACAAATCCTCACCTGCCGCAAACGCCCGCCTCGCGCGAGATGTTCCGCATGGTTACGCAAGACGCGCGCGGAACAAATTGAAAAAAAGCCTTTGTCCCGACAAAGGGGCAAAGGCTTGTTGCCAAATAGTTACTATTTGTTTATAATATCCTTTACTTTCATCAAGCGGACGGTGGCGGCGCGTTCGCTCTCGTCCAACTTCATTTTGATGTAATTTATGGTTTCGGTAAGTTGCGGAATCATTATGTTTTCCAACGCGTTGACGCGGCGTTTGTTTTTTTCGATTTCTTCCGCGAGCATGTTGCAGGTTTTTTCCGTTTCGGCAAGGCGCACGAGTTTGAGCAACACGTTGTTTAGCCCGCGCACCGAGTCGTCCAACTGACTTGTCACGGACAAAAAACTATACGGATACAGTTCGCCGCCGCTGTCGCTGACTTGCATAGACGGCACATCCACGCCCATTACTTTGCGCTTGGAACAGGTAAGCGTTACCGTGCGCGAGGGCATCATGACAGCCTCCTCCACCACGCGTCCGTCCGTTGTGCAACGCGCTTGCGCAAAGGCTTGCAACGCGCTGCAAAGTTCCTGCTCGGTTTGTTCGCGCAGGCGTTTGTTCTCCTCGGCGAGGGATATGAAACGGCGGATCATTTCGTCCGTTTTGTCTTTGAGCAATTTGTGTCCCCGAGTTGCCGTTTTCAAACGCCCGATGAGGCGTTTCATTTCCATACGGGTGGGGTTGACGTTCATTACCGACATCGCTCTACTCCACTTGCGCAGGTTTGTAGTACTTGTCCAACATTTCTTCCGAAATACGTTTGAGTTCGCTGCGCGGCAAAATGCCCAACAATTCCCACCCCAGGTCGAGAGTTTGCTCTATCGAACGGTTGGTATTGAAGCCCTGCGCGACGTAACGCTTTTCAAATTCGGCGGCGAACTTGGCGTACAGTTTGTCCACTTCGGACAACGCCGCCTCGCCCAAAATCGCCGACAATTCCTTTGCTTCCTTTCCCTGCGCGTAAGCGGAAAACAATTGGTTCATTGTGGCGGCGTGATCCTCGCGCGTTTTGCCCGCGCCGATACCCTTGTCTTTCAAACGGGAAAGGCTGGGCAACACGTCTATCGGCGGATTGTAGCCGCGCTTGTACAACTCGCGGGACAAAATGATCTGTCCCTCGGTTATGTACCCCGTAAGGTCGGGTATTGGGTGCGTTTTGTCGTCCTCGGGCATGGACAAAATGGGTATTTGCGTTATGCTGCCTTTGAGCCCGTGGATACGTCCCGCGCGTTCGTAAATTTGCGCGAGGTCGGTGTACATATAGCCGGGATAGCCGCGACGTCCGGGGACTTCCTTGCGGGCGGCGGACGTTTCGCGCAATGCCTCGGCGTAGTTGGTGATGTCCGTCAAGATCACCAACACTTGCATGCCCTTTTCGAAAGCGAGATACTCCGCGGCGGTCAACGCCATGCGGGGAGTGGAAATACGCTCTATCGCGGGGTCGTTGGCAAGGTTGATGAACATCACGGTACGCTCGATCGCGCCCGTTTTGTTGAAATCCTTGATGAAGTAGTCGGCTTCCTCGTAGGTGATGCCTATCGCGCCGAATACCACGGCAAACTTTTCGTCGTCGCCGAGAACGCGCGCCTGACGAGCGATCTGCGCGGCAAGTTGCGCGTGCGGCAAACCGCTTGCGCTGAATACGGGCAACTTTTGTCCGCGCACAAGGGTGTTGAGTCCGTCTATCGCCGAAATGCCCGTCTGAATAAATTCGTTGGGGTAATCGCGCGCGTAGGGGTTGATGGGCTGTCCGTTGATGTCCAACCGCTCGTCCGCTATGACGGGCGCGCCGCCGTCGATAGGCTCGCCCATGCCGTTGAACACGCGTCCGAGCATATCTTCGCTGACAGCCAATTCCAGACTCCTACCCAAAAAGCGCGCCTTTGCGGTGGAAATTTTGAGTCCCTGCGTACCCTCGAACAACTGTACGAGCGCACGGTCGCCGTTGATCTCCAACACTTTGCCCTTGCGGGTTTCGCCGTTTTCCTGTTTGATCTCCACAAGTTCGTTGTAACTGACTCCGCTAACGTGGTCTACCAACATGAGCGGTCCGACCACTTCGCGAATTGTTTTGTATTCTTTAAGCATTGTCCCCTCCGCTTGCAAGCGCGTTGATTTGCTTTTTGATATTGCGCATGATTTCGTCAAACCTGTCGAGGTGCGTTTCCTCTATGTACTTGCTACGACCGATTTGTTCGCGAACGGGCAAACCGAGCAGATCGTTCAGTTCCACGCCCTTGTCCAGCGCGTCCAACGCCTCGTGATAAAATCCCAAAATGAGTTTCATCATTTTGTACTGCTTTTCCAGCGAGGTATAGGTATCCACGTCGTGGAAAGCGTTTTGGTGAAGATAGTCCTCGCGAATGGACTTTGCCGTTTCCATTGTAAGTCTGTCCCGCGCGCCGAGGGCGTCCATACCCACCAAGCGCACTATTTCGTTGAGTTGATTTTCTTCCTGCAAAACAAAACTGAGTTCCGTTTTGAGGCTGTTGAAATCCTCCGCGACATGCTCGGAATACCAATTTTCCAACTTGTCGTCGTAGAGGGAGTAACTTGTAAGCCAATCGATCGCGGGGAAGTGACGACGATACGCAAGTTGCGCCGACAACCCCCAAAACACCTTGACGATACGCAACGTCGCCTGACTGACAGGCTCGGACAGGTCGCCTCCGGGAGGAGAAACCGCGCCTATCGCGGAAATAGATCCCACGGTGTTGCCGCTACCCAAAACGTTGACGATACCCGCGCGCTCGTAGAACTCGGCTATACGGCTGGCAAGATAAGCAGGATAACCCTCCTCGCCCGGCATTTCTTCCAGACGTCCGCTCATCTCGCGCAACGCCTCCGCCCAACGCGAGGTGCTGTCCGCCATGATAGCCACGTCGTAACCCATGTCGCGGAAGTACTCCGCAATGGTTATGCCCGTGTATATGCTCGCTTCTCGCGCGGCGACGGGCATGTCGCTGGTGTTGGCGATAAGCACGGTGCGCTTCATCAAAGGCTCGCCCGTGCGGGGGTCTTTGAGTTCGGGGAACTCGCGCAAAACGTCCGTCATTTCGTTGCCGCGTTCGCCGCAGCCCACGTAAACGATTATGTCCGCGTCAGCCCATTTGGCAAGTTGGTGCTGAACTACCGTTTTGCCGCTGCCGAAAGGTCCGGGGACTGCCGCCGCGCCGCCCTTGGCAATGGGGAACAACGTGTCTATAACCCGTTGACCCGTCACCATGGGAAAGTCGGGCGACATCTTGGATTTGTAGGGACGTCCTTTGCGCACGGGCCAACGTTGCATCATGGCGACGTCCCGCCCGTCCACTTGGGCGATCAACTCCGTAACGGTGTAGTCGCCCTCTTCGCGAACGAAATCGAGCGTGCCCTCCATGCCGACGGGTACCATGATCTTGTGCAAAACGACGGGCGTTTCCTGCACGGTGCCGATAACGTCGCCCGCAGTAACGCGTTCGCCCGCCTTGCGGACGGGTACAAAGTGCCACTTGCGGTTGCGATCCAGCGCGTTTACTTCTATGCCGCGCGCAATACGGTTGCCCGCGACCGCCATCAAAATGTTGAGCGGACGTTGGATACCGTCGAAAATACTTTCGATAAGACCCGGTCCGAGTTCTACGGAAAGGGGCGCGCCGGTAGACTCCACAGGATCGCCGACGGTCAAACCGCCCGTTTCCTCGTAGACCTGTATGCTGGCTTTGTCATCTCTCAGTTCGATCACTTCTCCGATCAGTTTTTTGTCCGAAACTTTGACGACGTCGTACATTTCCACGTCGGCAAGTCCCTCGGCGACGATCAACGGTCCGCTGACCTTTGTTATTTTTCCAATCATTATTTGTCCTCTTTGTTGAAAATGATATCTACTCCGATAGCCTTTTCCACGTCGCTCTTGATCCCCTGCATTCCGAAACCGCTGGGCGCAACGCCCGTCGGAATGGGTACTATCGCGGGATAAGTCTGCAATTTGGCTTTTTGGAGAGTTTCGGGAATTTGCTCGGCAAGATCTTCCGCAATGAACACCACTGCGTAGCGATCGGCGATCGTCTTTTTGACAAGCGACTGCGCCTGTTCGGCTGTGGTAGCGTCAAAAACCTCCACGCCCACCGCGCGGAACGCCAATACGCTGTCTTTATCTCCTATAACTGCTATCTTGTTAGGCATTGATTGATATATTCCTTTATTTTGTCCTTGTCCGTGCCGTTTTTGACCTCCGTCAAAACGCGACGTACCAAGTCTACCTCGTCGATCTTGGCAAAAAAGTACTCCAACGCGGGTTGCACCGTCATTGGGTCGGCATAGTCCCTCACCAAATCGTTGCGCAACCGCTTGACGTAACTCTCCTGTTGAACGACGTCGCGTCGGTACAAGTTGCGATACCGCTCCGACAGGTCGTCGGGCGACGCGCCCTCGAACAATCCCAACAGCGTTGCGCGCTTGATACTGCCGCCGTCCGCTATCCACTCGCCGAGCGTTTCGGAGGAGAAACCCGCCTGTTTGAAACGCTGAACGAGCGTCAAATTGGTAGCGTTGACGTGCAGGTCGCACAACTTGACGACAAGTTGCGAACCCGACGACTTTGCCAAGCGCGACATCTCCGCCAGACACGCCTTGTCGAGTATCCTGTCCACGGTCTGCGGAGCGCGGTTGCCGTTAGCGAACTCCGCGTCCACGTCGTCGCAAGCGTCAGCCATGTATTTGGAATAGTTGCCGTAGTTGTCCTCCGCAAAATCGTCGCGCATCTGCTCGGCGGAATAAGTCGCCCCGTCAAAGCAAAGCGAAACAAAGTCCTGCCGCATATACTTGCCCTTCATCAACACTTTGGCGTTGTGGTAGTCGTACTTGCACAGCAAATAGCGCAACACCTTGACGTTGGTGCAAAGTTCTCGGAGAGAGGCAAGCGTTTTGTCCGTTTCGACGCGCAAAAGTTGCTCGTAGTCGTTGGGTTGCGCCGCAGAAGCGTCGCCCAAACCGCACTCGACGAGTACTTTGATCGCTTCGGCAAGACTGTTGCACTCCGCAAGGCGCAAGTACTTGTCCTTGGTGAGCAGTCGCGTGGACATCACCGCTATTCTGCCGTTGGCAAAAAGTTGCTCACTGCTCATTGCGTACTCCCAATTTTGTAGCCACAACCGCCTCGGTTTGCTCCTTGACGTAGCGCATTACGCTGGCAAAGGTAAGGTCTTTTTCGTAACCTGCTCCTTCCAGCACCACGCCGCCGTCGGCGCGTATGTATCTGTTGCCAAGGCGAAGATGTTTTTCGAACCCGCGAAGCCACTGCTCGGTAACGGTTTGAGCGTCCGATTGAGTTATGTAGACCGTTTCGCCGTCCTCGGCATACTTGGTCAACAACTCGCCGATCAGATCCAATCTGTCTTGGGCGTTCATGGATACGAGCGCGTTGTACGCCTTGTCGTAGCAAAGCGCGACCAAACGCTGTTTCGCCTCCAAAAGATATCTCTTGGCGGCAAGTTCGGCGTTAGCCAAAGCGTTGCGACGGCGTTCGGCTACGGTTTGCTCGATACGGGCGTCCGATTCCGCGCGCTCGCGCTTTGCGTTTTCTCTCGCGGCTTGAACCGTTTGGGCGGCTTGCGACTCCGCTTCGGCAATGATCTTGGAGCAAGTTTCGTCGGCGTCGGACAGTATTTTGTTGATAATGTTTTCCTTGCCGTTCATTTTGTCCTCAAACAATTGTTATGCGCCGAGTAAAGTGCGCACAAACGCCGCCGCAGGCTCGACTACCTCGGGGCGAACCGTGATGTTGCCGATTTCGCTGACGGGAATGTAGTTGAACATCAAAATGGACGCCACCAAACCGAGCAATGCGTAGAACTCGATCATTGCGGGGAAGATAATGGATTTTGCCGCGATCTCGCTCTTTTTGCCCACCGCTACTATGGTCGTCGCCGCGCTGCTTCCTTGCAAAATCGCCGAAACCATGCCGCCGATCATCATGGGAAGGCAAGCAGCGAACACGTACCAACCCTGCGCGTTGATCTGTTGCGCAAGTATCGCGTCGTTGGTTCCGAGCGTAATGCCCGCTGCCGTCAAATTGGCGACGGTGGGCAACGTGTTCGCGCCCAAAATCGCGATCAAAAAGCCGTAAATACCCTGCGTTGCGGGCAAAAGCGAAAGCACGATAACCTTGCTGAATTTGCTCGGATCTTCGCTGAGTACGCCCGCCGCGGCTTTGCCGGTAAAGCGAAGTCCCAAGCCGGAACCGATACCGCACAACAACACGGTAAGCGCAAGACCGATAATGCCTATTGTTAGTCCTGTCATTTTTGTTTTTCCTCCGTTTAGGATTTTTTTTTGATAATTATTTTACAGCCGAACTGCCGTTCGGAAAACTGTCGCCGTCAACGAGCAACGTGTAGCGCGTGTCGCTTCCGAAAGGAACAAACGCCTGTCCGTCGCCCGTATAAAATTTGCCGAAGAACTCCACATACTGTAATCTGCCGTTGTGAATGTAAACGCTCAGTATGCCCATTACCAAATTGAACAAGTGAGCGAACACCAACACTACTGCCGCCAACACGTAACCTACGCCGCCGTTGCCCGAGATCATGCCGCTCAACGTGTTGATGGTCGTTGCCATTATCGCCGAACTGAGCATAAGTCCGAACACGCGAATGTAACTCATGACGTCGCTGAAATAGTTGATGATACCGTACGCGCTGCCGAAACTCTTGATGACCTTGCCGAAAAAGCCTTTGGTACCAAGTCCCGCGCACACCAACGCGACGGCAAGCGCGGCAAGGCACACGTACAAACTTACTTGCGAAACGATGTTTGGCAGTCGAAGTGCGTCGTAGGGGGCGTAGTCCGCCATATCCAGCGCGGAGTTGAAAATCGCCAACACAAAACACGCAAACACTATTATCCAGGGGAAGTCCGTCAGCCAGGCGGACAAATATTGTTTATGCTTGATCTTGACAGCCATTTTGCAGCCCACTCCCGCCGCTATGTGTATCACGCCGAACAGCAAACTGAGTATCATCATTACCATCGGGTAGTCGGCGGGGTTGGGGATTATGCCGTTGTGCAGAGGGTGCGTCGCGTCGGGGAAAATTTTGTCCCAAAACGTGTAGCCGAACACACTGCCGAACAGCACGCCCACGATTATAGCCGAAACGCCGCAAATACCGAACATCTGCAACATTACTTTGAGTCCCGTCTTTTGCTTGATAAGGAACGTAACGGCAAGTCCCAACGCCGCAAGCACCGCGCCGTAGCCGACGTCCGCGACCATCAGTCCGAAGATCACAAAGTAAAATACGGACATGACGGGGTTGGGATCTACCTCGTGGTAGTCGGGTACGGAATAGGAGTTTGTTATCGTTTCGAAGGGAGCGACGAACTTGTTGTTGCGCGTGAGCGTGGGAGCAAATTCCTCCTCGCCTATTTCGTAAAAGGTCGTCACCGCGCAGTCGGTAACGGAATCGATAGCCTGTTGGACGACGGATTCCTTTTCGGCGGGATAGAACGCTTCCAACACGAACGTAGAAGCCGATTGCCGAATATCTCCGTCGGCGGCGAGTTTCTTTTCTTTGAGCAACAACCAATCGACGTAGATTTTCCACTGCGGAATTTCCTCCGCATAGAAAGCGACCGCCGAAACGTCGCGGGAAATCTTGTCGTCGATAGCGGCGATCTGCCTTTGCAACGACTCGATCTCCTCCGCGGGCAAAACGGTCGTTGCCGTGGCGCACTTGACCAGACCGAGCGCGCTCGCACGTTCGAAAAACGCCTTGTCGCTGTTGTGCAAAACAACTACGACCAACGTCGTGTTTTGATATGCGCCGACAATTTCCAAGACGACGGTTTCGAATTCCGACGCGAGTTTTTGCAAATTTGCCGCCTCCGACGAGGGCAACTGCGACAACTGAACGACGGCGTTTGCCGTGTTGCGATACCAAGACGTCGGATGAGTGAGATCTTTGAGCAATTGCAGATTTTGCCACTCGGCTTGCTTTTGACTGCGTTGCGCCGCAAGAGAAGCAAGTTCGTTTTTGAGATCGGCAACCTCGCCGAGAGATTTTTCCAACGCGGGGACATGTTGGTCGAACCCCAACAAATAGTCGTAGTCCACTTCCGTTTTGGGGCGGGCAAAACTGTTTTTGGTCGGCTTGATACGCTCGTCCTTGCTTTTGTGAGAGGCGTTGTGAGTTTCCGTCATTTCGGTGACATAACGCACCGTATCCTCCACGCGCGCAACGTCCTCCAACGCCTGTTCGCGAGCGGCGGATCTGTCCACGTCCGCAAAACTGTCGATATCCGCGCTGCGTTTGAGTTGAACGCTCCCGCAACGCACCAAGGCGTCGTATATTTTTTCTCTGTCGGCGTTGAGAGCCAAAAGAGAAAGCCTTTTCATCTTGACGATTGCCATGTTACAACGACTCCAAAATGAACTTTACCGCGCCGTCTACGTTTTGCCGCAACTCGGAGATCTCGTCCTCGGTCCGAGCGTTGCGTTCGGCAAGCAACCGTTGCGCTTCCAAAGCGATTTGCTCCTCGGCGCGGGCAAGACGTTCCTGTTGATATTTTTTGTTTTCCGACTGAGCGTCGCGACGTATCCGATCCGCTTCCGCCTCGGCGCAAGCGACCGTTTCCGCAGCCTTTGCCTGCGCCGCCTCTACGCGACGTTTGGCTTCGTCCTCCGCTGCAAGTATCGAATTGACAACTTCTTCTACCATTTTTTCTCCCGCAAATTACTGTTCTATTTTGTTGACGCGGCGTTCGTGCTTGCCGCCCTCGAATTCCGTGTTGACAAACTCGCGAATAATTTCCTTAGCCGTGTCGAAATCGACGTACTTTTGCCCGAGCGCGATCATGTTGGCGTTGTTGTGAGCGCGAGTCATACGCGCCATATCGGCGTTTACGCATAACGCGCAACGTACTCCGCGCACCTTGTTCGCCACCATGCTTACGCCGATGCCCGTTGTGCATACGACAATGCCCCAAGCACATTCGCCCGTTGCCACGGACTCCGCCGCGGGGCGTGCGAAATCGGGATAGTCGCAACTATCCTCCGAATTTGTGCCGAAGTCGCGCACGGCGTAGCCTTGACTTGCAAGGTAGTCGGAAATTCCGGTTTTGAGTTGATAGCCGCCGTGATCGCAGGCAAGGGCGACCTGCGCCTTGTTTGATGAAAATTTCATGATTTCTCCTAGATGACGTTATGTCCGCAAGCGCGCATAAGCCTGTCCAAAACGCCTTGACTTGCGCTTCCGTCGTAGGGCGAATTTTTTGTCCAGCAAAAACAAGCGATGATAAAACCGTACTGTTTTTCCAACAGTCGCATTGTTTCGTAGAGGTTTGCCGCCGCTTCGAGGTCGTTTGCGCCCATATCTACCGCGTGACGTTGCCCGAAACGCGCAGGATCGCGCGCCCAAAGTACGGGATTGAGCCCCGCCGCCGCCTTTTTGTCGTAAAAGTCGCACAGTTTGTCGTAGTCGTCGTCCAATTCCAAAACCATGGGTACGCTCGGAGCGTAGTGCTTGTAGCGCACGCCGGGACTGTTTACTTTGGAAGAGGGATCTTTGAGAATACCGACAGGCACGCCCAACAATTGCGACAAACGTTGTTCGGAAACCGCGCCCGGTCGCAAAATTATCGGCTCGTCGCGGGATAGATCCAACACGGTGGATTCGATACCCACCTGACACGGCGCGCCGCACAAAACCGCCGCAATGCGACCGTCCATATCGTCGGCGACCCGTTGCCACGTTGTGGGGCTGGGCCGTCCGCTGATGTTTGCGCTGGGCGCGCTGACGGGGACGCGCGCCGCTTTCAAAAACCGCCTTGCCTCGTCGGAAAGGGGCATACGCACGGCTACGCTGGGCAATCCCGCCGTCACGACGCCGCTGACGACGTCCTTTTTGGGTAGAACGATCGTTATCGGCGCGGGCATGAGTCGTTCGATCACTTTTGCCGCAAAATCGTTGACTTCGCTTGCCAGATCGTAAATTTGCGCCTTGTCGTAGACGTGTACGATCAGAGGGTTGTCAACGGGGCGACCTTTGGCGGCGTAAGTTTTTTTTACCGCGGCGACGTCGAGAGCGTTTGCGCCCAATCCGTACACCGTTTCGGTGGGGAAAGCCACCAATTCTCCCGAGCGGATCATCTCTCCCGCCAAAGTTAAATCGTGTTGATTAAATTGCAAATATCTTGTGTTCAAAGTTCTTTTTGTCGGTGAATGTACTGATCGCCGCCGCCCATCCGCTCACCGCTAGCGCAGCGGATCGGCTTTACTCCGTCAAAGACGGTGTACGTGAAACTTGTTCACTTGGCAATACATTGTTATTTTAGCACATACGAATTTTTTTGTAAACACATAATGACATTCATAAATATATAAAATTCAATCGCTCCGACTTCGAAAAGATAATTGTCGGGGCAAAACAAAATGCGAGGAAACCTCGCATTGTTCCGAACGGGACAAAATTGTGGAAATTTGTCCGTTGATAAACGCGGCGTCGCCGCCCGAATGAGCCGATTTGGATGTTTCCATTTTAACGCAAGCACAACTTGACGCTATGCGTCGGTTTATTGTATAATTATTACACTTTACTACGGAGGCGTAGAAATGGACTACACTATTCTCGGCGCCGTTGTCGGCGGTATAATCGCTCTTGCGGTTATTTTTACGATAATATACTTCGTTTGCAAACGTCATAGCGACTTTATACGCAAAGCCGACAAAATAAAGTCGGGCATGAGCGTCGATGAGGTGTTGCAAATAATGGGCTGCGCCGCCACAACCACCGAGGAAAACGGCGACCGTCTTGTGGCGGAGTGGGAGAAAAGTCAATGGAAAGGCATACAAAACGGCGGTACTCTCGTAAGGAGCATAAAAGTCGTTTTTGTAAACGGACGTGTCGATTCTGTCATCGGCAAAAATCTCGACAAATCTACCTTTGTGTGACTGATCACAAAACAGGCTTGCCGCAAACTTTGCAACTTTTTGCAATCGGCAAGTTTTTGCACATTTTTTACTCGGTCAGGAATTTGCCAGATAACGTTCGAGGGCGCGCGCAAGTTGGTCGGGACAGGAAGTGCTTTTGAAATTGCACCTGATGCCTTTCAGACGGCGGATAGCCTCCTGCACGTCCATTCCCTCGACCAAAGCCGCCACTCCCTGCGTGTTTCCGTTGCAACCGCCGACAAATTTGACGTTTGTCACTTTGCCGTCAACTACGTCGAAATTTATTTCTCTGCTGCAAACTCCGTCGGTTTTGTAATTCATTTTTTTCTCCTTTTTTCCATTTCGAAATGTCGCGAAGCAACTCAATCGGCATTGTAATTTGTGACGTTGGAACCGTTGTTCCAAAGGTTGTCCAGACCGTAGACGTCGCGCGTGTCTTTGTGAAATATATGCACGATCACGTCGCCGTAGTCCACCGCTATCCATCTGCCCTCGGAATAGCCCTCCTTTCTTACGGCAAAATTGCCTTCCTTTTCCATTTGTTCTTCCAAATGGTCGAAAATGGCTTTGACCTGCGGTATGCTGCGACCCGAGCATATCACAAAGTAGTCGCCCAAATCGCTGATACCCTTGATCTCTACGATTTTGACGTCGGTTGCCTGTTTGTCGGACAAAATTCGACAAATGCGTTCGACCTTTTCGCGAGAGTCGGACGCGTCGGCGCGCGGGGATTGAGTTACGTTTGTTGTCTTTGTAGTCATAGTTATACTCCGTTTTTTTAGTTTGTCGGCAGGCGATTTATTTTATGCCCGAGTTCGTTTGTCCGTACTGTAATACGCCAACGTTTGCTCGGAAAGCGGACACACGCTGTCGTGATGGCGTTCCAGACATATTCGATACGCTTCCGCAAGACACGCCGCAAATTGATCGTCCAGACTGCCCTTTTTGAGGTGGGACGTCGGATAGGGTCGGCTGTCCTCCGTTTTGTCCGCGACATACACGAGTTTGTCCAATTGAGTCATGTTGGGACGTCCCGTCGTGTGATAGGCGATAGCGTCCAGAATTTCCGCGTCGTTCACGCCGAAATCCCGTTGCGCCACCTTTGCGCCCAAAAAGGAATGTACCACCGAATCGGGCAGATCGCCCTGTTCGAAACCGTACTCGGCGTAGTCGGACTTGGGGATATACTTGGCGACGTCGTGCAACAGACAGGCGACAAAAGCCTTGTCGCGGTTGTCGGTCGCCAACTCCAAACCCCGCTTGACGACGTAGAAAGTGTGCATAAAACGCTCGGGGGTGAGATATTGACGCAATTTTTCCGCCATGGCGCGGTGAGAAGAATACAGACCGTTGTTCAAAATGTAGTCGTCCACCGCTTGCGGTACCGCGTCGCCGTTGTCCATTCCGAACTCGTATCTGAGCCGAATTTCCGTAGAGGACGCGTTTGTCGGTTCAAAATGCAAAAACGTGACGTCGGCGTTGAACTTTGACGTAATGCGGCGCATGGTCGCAACGGAAGTTTGTCGGTTGCGATCCGCCACGGCAAGCCGCGCCAAACTCGCGATCTCGTCGGGACGATACCACTTGTCGAAGTTGGTAAAACTGTCGCCGCCGATAATGAGATACATCTCCGCTTGGGGATAGAGTTTGCGAAAATGCCCGAGCGTTTCCACCGTGTAACTTGTGCCGCCCTTGACGATTTCGTAGTCGCTCACCTCGGCAAAGTCGTCGAACGCCAAATGAGCAAGCCGCAAACGCGTTGCGGCGTCCAAATCGCAAAACTTGTGCGGCGGTATCCCGCACGGAATAACCGTCAATTTGTCAAGACCCAACTGACGGACAGCCTCGCGCGCCATTGCAACGTGTGTGTTGTGCGGCGGGTTGAAAGTGCCGCCGAAAATTCCTATCCTCATACCAATATTCTACATTATTTTGAAAATTTTTACAATAAAATTAAGCAAAAACGTCAACAATTGAAATATGTCTAAAATTCTCAATACATTGCTGTGCGCGTTGATGGCGTTTTTTTTGTGTTTTCTGTGGATAGTTTACTGTCTGAAAGAGCCGAAAACCGCCGCGCTCTTGGCGGCGATAGTCGCGATTTGCTGCGGATATTTGGTGTTTCGGGCGGAAAAAGCCCGCGACGACAGGCGATCCGTCAAGCGGCGCAGGACAAAACAAATAAACGACTTCAAACAAACTCTGCGTTTCGGCGCGGACAACGCCGCGCTGTTCGAACAGATGCTGACTTACTACGACTTCGAAACGCGCAAACTGAGTTGCGACGATCTCGTCGGGCAAAAAAACGGCAAATACGACTACTTTGCGTTGCGGTTTGCCGAAGAAAAAGTTTCCGACGGCGAGGTAGTAAAAACGACCGTTTCCGCCCTGCGACAAAACTGCGACAAACTGTACCTGTTCGGGTGCAAAGTCGATCAAGCGCAACTGAAAAGCGCGGCGGCGCACATAGATATAGAGTTTGTGGACGCGGCAAACGCCTACGAGTTGTTTGAAAGAGCGGACAAATTGCCCAAAATTACGCAAAAATTCCACCCCATATCGCCGATTTTGCCCAATATGTTTTGCAGGCGCAAGGCGGGTTGGTATTTTGCGACGTCGCTGTTTACGTTGGCAATATCCGTCGTGTCGTTTTTTCCCTGGTACACATTGGCGTGGGCGACGGTGAGTTTTGCGCTGGCGTTGTACAGTTTGCTGAACAAACGCTACAACGCTTTGCCCACCGCGATCAAACTCGATTAGTTTCGACCACCTGTCTGAGCCGAGTATCCAACGGCATTTTGACGACGAGTTTTTCCAACTGACCTATGTCGAATCGGGCGACGGTTTTCATGTCGGCGTCCACCACTTCCAAACAGTACAAAAAGTTCCCCTGCATACGCTTGACGACGTCGGCAAGCGTATTATTCAAAAAAAACACCAAAGTTTTCTTTTCCATTCCGCGTTTGAAAAAATGTTTTTTGTTGGTCGCAAAGGTCGTGCGCTCGTAGGTTTCCGCGCCGCGCGCAAATGCGCCTGAAAACAGCCCTATCGCAAACAATCCCACGGCAAACAGTTTGGTTTTGCAAAACAGCGACGCCGCAAACAGCAGGAACAACGCGAGCGAAATTGCAACTGTCAACTTTTTGGTCAGACCGAGAGCGCGCTTGCCGAGCCGTTTTTCCAACAATCCCGTAAGCACCCGCCCGCCGTCCAACGGATAGCAGGGCAGCATGTTTACGCACGCCATTGTGAGATTGGCGGTAAAAAAAGTTTCCGTATAGTAGTAACTGTCCGGAACCGCCCACCACAACGCCAGACACACTCCGCACAGGCACAAATTGGCGAGCGGACCCGCAATGGCGATCTTGATGCGGTCGGCGCCGTTGACGTCGTTGAAATCGCCGTACAGCACCGCGCCGAATATGCCGAGTTGAATTTCCTTGCAACGATAAAACAGTTTGTTCGCCGCAATGTAGTGCGCCGCCTCGTGCAAAAGCACCGCAAAAGAATACATGGCAGCGAAGTATCCCTGACGGAATACCACCGCTACCACGATAAATATCCAAAAACTCGGTTTTACGCGCAGTTTCAGACGTTCCACGTAAGTTGCGATTCGCTACCCACAACGTCAACCAACGTTTCGCCCGAAACGCAGATCTGCGCGGTAAAACTGCCGCTATACTTGCCTAACAGCGCGTTGACGGAAACCTCGTCGCCCTCGGATACGTAAACGGCGATCAAATTGTCGTAAACGATAGACGTGTCGTCGTTTATTGCCACCGTAACGGACGTTTCGGTCGCGTTCGTCACTTTGCCCGCCGTGAAAGAAACCGCCGCTTTGCCGCCGCTGAAAGTGGCTACGCCGTCCACCACGTCCACGAGATCGACGTTGGAGGGTATCGCGACGGAGGCGTTGACCGTTTCCTGCCGCTCGCCGAATACCGAAGCGGAAAACGCCGCCTTTGCCGTTTCGAACACGTCCTTGGCAAATTGATTGTCCGCAAACAACAACGCCGCAAGCAACGCCGCGCACAGCACCGCGACGGCGATAACTTTGACGGGTTTGCTAAACTTTTTGAAACTTATTTTTTTGCGTTTGGATTTTGGCAAGGGCTTGTCAACATAGTTGCGTTCCGCGTAAGAAACGTCCAACCAATCATTTTCTTCTGCATCGCAAACAATGCTGTTTACACCGTCGTAGTCCATAGTTGCACCTCCGTTTTTCACAATACCCTATGCGAACTCCGAACGCTTTATGCCTCGGATACAAAAGTGGGCTTTACTTTTTTTACCGAAACGGTTATTGTCAGGTTGGAGTTTCCCGCGCGTTGCAGTTCCACGGTCAAACCGTCGTACTCCATGTAACGACCCACGAGCGCGCGCAGTTCGGCGAAAAAATCCCGACTGCGCAAGTTGAATTTGTCCGCGATCACCATTGCCTCGGCGCGCTCGAATTGCTTGGATACCGCGCTCATGCGTTGCGTTTGAGTTTGCGCCTTATGCGCCCGAACAAGCCCTTGTACGGAGTGACGCAATCGTAAATTTTGCACTTGCCGTATATCAAATTTTCGGCGAGAATATCGAAAGGAACGTTTTTGTCCGAGCGAGCGTTGCAATTGACGTCGTCGTCCTCGGGCAAAACGCCCAACGCCGTTTGTCCCAGCAAACTGAACACCTCGAACGCCGAAAGCATTTCGCCGTCGGCGACAAGATCGCCGCGCACGCGATTGACCACCACGTTGACTATTACGTTGCCGACAAGTTCGCCCACGGTTTTGTCCGCGTCGCGCACGCTGCTGAGGTGCGGCGTGACCACCACTATCGCCTCGTCCGCGCAGGAAACGGCTCTGCGAAAACCGCTGTCTATGCCGGCGGGACAGTCGAAAAGGATAAAATCGAAATTGTCCTCCAAACGGGTAACGACTTTGCGCACCTGTTCGGCGGAAATTTGCCTCTTTGCAAGGTGGCAACTCGGCATGACGTACAACGTGGGCTCGTCCCTGTCCTGAATGAACGCTTGCGACGGGCGGCAACGTCCCTCTACCACGTCCACAAAGTCGAATACCACTTTGTCCTCCAACTGCATTACCACGTCCAGATTGTTCAGACCTATATCCAGATCCATCAACAGCACTCGCTTGGACTGCTTGGCGAGCGCGATACCCAAATTGGCGCAGACGGTGGTTTTGCCCACCCCGCCCTTGCCGCCGGTAACAACGATTTTTCGCGCCATGTCGGTCGCACCTCCTTTACCTTGCCCCATTGTACCACTAACAAACGGAGCAAAACCGCCTTCGACAAAAGTTGCGCGGGCGAAACAAGACTTTTTGTGACGAAAAATTTTGGGGACAAAAATTATTATCTCAAAAAAAACGCGCGTCGCCCCGCGCCGAAGAACGCGCGACCGCACGACAAACAAAAAAAGCCCGCTTCGCAAACGAAAGGGCTAAAATATTTTCCGCATATAATAACGACAAAAATTTTTCCTCAAAACGCTCGGATCGCGCGATACGTTACTCGTCCGAGCCAAGACCGCGCACGACCGAGTTGACAACGTCGTAGTCGTATCCGCGCGACAGCAGGTGCCGTTGAAGCCGTTGAAGGTTTTTGAGATCGCGAGGTTTGCCTTGCAAGTATTTTTCCGCAAGGCGGGCGGCGTTGGACAAAGCGAATGCCTCGTCCTGCTCGGACGCGCTTTCCGCAAGGGATCGCTCGATACCGCGTTGCGCCAATTCCTGTTTGAGCCTTCGCGCGCCCTTGGTCGCGCGGTTTTGCTCCACGTACATGCGCGCGTAGGCTTCGTCGTCCAGATAGCGGTAGTCGATAAGTTTGTCGATAACGTAGTCCACCGTGTCTTTGCCGAAACCGCGATCGACAAGATACTCCCGCATTCGGCAGACCGTTTTGCCGCTGCGGGAAAGGTAGTTGACAGCCTTGTCGAACGCTACCGCGCGCTCGCTGTCAACGACCGCGTCGCGGATACGCTCGGCGGAAACCTCTTGCCCGATTTTGAACCCGAGTTTCATTACCGTGATCATTTCCAACGCGAAAGCAAACTCCCCGTCGATAAACACGTTTGCGCGGGTTTTGTTGTTTTTTTGTATTTGCAGATCGGTGATTTTCGGCATGAGTATAGCATAGCACAACCAACAAAAGAGGTCAAGAACAAATTCCTCCCGCCCCCGAAAGAAAGTTTGCCCGCTACGCGCAAAACGACTACCGCCCCAAAAAAATCACTTGTGAATGGAACGATACCGCTCCACCGCGGCGCGGTACTTGGCGGCTAGTTTGGAAATGTAACTTTGGCGCTCGGCAGGGGTAAGTCCCGCAAGATACTGTTGGTCGGCAAGGCGCATGATGGGATTGGAAACAAGTTCGTCGCTCTCCAAAATTTGCGCGACTTTGTTGTAGAACTCCTGCTCCTCGCAAAAACCGTCGTAGTCGTAGATCTTGCGTTCGAGCATACGCTTGCCCTCCTCGCCCACCTTGCGGGTGTTGAGTCCCAAAGTTGCGGCAACCTGTTGCTCGGTCAGTATGTTTTGCCGAGCCTGCTCCCAAAATCCGCTTTTGAGGCGATCCTTGGCGCGCTTGGCATATTCTTTGAACGTGGACATAAAAGCCTCCGAAATGACGTGATAATTATTCGGTTTGCTTTGTCGAAAAGTATAAAAATATTGTCGTCCTGTGTAAATAAATGTAGAAAAAGCGAGTATTTTGACAAAAAACTTGTGTAAAATACAAACTGCCCACCGACTTTTCGGTGAGCAGTTGTTTCTTTGGTAAAATAAAAATTTACGTTCTGTTGCGTTTGCGAGCCGCTTCCGCTTTCTTTTTGCGGCGGACGCTGGGTTTTTCGTACTGTTCCTTTTTGCGGAGGTCGCCGATAATACCGTCGCGGGCGCAACGTCTTTTGAAACGGCGCAATGCGCTGTCCAAGGTTTCGTTTTCACCGACTTTGATGGTCGCCATAGATCTTTTCGCCTCCTTTCGGTAGTACCGCTGTAATGTAGTGCCTTGACGACGCGGTCAACGCAATCTATTTGTGCATAGATAATTATGCCATATTATGCGCTTGTTGTCAAACGTTACAAGGCAAGTTTTTTGCAGATTTCGGAAAGCGCCATGTCCGCAGAACCGTGGAGCGGCCACATGTTCAGACCGTCGCCGTCCTTGCGCGGGACAATGTGAAAATGCAAGTGAAACACCGATTGCTCCGCCGATTTGCCCGACGCGTTGAGGACGTTTACCCCGTCAAAGCCGCAATCGTTCACATAGTGGCGCGATATAAGTTGCACCGCTTCGACAACGGCGTCGAGGTACTCTCGGTCGCAGTCCAACACATTGATAAAATGCTTCTTGGGGACGACAAGCGTGTGACCGTAAGCGTCGCAGGCAATATCCAAAAATGCGTACACTTTGTCGTTTTCGTAGATTTTGAAACTCGGAATATCTCCTTGGATGATTTTGCAAAAAACACAGTCGTTCATATTACTTCTCCTTTTGCGCCGTCCTTGTACGGCTCGTTTATTTTGACTTTTACCACCTCGCCGACTGCGGCGGGTCCGTTGAAATACACTCGCAGATATTGCGGAGTGTAACCCTCCCACGCGCCCGCGCGTTTGCGTTCTGCCAATACCTTGCATGTCTTGCCCGCAAAACTTTGCGCAAAAGCGCGTTTGAGTTGCGCTTTGATCTCGCCCAACGCTTCCGCGCGGCGGGTTTTGGTCGCGCCGTCCACATCCTGCCACCCGTAGGCGACGGTACCCTCCCGCGGAGAGTAAGGAAACACGTGTACGTCCGCAAAGCCGACTTTGCGCACAAAGTCGCACGTGGTTTGAAATTCCTCCTCCGTTTCGCCGCAAAACCCGACGATAACGTCGGTGGTTATAGCCGCGTCGGAAAAAACGTTGCGGATCTTCGTCACAGCCTCGTAGTACTGTTCCGTCGTGTATTTGCGGTTCATGCGTTTGAGTACGGAGTCGCAACCGGACTGCAAACTGAGGTGAAAATGAGGACAAAAATCCACTCGCGCAAGGCTGGCAAGCAGTTGATCGGTGACAACGCCCGCTTCCAAACTCCCCAAGCGCAAACGAGTGTTTGCCCCTTGCAACGCGTCGAATAGTTGCGGCAAACTTTCGCCCGTATCCCGCCCGAATTGGGAAATATCTATACCTATCAAAACGGTTTCGGCAGAGTGGGCGTTTGCTACCTCCCGCACTACGTCGGCGATCTTGCGACTGCGACTGCGCCCGCGCAAATACGGCACGATACAGTAACTGCAAAAGTTGTTGCAACCGTCCTGTATCTTGACAAAGGCGCGCGTGCGCTCCTGAGCGGCAAATCCGTCGGAGCAAAATACCGACGGCAGTTGCTCCACGTCCGTGCCGACTCGCTCTATTTCGTTGACGATCGCCGTTTTGTTGGCGACGCCCTTGACAAACGTGACGTTGGGCAACTCGGCAAACTGTTGGGCGTTTTTTTGAGCGGCGCAACCGACGATCACCACTTTGCAATCGGGGTTGAGTTTGCGCGCGCGCTGTACCGCCTGACGGGATTTGCGCTCCGCTTCGCCCGTGACGGCGCAGGTGTTCAACACAAACACGTCGGCAGGCTCCAAACCGTGTACCGCGACGTGTCCCGCGCTTTGCAATCGGGCTATTATTTGCCCGCTTTCATAGAGGTTGGTTTTGCAACCCAATGTAAAAACAGAAACTTTCATTTTACTTTGTACGCAACAATATTGCGCGCCACTCGCCCTTCGCCTTGGTTTGCAACAGCGTGAACGCGTCGCAATAGAGGTCTGTCACGTATTGCAATTTGGTATCCAAAATGCCGCTAAGCACCACAAGAGAGTTTGCGCGCACCACCTTGGAAACGTCCCTGCGCAACAAAGCCAAAATATCCGCCGTCAAGTTTGCGAACACCACGTCGAACGTACCATTCGTCTGCTCGGTAAGGCTGCCCGTCTTGACGACTGCGCGGTCGTCCAAACCGTTGACGCGCGCGTTGTGTACAGCCACGTCCGTAGCCTGAGGATCGATATCCACAAGTTCGGCGCGTTGCGCGCCCAACAGCAGGCAACACAAACCCAAAATGCCGCTGCCGCAACCCACGTCCAGGACGCTTTTGCCTCGCAAATCGATAGATTCGGCAAACTCCAAACACATTGAGGTGGTTTCGTGCTGTCCCGTGCCGAATGCCACTCCGCTGTCCATGAGAAAAACCGTTTTGTCCGTCCGCACCTGCTGCCACTCGGGGCAAATTACCAATTTGTCCGTTTCGATAGGGCGAAAAGTTTCCTTCCACTTGGCGACCCAAGCGTTTCCCTCTACCGTTTTGACTTCTATTTTGAGGCTGCCGGCGTCCGTCAACGAAACAAATCTCTCACGTAAAAAACGGAGAACACGATCGGTGTCCTCTGGATTGCAATAGCCCTTGACAACTACCTCGTTTGCGTAGGCAAGTTCGATACCGTCCTCCTTGTAGTCCCACGACGGATTGTTGTACAGGTCGTTTACGTCATAAATACTTACGCCGTCCATACACACCTCTTGCAGAAAGTAAGCGACTACTTCCGACATCTGCGACGTTGTATAAACGGCAATTTCACTAAAATCCATATTATTTGATGAGAATATCTATCAGCGTTTTGGCGTTTTGCCACTCTCGTTTGTTCTTTTCGTACAGAGCGCGACCCTTGTCGGTGATCGTGTAATATTTGCGAGTGGCGCCGATATTTTCGCCCCAATAACCCTTGATGCACTCCATGTCTTCCAGCCTATGATACGCCGAATACAGACTCTGCTCATTGGGTTCGTACAAATTGTTGGTTTTTTTTGCGATAAATTTGCGTATTTCGTTTCCGTACTTGGTGCCGGTCATCAAAGCCGACAATACAAACGTGTCGATATGTCCGCGCAAGAGATCGCTGGAAATAACTTTCATCATTTGCTCTCCATACTATGTCTGTAATATAGATTATCAAATTGTAACGCATTTGTAAAGCGTCAAAAGGGTATTTTTCTAAAAATAAATTTTTTGTTTTTTTTTCGCAAATATGAAACTTGTGAAACAATTTTTACGCCGACAAATCTCCCCGAGCGCGTCGCCTTCGAATTGAAACAAACGACAAAAAAACGCCCTGTTTGAGAGCGTTTTGCAACAATTTTGCGCTAATTTTTGTACAGTTTTGCTATCTCATCCATAAACTGCTTGCGCTTGGAGTAATTTTTGATGGTACAGTCGTTTTCAAACTGTTCGAGAGCCTTCTTTTGCGTGCGGGATATGCCGCGCGGCACTTCGACGTTGACGGTCGCATACAAATCGCCCGCCGCGCCCCGTTGACTACGCACGCCCCTGCCGCGAAAACGCAAAGTTTCGCCGTTGGGAGTGCCCTCCGCAAGGTTGTGGATAAACACGCCCTCCGGAGCGGGGATCTCGATTTGCCCGCCGCACGCCGCGGTCATAAAACTCACGGGCACGTCTACGTACAAATTGTACCCCTCGCGTCTGAAAACGGTGCTTGGACGGACGGAAAACTCCAACAGCACGTTTCCGTTGCGCCCGTTGCCGCGCGCCGCGTTGCCCTCGCCGGACAGTTGACGAACTTCGCCATGCTCCACGCCTGCCGGTATGGTAACGGTGACGGTCCTCGTTTTGCTGACCAAACCCTTGCCGCCGCAAGCACGGCAGTAGTCGGTGATGATACGTCCCGTTCCGCCGCATTTGTCGCACACGCCTACCGTAACGTGCTGTCCGAGCAAGGTTTGCTGAACATACCGCACTTGTCCCGTTCCGCTACACTTGTCGCAGATTTTGACGTGCGCGGAGTCCTTGGCACCGCTGCCGTTGCAGGTGGGACACTTTTCCAGGCGCGTGTAGGTGATATTCTTGGTGCAACCCAAAATAGACTCCATAAAAGTCAAGTCGATCCTGCACGTTATGTCGCTGCCCACGTTTGCGGCGGCGTTGCGTCTGCTTCTGCCGCCGAAACCGAAAGCGTCGCTGAACATATCGAAAATGTCGTCAAAGCCCGTCGCCGTAAAGCCGCCCGCGCCGCCGAATGGGTTGAAACCTGCGCCGCCCGAAGCGGGATCCATTTCGCCGCGATCGTACTTGCCGCGCTTGTCGGGATCGCCCACTACGGAGTAGGCTTCGTTTATTTCCTTGAATTTTTCCGCCGCGGCATTGTCGCCCGGGTGCAAATCGGGGTGATATTGCTTGGCGAGCCTGCGATAGGCGGATTTTATTTCGTCCTGCGACGCGGTTTTGTCCACGCCGAGAGTTTTGTAGTAGTCTTTTGTCGGCATTGTTACCTCATAACTTTACCTCACAGCCGCAACAATCGGGGCTGTGAGGTAGATGTGTTACTTGTTGTGTTTGCTAAAAGCAAAATCAGTTTTTGTCGTCGTCCTTGACGTCGTAGTGAATGTCGTCGGCGTTTTGCTGTGCGTCGCCCTGTTGCGATTGCGCTTGTTGCGCCTGTTGATAGAACTTTTGGAAGATCGTCGCCGAACTTTGCGCAATGCGATCCGTTTCCGCTTTGAGTTCCTCGGTGGTTACGCCGCTCTTGTCAAGCACTTCTTTGCCTTTTTTGATTTCTTCTTCCAACGTGGTTTTGTCGGCGGGATCGAGTTTGTCGCCGCTTTCGCGGATAAATTGCTCCAAGGACAAGATCATTTGATCCAGACCGTTGTGCGCCTCGACCTGTTCGCGACGCTTTTTGTCCTCCTCGGCGTACTTTTCGGCGTCTTTGACAGCCTTGTCTATATCCGCTTCGGAAAGGTTGGTGGAGGATGTTATTGTGACGGATTGCTCCTTTTGCGTGCCGAGATCCTTGGCGGTCACGTGTACGATACCGTTTGCGTCGATATCGAATTTAACTTCGATTTGCGGAATTCCGCGCGGCGCGGGCGCAATGCCCGTAAGGCTGAAACGACCCAAAGTTTTGTTGTCGGCAGCCATTTCGCGTTCGCCTTGCAACACGTGAATGTCCACGCTAGTTTGATTGTCCGCCGCAGTGGAGAAAACTTGCGATTTGCTGGTGGGGATAGTCGTGTTGCGCTCGATCAAACGCGCCGTAACGCCGCCCAACACCTCGATACCGAGGGACAGCGGGGTAACGTCCAACAGCAACACGTCTTTGACTTCGCCGCCAAGCACGCCGCCCTGGATAGCCGCGCCGATAGCCACGCACTCGTCGGGGTTGACGCCCTTGTAGGGATCTTTGCCGCAGTAGTTTTTGACCGCTTCCACAACGGCGGGGATACGGGTGGAGCCGCCCACCAATATCACGCGGTTGAGGTCGGCATTGGTAACGCCGGCGTCCGACATTGCTTTGCGCATGGGTTCGATGGTCTTTTTGATTATGCCGTCAATGAGACTTTCGAATTTGGCGCGGGTAAGTTCTACTTCCAAATGCTTGGGACCGCTTGCGTCCGCCGTGATGAAGGGCAACGAAATGGTTGTTTTGAGAGTGGCGGAAAGTTCGATTTTGGCTTTCTCCGCGGCTTCTTTAAGACGTTGCAACGCCTGCTTGTCGTTGCTCAAATCTATTCCGCTGGTCTTTTTGAACTCGGCAATGAGGTAATCCATTATTATCTTGTCGATATCGTCGCCGCCCAAGCGGTTGTTGCCGTTGGTGGCAAGCACTTCGAACACGCCGTCGCCGATCTCCAATATCGAAACGTCGAACGTGCCGCCGCCGAGGTCGTAAATGAGGATTTTTTGGTTTTTGTTTTCGCCCTTGTCCAAACCGTAAGCAAGCGCCGCCGCCGTGGGCTCGTTGATGATACGAAGCACTTCCAACCCGGCGATCTTGCCCGCGTCCTTGGTCGCCTGACGTTGAGCGTCGGAGAAATACGCGGGTACGGTAATGACTGCCTGCGTTACCTTTTCGCCAAGGTAAGCCTCGGCGTCCGTTTTGAGTTTGGAAAGAATGATCGCGGAAATTTCCTGCGGGGAGTAATGTTTTCCGTCGATATTTACAGTGTAGTTGCTGCCCATTTCGCGCTTGATAGACAAAACCGTGCGGTCGGCGTTGACAACGGCTTGACGCTTTGCGACCTGACCTACCAGACGCTCGCCGTCCTTGGTAAACGCCACCACCGACGGCGTCGTGCGGTTGCCCTCGGCGTTGGCAATGACGACGGGTTCGCCGCCTTCCAACACGGCAACGCAACTATTGGTTGTTCCCAGATCGATTCCTATGATTTTTCCCATAATTGTATCTCCTTTTGAATTGTTTTAGAATATTTTTGCACCCCATACGGGGATTTTTACTTGTTTACGCGCCTACGATAACCTCGGCGTAGCGCAACACTTTGTCGCCCAAAACGTAGCCCTTTTTGAACACTTCCACCACCAAATCGCGATTTTGTTCGCCGCGATCCTGCTTGGATATGGCATTCATAGAGAGGGGATCGAAAGGTTGCCCCAGCACGTTCATTTCCTGCACGCCCAACTCCTGCAAAATGTGCAGAAATTGGTTGTAGACCATTGCAAAGGCTTTGAGATTGTCGCCGTCGAGATGTTGCTTGGCAAGTTCGAAGTTGTCGCACACCGGTAACAAGCGGACGATTGCCGTTTGTAACCCCTCTGTGCGCGCCTGTTCGGCGTTGAAACGCATGCGGCGTTTGTAACTTTCGAAATCGTTTTTGATAGCGACAAGTTGATTGAGATAGGTATCCGATTTGTCCGCCGAACTTTGCAGACGGTGGACGGTCTTTTGCAATTTGTCGTTTTGCTCGCGCAAGGTTTCCGCCTCGGCAATGAGTTTTTCGTTTTCGTCGGTCAAAGCCTGTTCCAACTCCGAAAGGGGAGCGACGGGCTGTTCCGCCGACGGCGTTTGTTGTTGTTCGTTCTGTTGTTGTGCGGTTTGTTCGGTATGTTTTTTGCTCATTTATTCTCCTTTGCCCACCAAATCGATGATGATTTCGCTGATTTTGTCCAAAACGGACAGCACTTTGCGGTAGTTCATGCGGACGGGTCCGATAACCCCGATAGAACCGCTGACGTTGTCGCCCAAATGGACGCGAGTGGTTACTACCGCGCAACCTTCGGGAGCGTTTTCTTCCGCGCCGATCTTGACGGTCAAGCCGTTTTCCACCCCGCCGTCGTTGGTGAGGATCTCCGCAATGCGCTCTTTGTTTTCCATTTCCGCAAGTATCTTGCGCGCGTCCTCCACATTGGCGTACTCGCTGTGGGCAAGCATTTTGTTTTCGCCGTAGACCTCTACGTCCATGCCGTTCATAAGAGATACGCGCTTCAAAACGTCGATTATCTTTTTGAATAGCGCGTTGTACTGCGCAAACTCGTCGTTGACAAGCGCAAACGGATAGTTGAAGTTGACAAACTCGCTGATGTGCTTGCCGCAGAAAATTTTGTTTAGCCAATGCTGAGCCCGCGCGATCATTTCCTCGTCAAATTCGTCGGGAAGATCCACCATGCCGTCTTTCAGCACGCGGCTATCCGTAACTATCACCACAAGCAACTTGCCGTTACTGAGATCCAACAGTTTGATTGCTGTGATCCTGTCGGACATGTCCTCCTTGACGACTACCGACGTGTAGTTGGTAACTTCCGCAATCACGTGCGTGATCGCCGTCATTACCTCCTCCATAGAGCCGACTTTGTGACGGAGATAGTTTTCGATAAGTTCCGCTTCCTTGACGGTGACGTCGCTCTGCGTGAGCAGTTGGTTGACGTAAAAGCGAAACGCCTTTTCGGACGGAATACGCCCCGCCGATACGTGCGGCTGAATGAGATAGCCCATGCTTTCGAGCGTACTCAACTCGTTGCGAATGGTAGCGGACGAACAATCGGACAAATACTCCTGTTGAATATCCTTGCTGGCAACCGGAGAGGCGGTTTCGATATAGCTGTCCACCACGGCGCACAGAATTTTTTTCTTTCTTTCGGATAACATAACTTCACCTGTCACCAAATTTTGTTGAGTGTTAGCACTCAAACGCACGGACTGCTAATTTCTGTTTCTAATATACCACTATATTTGCCTGTTGTCAATAAAATTATGCAAAAAATAATTAAAATTTTGCAAATGATCGTCGCACCCCTTGGCGCGGCGCGGGATCGCGGCACGACGCAATCGTTTTTTGCGCCGATATGTGGTTGCGGTATTTTTGATGTTAGTTTTTGTAGCAAGACAATGTTTGGTTTTTCGTTATTTTTGATGTACGTTTCTGCGACGAAACATGCGTATTTTTGGTATTTAGATGTGTGATTTTGCGGTATTTTGACGTATGTTTTTGCGGCGGGCGAGGATGATTACGAAATTTTGACAATTTTGTATGTTTTTCGGAATGGACAAGGCGTGTTGAGGCAAAAAAGAGAGGGGGCGGCAAACTGCAACCCCTCTTTTTGGTTTCCACTATGGCAGGAACTCTCCATATCGTTTTTTAGCCACTACGGCAGGAACTCTCCATACGTTTTTTTGCTTCTACAATGACTTTCGGCAAAAACGCCCCTACAAAAATGTCGCGTTACCAGTCCAAACTGTCGGGTTCGAGCAAAAAGTCGAAAACGCTCATTGTAACAATGCCGTTTTCGTCGCGCTTGGGCTTGATTCGATCCCCCACGACCACTATCCGTTTGAAAAAATCGTGAATATTTTCCAAAGAGCGTTTTTCTTGCGCTTCCTTGTCGGCGGTGCGCATTGCGTAAGCCGATTGCACGTAGTAACGTTTGCTACCCCTGTTTGCCACAAAATCTACTTCCGCAGTGCGACGCTCGCCGCTATCCACGCGGGACACAATACCGACGTCCACCGAAAATCCCCTGCGCAACAATTCGATATAAACCAAATTTTCCATCAGGTGAGGTTCTTCCTGTTGACGAAAGTTAAGCGCGGCATTGCGCAGTCCCACGTCCACAAAGTAGTATTTGCTCGGCGACGAAAGGTACTTTTTGCCTTTGACGTCGTAACGGCGAGATTTTTGTATCAAAAAGGCGTCTTCCATATATCCGAGATATGCGGCAATGGTTTTGTCCGTAATACCGACGTTTGCCATACTTTGAAACGAATTGGACAGTTTGAGCGGATTGGTAAGCGACCCGATATACGAGGCGACAATTTCCGTAAGTACGCTAAGTTGCGGCGCGTTTTGCACATTGTTGCGCTCTACGACGTCGTTGATGTAAACGTTGGCGAGTTGCCCTTTGAGGTAACTTTCCTTGGCTTCGTCCGACTGTTGCAAAAGCGTTAGCGGCAACCCGCCGTAAGTGTAGTAGTCGATCCATGCAGACTGAACATCTCCGTCGTAGACCGAACAGAACTCCGCAAAACTCAACGGATATACCCGCACTTCGTCGCTTCTGCCGCGAAACTCCGTCACAATATCGCTACTGAGAAACCGCGAATTGCTACCCGTAACGTAAATATCGACGTTTGGCAACGGCAACAATCCGTTGATGACCGCGACAAAGTTGTTTACCAACTGAACTTCGTCCAACAAGATGTAGTAGCAATTGTCGTCCTGCATGCGTTGGCGCACGTAATCGTACAGCGCGTGCGGATCAAGTAACCGCTCGTTTTCGATATTGTCCAAAGCGACCTTGATGATGTGACTTTCGTCCACGCCCTGCTCGTGCAGATAGCGGCAAAACAGGTTGTTGAGCAAGTAAGATTTGCCGCAACGACGTATGCCGGTAATTACTTTTACCAAACGGTTGTGTTGGCGCGCTATCAACTTGTTTAGATACAGGTCACGCTTGATTTCCATAATGCACTCCAAATTCTCTACAATTGTGTAGTTTTTTCGTAATGATTGTAGCATCTTTATGTCCAAAAGTCAACAGCGAGGACAAAATATTACGAAATTTTGACAATTTTGTATGTTTTTCGGAATGGACAAGGCGTGTGAAAAAAAACGGGGGCGGGGTCAATCGCGCAGACAGCCCAAGGCAACCACGTACACGCCGTCGGCTCGGCGGTAGGAAACTTGTCCGCCCGTAAGCACCACCATTGCCGACGGAAGCGCGATCGGACACGCCGCGTTGTCGCTGTTGTGCTGTTGCAGCAATTGGTTGAGTTGCAGCAGGTGTTTTGCGCCTTGTTCAATTTCGCTACTGCCCAATTTGCACTCTATCAAGGCATATCTGCCGTCTTTGAGGTGCAAAACGAAGTCCGCTTCTAACCCGTAGCGGTCATGGTAGTAGGACAACTCTCCGCCAAGCGTTTGCGAGTACGCTTTGAGGTCGCGCGCGCAGAGATTTTCGAACAAAAAGCCAAACGTTTTGAGGTCGGTCCAAAAGTAACGCGGATCCACGCCCAAAGCCGCCACGGCAATGGACGGATCGACAAACAGGCGTTTTTTGCCGCTGCGAATGGCAGAGGCGGACCTGATAGCGGGACACCAAGCGGGGATATCTTCCACAACAAAAAGCCTTTCCAATGCGTTGATGTAACTATCCATTGCGCCCACGGAAAGCGTTGCGCCGTTGGCGTTGATATCTTGCAAAATATTGGTGTTTTTTGCCAAAGTGGCAACGTTGCGCGCATAGGAACGCAACAATACGCGCGTTTTGGATACGTCGCGCCTTGTGCCGTCTACGGAAGATATCTCCGTTTGACAAATGCCGTCAATGTAGTCCTGCGCAACAAGCAATTTTGCGCTGTCGCTCGCAATATCCAATGCCGAGGGCCAACCGCCCCTGCAAGTGGCAAAAATAAGTTGCTCGACGGATAGGTCCGAATGTGCCTCTACCTGTGCGCCGTCAAATATATCCGCCAGCGAAACGCTTCCGTTGGATTCGCCCGATTCGAACAAACTCATAGGATACATCTTCATACGCGAAATACGTCCTATGCCCGAATGCATAATTTTTGTTTCGTCCACGGCGTTGGACCCCGTAAGTATAAAAAGTCCTTTGTCAGACGAGATGTCCACTTGGTGCCGCACCGCGTCCCACAGTTGAGGAACGACCTGCCACTCATCCAACAAACGAGGCTTGTCGCCGGCAAGCAACAGCGAGGGCTTGGTTTCTCCCGAAAGTTGGTAACTTGCCAACATATCCGAATTTTGCAAACTGATACTGCTCTTGGCGACTTGTTGTGCGGTGGTAGTTTTGCCGCACCACTTTGGTCCGACGATCAAAGTTGCACCAAATGCTTGCAAACGTAAGTTCAACTCTCCGTCAGCCAACCGAGGTAGATATTTTTTCAATTTACTTTCTCCTTGTAACGATTTACTATACTATAAACCTTTTGAAAGCGTTTGTCAAGTGCCAATGTGTGTTTTTGTGGCATTTTGATGTGTGTTTTTGTGGCAAAACAATGTGTGTTTTTGCGGTATTTTGTTGAAGGCTTTGCCTACAATAGGTCACTCTTATTCGGAGTATATCGAAATCGAGGGCAACGACGAATACCACAAGTCCACTTGCGACATCTGCCATTACAACAACGATAAAATACCTCACGGCGAACCTAACGCCGAAAACAAGTGCCCCGATTGCGGACACACATTGAAGCCCGCAGTTGAATTAAAACAAATTACAATCGATTTCACCAAGAGTAACCCCGGCATTGAAGGAAATGCAACCACGTCCAATAAGGAATTAACAATAGATCCTATAAAATATGTATACAACAATACACAATATTATAGTGACGGCTACCTTATGATGAAATCAAGTCAATCCTTCTTCGCAAACTCAACAGCCATACCCGGCGCGATTGTCAAGGTGACTATAAATATCAGATCCGGTGCAAGCACAAGCGCCGTCTATTATATATCAATAGGAGATTCGTCTATGCTTAGTGTTAATGCTTCTGGAACATCTAAGACTGGCTCAATCACATCATTGTCTGCCACGGCAAATCAATCTAATAATTATTCTTACTTCAACATAACGCAAAAAAGTAGCAAAAATGGTCAAATAACCAAAATAGTTATTGACTATTACGGATAATAAATTTTAGACTCTAACAAAAACAACAGGGGCGGAGAAATCTCCGCCCCTTCCATTTTGTTGTTCTAAAACTTAAATATTTCTAAACAATTTTTAGTTCACTTTGATATAAATGCTTTGAATACCTGCCTGATCGCTTGTATTAGTACTTGAAACAACTACCTTTGTCACTTTGGTATATTTTGACAAATCAAACTTCTGACTAAAACTTGCGTCGCCTGGTATTGTAGTTTCTTGCCCTGAGCCATAGGTTATAGTAATACTGACAGTGCCAAGTTTTTTGGAAGACCATTGTTTGAAAGTTATATCAAATTCTGTCAAATAACCGCCGTCTGTGACTTCAAGCGTTATTGCCTTTGATTTAGTTACGGGCATATTGGTGATTGTGCCTGTTTGCTTACTTGCACTGACTGTCAAATTGAATTCTACTCCGCTTACGCCAAGATCAGAAGGTGTTAGATCGTGATCGCTATAACTATTTTTCCACTCATTTGCATATGTTGAAAATTTGGTTGTAAAGTCTATCGTCAACTCTCTTTCTTTTGCCTGTACTTTTCCGCAAGCGCAAGAGCCGTCCTCTTGGTCGTAGGTGTGTTCTTTGCTTGTTTCGGTGTAGGTGCAATCGCTACATTTTAGAGTGTGTTCGTCCGTTTCCTCATTATAGGATTCGGCAACAACGCTCATCTTGTGCGCTTCGCTCTTTGCGCATATATCGCACTTATGGTTGCCGTCATTTTGGTCGACATAAGAGTGACTTATTGGTTTTTCGTCGAAGGTGAACACCATGTCACCATCGGGAGCAGAGTCAGGAAAGTCGTCGCAAGTTACACCGCTTGTTCCGACGTCAAACTTGACGTTGTAGTGTTTTTGCTCGTTGCAGAAAGTAAACTTCACCACCAGCGGAGCCTCGGTTGCATTGCTGAAATCAATACGTATTAGACCTTTTCCGTCACCGGAGTTGCCAACATAGAACTCGGCGTTTTCTTTCACCGCGAGAGTGGGCAAGTCATCTTGCGTTATCACAAAATGCAGGGCGTCGATTGTAGCAGTCCCAACTATAATTTCACCGCCGGTGAGAGTCAAATCGCCACCGTTGATTTGCAAAGCCGCTACCGTGACATTGCGTGCGTCGATAGTTACACCGCTAATTTCGAGCGTACTATTAGCCGTGATGAGTGTTTCAATTCCCGCTGCGGCCACGATCTTGCCGCGCGCGTCGCCACTGCTACTGCCGGTGATAATAACGTCACCGTCGAAAGTTAACCCCTTGCTCAACGTGAGTGTGTTGGTACCCAAGGCGAGAGTGAAACTTGCGGTTATTGCCTCGTTAATGCTTGTGTCAGTTACGTCACCCAACAAAGTGATCGTGTTTTCGCTACCAAGGTTGTCGATAGCATCTTTCAAAGTGGCGTACTGCTTGTCACTACTTGTACCAACTTTGTAATAATTGTGACCGAATGTGCAGTGGTCGCAAGGTCCTTCCTTGGAAGTGTGTTGTTCATCGCCTTCCCATCCGCACACAGTACACAATCTGTGGTGGTTTTCGCCGTCGTTATTATCCGTGTAGACAAAGGTGTGTCCTATCTTGTCCGTTATTACTTGACCGTCCTCACCGAACATTTGTCCGCAATCGGTGCAAAGGTAATAGTGACCCTGCTCGTCGCTAGTCCAAGTTTTGGAACCGTCTTCACCAATGTAGGTGTGATTTTTGGTAATTGCAATATCATTGTGATCGGCGATTTTGTCTTTGCTTATGTCTTCAAACCACCCACCGCAATTTTCGCACTCCCAGTGAGCCTTGTAGCCCGTGTCCTTGCAGGATGTAGGTAGTTGTTCCTCAACGTGGTTCAAATTGTGTTCAAAAGGAATTTCCACGTCTTTCTTTTCTCCGCAACGGATACAAATTTGCGGTTGTTTTCCGTTTTGTTCGGTTGCGCAATCGGGAAGAGTCTGTTCGCCGTTATTCACCCAAGTGTGAGTGCAGACTTCATAGTAAATTGTGATGGATGTAACAACAGCGTATTTGCTTCCATTATGCAACGTGAAGAACGTATAATTGTCATTTGCTTGGGCTGTCCATTCCGTAACAGTTCCTTTGTTTACAAAACCTGATCCAGAAGTTTGTTTACATGTATTGCTAAGATACAAATCCATATTATTTGTTTTGTAAACAATAATAATTTTTGTAATGCGTCCGGGGAAAGGCGTTGTATTGTAAATGTAGCCCGAGGACGCTTTTGCTTGCATTCCTCCATTTTTGTAAACACTGTCTGTATCAAATCCGACACCATTTACCGTAACGGCAACGCTCTCACTATCATATCCATGATCACTGCCAATTCCACTGTTCGAATCATCCAATTTTATGCTTTGAACATTGACTCTCACCTCGCCGCAAGCGCAGTCCTTGTTATACGCACCGCTCTCGTCTTGGAAGTTGTGCACTTCTTGCTTGGTGTCGCCGCAAAGGCACTTTGCCGTGTGGTAGGTGTCGTCAACTGTGCTACCTGTTTCAACAACGAACGTGTGAGAGTCTTTGTTGACATACTGCTCGCAACGGTCACAATACTGTCCGTGTTGTTCGTCGTCAATGTGAGTGAAAGGAACGCCGTCAACGTTGTGTCCGAGAGCCGCAATTTCCGTTGTGAAAATTTCGTCCGCAGGAGAAGATTGCTCTTTGCTTGGGAAACGCTTTTCACAACTTGAACAGTAAACGCTTGCCAAAACACCGGGTTTTTCGCACTGAGGAGCAACATAGGACGTAGCACGAGAGTCCTCCCATACGTGTACGTGCGTCGGATTGGTCATGCCGCAGACGTCACACATGTTGGGGTCTTTGGTGTAGGTGTGACCACCCGTTTCAACAACTTGGCTGCAAACGGTACACTTTTTGAAGTGATTGTCATTGTCGAACTCCCATGCATCGTTTGGCGTACAGGGGGTCGTTTCGAAATGCTGTTTGCAAGACGAACACTCTTTGTAGTGTTGATAAGTGCCTTCGGAAGTTTGTTCACCTTGCCATTCGCCGAGATTGTGATCTTTGGTTTTGATAACAATATCTTCGAGAACCGTCTGTTTGTCATCGTCGATATACTTGCCGCAACGTTGGCAAGTGTAGTGACCGAGTTCTCCGGGAGTTGTGCAGGTCGAATCAAAACCCTCGTCCCAATCGCCAAGCCATTTTTCGGGGTGAGTACACTCGACAATGACTGTGCCGTAGAACTCGATTTTGTCAATCATGCAACGACGATAACTTTCACCACCTGTCGTTTCGAGAGTTATTGTCTTGACTTCGGACGTGTCGATCGTTATTGCTTCGTACTTGCCCTCACTGGCTTTTTGCTTAACCTCGTAAGACGTACCGTTGATTGTCAATTGGGCTGTATTGTAGTCTTTATTACTACTTGTATATACACCAACATAAATTATCACTTTGGTGACGTTTGCGGGGACAGAAAATACTATCTTAGCGGTATTCTTACTTGCTCCAAGTTTGAGGCAAGTGTTGCCAACATTATCGAAAGCGTTTTTGTAAACATATTCCGCTGTCGTAAATTTAAGCGCGTCGCCGCCAAGACTATCCGCAAATGTATCCGTGGTGCTTGCCGAAGAACCGTCGCTGGGTCTTGCCGTACTCGTGCCACCGTCAAAGTCGTAGAGTGAAAGAAGTTTTTCTTCTTGTTTAGCACCCCATTCGTAACCCACAATTTGTACTGTGGTTGCGCCTTCGATAATAAACTTGTAAATGCCGCTCTCGTCGGGATCGACTTTGACGCCGTTTACCGTAACTTGTTCGACAAGCCACTTGGCTTGCAATTCTTCAACGGTAAATTGAATTTCCGTACCAACGGGGTACTTTGCCTTGACTTCGGCGGGAGAAACAATCTTGTACGCAAACTTGTCGGTATCGTAAGAGAAATCGATTGCAATGTCATCAAGAGTAAGTTGATCAAGTTTGCCTTTGTTACTGCCAAACTCCAATGTCGTGCCGTAGTGTTGAAGTTCGCCGCTGACGGTGATCTTGGCACCGACAATAACGCCTGCTACGTTTGTTTCCAAACCGGGTTGCATGCCGTACACTTCTACCGTGCGGTTTTTGCTGTCGCCCTCAACGGTAAACCAAACGTTGGTGTAACCATTTGAATGTTCTACCTTGGTGACTGTACCGCTAAGCACATAAGTGCCGGGCAACCAGTTTTGACTGTAATCATTATTGTTGAGCGTTTCCAACTTGTCGAGAATTTCATCTACGGTAAAGTCTTTGCCGCATTTGCATACGTTGAGTTCGGGTTTGCAATTGGACGTTACCTGTTTGCCGCAGTCTTTGCAGGTTGCGGTATGAGTCCAATTGCCGTTGTACTTGTAACTGCCATCAAAATCGTGATCGACAGCAGTTTTGTCCTTGTTGCCGCAAACGGAGCAAACGATCCAGTGTTGGAAATCGCCGTTTTGCTCAAAGGCGTCGTACTTGTGAGTCAGACCCTTGACACCGCCAACGGTGATGTCAACGTCGGGGCAAAGAGCCTTGTTGATAATTTTGAAGTTGTACTCGCCGTCGGGCAAAACAAGCGTGCCGCCGTTGTACTCTATCGTGCCGATATTTAATACGCCTTTGCCGCTTGTAACGGTAAGTGTGCTACCGTTGCCGATAGATAACTTGCCGTTGGGGTAAGTTACGCTGTAATCGCCCAACATCAACACTACCGTGTAACCGTCGGGTACAGTAACCGCGTCGGCGCTATCGTCGCTGCGGTTGTGCGTGAGCGTGACCGTGTAGGTTTTGGAGTTGTCGCCGTTGCTCTCTATCCAAGCAAACGCCGCCGCAATTGTGGGTGCGCTTTGGTCAAGTCCGTCGCCGTCGGAGATTTTTACGTCAAAGAACTTGTGACCGCAATCCTTGCAGGTTTTGTTGCCTTCGTTGCCGACCCAATCGTGCGCGCCCTTGTTGATGGTTTCGCCGCACTTTTCGCAAATCTGCCAATGGTTGTCGGCGTCGGCGTACCAACCGTCTTGCATGTTGAGCCCGTGGGTGGAGTCGTGAGATTCCGCGGGAGCGGGTTTGGCGGGAGAACAGGTTGTATCGACTTTATCTATGTAGCCGCAAACTGTGCAGTAATGTTCGTGACTGCCGTTTGTGCCTTTTCTGTAATCCCAACTGTGAGTCGCCTCTTGGTCGTGATGGGTGGGGTCGTTTTTGCATGCGTACCAATGGCTTGTTTCGTTGGACTGCCACTGTGTTGTGTCGTAGTCGTGACCGCCGCTTGTAAGCACAAGATCTTTCCACTCGGTGGGTTGTTTATCCTCGTCAAAGTACTGTTTGCACGATTCGCATTGGTAGTACGCCTTGTGACCGTCGGTAACGCAGGTAGCCTTCTCCATGGGGTGAATTGCGCCGTAGGCGTGCGGGAGTTTTTGCAACACAAGTTCGTCGGCTTGGACTTCCTTTTTGCTACCGTTTTCGTCAATAAACAACTTGTGGCAGTCAGAGCATTGATAGTGAGCCGCTGTACCCGTCGCCGTGCAGGTGGGGTCTTGTTGCGGAATGAGCGCGCCGTAGGTGTGACCCTTGGCGGGTTCGTCCTCGGTGCGGGTGGCTTGGCAGCGAGTGCATGTGAAGGTGCGCGTACCCGTGCCCTCGCAGGTGGGCGGAGTGGTTACTTGACCGTTGTTCCAAGCGTGGTCGAGGCGCGTGCCGTTGACGGTGACGTCTGCCGTGTCGCATTTCAAGCCCGCTTTGAGCGCGATTGTGTAGTCGCCGCTGACTCCGCTAAGCACAAGTTTGCCGCCGTTGAACTGCACTTTGCCCGTGAGCGTGCCGTTGACTAGCGTTACGTCGGCTTGCTCATCCACTATCAGGCTGAAAGTGCGCATGTTGACGCCGAAGTTGCCCAAATCCAACGTGACTTTGATTTTGCCGTCAAAAGTTACGTCGGCATTGGCACTGCGGGTGGCACCGATAACGATCGTGACGGGAGTTTTGCCGTCGTTGTAATTTTGTTTTATGTACTCGATTGCCGCCGTAACGGAATTTTCGGTGTGATCCAACTCACCCGCAACGCGAACGATAACTTCGCTCTGCTCCGCGCCGCAAACGGTACATTGTTTGTTTTGGAAAGTGTGGTTGGCTATGTCGCACTCGCCCTTGCATTTGTCGCACTTGCGATAGTGGTAATCGGCGTTGTCGCTCATCCACGCGCCTGTGGAAGCGCACTCTTCTACCGCCTTGTAGCCGCAGTCGCGACTGCAAGTTACCGTGTGGTGAACGCCGTCGTTGTCGGACGTGTACACGTAGTTGTGTCCGAGAGCGGGTATGGATTTGGTTTGCTCGTCGGTTGCGCCGCACATACGCAAGCAATCACGGTGCATGACGCCTTGCTCGGTGCAGGTGGGATGTTGCACTTCGTACCACTCGCCCCATTGGTGTCCGAGAGGCGCGGTGTTTTTGGGCGTGACGAGAATTACTCCGCAAACGGCGCACTCCACGCCCGCGGTTTTGCCGCCCTTTGTGCAGGTCGCTTCGATAGCGGGGATCTGCTTTTCGTCGTGTCCTTTTGCGCGAATGGGTACGGGATTTGTGAGCGGATAGTAAGTATCCTCGCCTTCGCGGCTGAATATGCCGTGGCAGCGATCGCACTTGTAGTAGGTTTCAAAGCCGTCCTGCGTGCAGGTGGCGGGTTTGCCATCTACTTTCTCATAGTTGTGTCCCAAAGCGGCGATAACAAGGTTTGTCCACTCCGTTTCCTGCTTGCTCTCGTCGAAATACTTGTGGCAAACTTCGCATTGATAGTACGCGCTGACGCCGGAGGTATCGCAAGTGGGTTCGACTCGTTTGTTCAACCTGCCGTAAACGTGGTCAACTTTGTCCAATACCTGCTCAAAGGTGTGTCCGTCGCCCGTGCAACCTTCGTTTTGGCAGGTGAATGTCTTGATACCTGTGTCGGAGCAGGTGGGCGCTTTGGTAATTACGCCGTTGTCGTAGTTGTGAGCCGTTTTGGCTACCTTGACGTCGGTAAGTACGTTGCCGTCGGCGTCCAACTTGACGGTAGAGCCGCAGGTTTGGCAATCGTAGTACTCTATCGACCCCTCGCGCCAGCAGGTTGCCTCGACAGCCTCGTGCTTGGCTTGCAGGTTGACTACGTGATTGCCCGTGGCGGGAATGATTTCATCCGGTTGCGTTTCGTCACAATTTTTGCACTTGACGGACGCTCTGCCGGGAGTGCTGCATGTGGGCGGAACAATTACGTTGGGCTCGCCCCAATCGTGACCGACTTTGGCAAGGGTCTGTTGTTCGACCGCGCCGCATTTCATACAACGTTTGAGAATTGTGCCCTCGGCTTGACAGGTGGGCTGTTTGGTGATCGAACCGTCGTCCCAACTGTGGCCGTCTTTGCATGGATCTTGATCGCACGCCGCAATTGTCAACATCAATGCGGATACGATAACGATTGCAAGCAAAATTCGGATAACTCTTTTCATTACGATATCTCCTTGTAAAGTTTTTTTGCGTAAAAAAAGCACCGCATAGGGGGCAAATTTCCCCTATGCGGTGACGTTGACATGTGTTTTAGAGCAAAAACAGGTGTGCGTAACGGTTGAAACCTTACGCCCACACAACAAAATATACCGATGACTCCGTTCAAAAAATAACGCGCGCATGTTACCTCTTGAAAAGTAAATATATTTTGTGGCTGTACTTATTTTTATATTATATCAACCTTGTTAAAATTGTCAATACAATTTTCAACATTTTCTGCAAATTGTTTTGCCGTATTTTTGCTACCGTCAAGTTGCTTTGCCGAATTTCGGATAACGTCAAGTTGCTTTGCACTATCGCTATCGACGATTTGTTTGCGCAAGCCGATGCTTCAAAGGCGTTGCGACGGCTCTGCCATAAACTTTCGTTCGCCCCGACGCTACGCGACAAGGATATTTGTAACGATTTGTCGCAAACTATCCGCAAGGAGGAGAATATGCAAAAATCCGAAAAAAACAGCGAACGGCTCGACTTGACGATAGGTATCGCCGTGATGGTGGTTTTGTTGATAGTTACCATAATGGGCGCTTGGTGGGTGTTTCGCGCGATCAAAAACGCCGATTACTCCGCAATGGGCGGCGAACTGTCCTGCGAGGAGGCTGTCCGCGGCAAAGAAACGACGTTTACTTTTGTGCCGAACGGAAAACTCTCCGAGGGGGATACCGTGATATGGTCGGTGAACGGCAACGAAGTACAACGTTCCGAATACGGAGAGGGCGAAGAAATTTGTCTGCGCTACGCTCCGCCGACGAGCGGCACAATGGAACTGTCCGTCAGCGCGGGAAGATACGCCCAAACGCGCGTCGTGGACGTGGCTCGACCCGTCCTGACGTTGACCGCTCCGCAAGCGGAAATGATCTACGGAGAGGAAATGCCTCAACTCGGTTACTCCGCAAGCGGCTTTGTGGGCGACGAGGAAAAAGACTTTTGTTTTGACGGTATGTGCATTGCCGATATCGACGGGGCGGGGGTCTACTCCGTTACTTTCGACAAACAATGCGACTATCTGGACTACGACGTGCGCCAAACGGAGGGCATACTGACCGTTTTGCCGCGCAAACTGAACGTTACGGGCAATCTGACCAAGATCTACGACGGGACAAACACTATCCTAAACCCGTCGCTGCAACTCGAAGGCGCGCTTGACGGCGACGACGTTTGCCTTTGCTGTGACGAGTTGTACTTCGACAACAAAAACGTCGGTTCGGACAAGACGATTTTGCTTGCCACCGCCCGTCTGGAAGGCGACGACGCCCGCAACTACCTTTTGCCCGATTTCGTCAGCGGCGAGATCGTCCCCAAACAGATCTTTTTGAACGGACTGACGGTGCAGGACAAACTGTTTGACGGCACCACCAAAGCCACCGTGGACAAAACGGGACAACTTGACGGAGTTGTGAGCGGCGACAGCGTTGCCGTCGGCGGCATAAGCGTAAACTTCGAGGACGCAAGCGTGGGTCAACACGGAGTGGAAGCAACCGTTCGCCTTGTGGGCGCGGACAAAGACAACTACACCGTTTGCGTTCCCGACGGTTTGCAAGCGGAAATAGGCGAAACGGCAACGTTTTGGGACAAACTTCTCAACAAAGAAAAACTCGCTCAAACCGAATAGCGCCGCCAAAGCGGAATTTTGTCGCAGACGAGCCGACTCCGACGCGCCGCAAAAAGATATTGCAAAATTTGTTTGCGTGTAGTAAAATATAATTTGACTAAGTTGCCGATCTGCGGCGAAGGAGAATATAATGAAAACTCGCAGGGTTTTTCAAACGATCGCGGGCGCGCTATGCTTGCTGGTGCCGCTTTGCCTGATGTTGATGGCGGTTTTTCTTGCGCATGCGGCGTTGTTTCCGTCCATGTCGAGCGTAGCGACGGAGTTGTTCCTCTCGTTACAAAAAGGATTCGAAACAATTGCGGGATATTGGGGAATGACAAAAATATCCTACGTTTTGCCCATAGTATTTTACGCCGTGCCGTCGGTAATACTCGTCGTCGGCGGAATTATGTTGCTTGTTTGCAAAGGCAAACGCACCGTTCTTGCCGGCTGTGTGCTTGCGTTGACGGGAATTGCAATCGCTTCGACGTTTACGATCGTGTGCGCCATGGAATTGGTCGGCGGGTATGCCGTCGGAGTGTTGGTGGCGGGCTTTGTGTTTCCGTCGTTGTTCGTCGTGGCGGTAGGTTGCACGTTGGGCATCAAACCGAAACAAACGGCGGAACTATCCGACGACGAGCCGCACGAACAGGAGGCAATGCCAACGGAACAAGTTGACGCGGACGTTACGCCGAGCCGACCCGCCGAGGAGGAACTGCCGCTACAATCGGAAACCGTCGAAATCGAACGGACGGACGCGCCGCAAGCGACTGTTCAAACGGACGTCGCCGCGCAAACGCCTGCCGAACGGGAGCCGCAAGAAGCCTTTGTCGAGGAAGATCCGCAAACGCCCCCGACGGAAAACTTTGCTACGCACCGCATTGAAACAGTACAAAGCACAATGGACAGCGTTTACGGCAAAAGCGAACGCCGCGACTCCAACCCCAAACTTACCGTACTGCAAACGTTGTTGGACAGCGGCGCGATCTCGCAGCAGGAATACGACGAGTTGGCGCGTTCGTACAGATAACGAAACAACGGGAGGTTCGCAAAGAAACGCTCCCGTTTTTGTTTACGCAAAAGCCCCCGCCGAAATGGTGTATTCCATAGGGACTAAATTTCATTACAGAGAAAAAAGAACGGTTGCCGCAGGCGAAGTTATTCGCTTGCGGCAGCTTTTTTCTGTTTGAATTTGTGATGTGACAATAGTTGATTTATTCTTTCGCTTTTATGACGTTTGACGGCTTTATATATCTCAGTCGTAACATTGGCACAAGGAAGGACGCTAACATTATTATGCATGCCAATACGCAGTTCTGCAAAATATACTTCCACTTGACGACGAGGAACGATATGTCCATCACCATTGCATTCTTGGCAAGCTCGTTGAGTGACAGCACAAGAACTTTGTTTGCAAGCCCGATAAACACAAACGAACCTGCAATATAAAGTATTATCATTGCAAGCCCCGCAACAAGCACCTGAAAACCGAAAATGACGATAAGGTCGATATCCCTTGCTCCCAACGCCTTCATAATGCCGATGTCCCGCATTTTGTCCTTAATGTTCTTGAACTCGAACTGTACCATGATAAGCAGCAACGCCGCGCACAATACGATGAATATGAGATTGAAAAATCGACTGAACACATTGACCGCCTTGCTCATGGTCGTAATGGAGCCGCCGATCGACGAGTTCGGAATAAAGCCGTTTTCGGCGGCGGCGTTGACAAGAAGCTCGGTCTGCTCGGCGTTGTCAAAATAGTAGCCGCAGGTGACTCTTTCAAATTGCACAAATTGTTCATAAACACTGTCCGGCAAGTTGATTTTTGTCCTTATACCGTTGTTCAATCCGACAACTTTCAGCGTTGCCTCAAACTTTTTGTTCGACCTGTTTTTGTCGCATGCCAGATAGTATGAAAATTTCACTTCGTGCGGAACAAATTGACTCAAATTTTGCGGAGTGTAACTCGTGCCGAAAATTTGATTGTAAAATTCGTAGTCTAAAGCGATCTCGTTGTCGCGGAGGGGTATTGTGTTTATCATATTTGCCCTCGCGAAGTAGCCGCCGCCATCAAACTCAAACGTTTGTCCGTTGTATTCAAAGGTGCTGTTGCCTATAGAAATAAAATTCTTCGGATTTTTGAGATCTGTTGCGAAATTTTGTTCAAACGAATATGCTATTCCCAAAAACTGAGTTATTTCATCATAAAGCGCAATTCCTTGGTCGCTTTGCGCAATCTCCTTGAGTTCGTCTTTGGGCGTGCTCGGGTCTGTCAATTTGTCGAAAATATCCTTATATCGCTCCTTGTACTCCGTTCTGATTATGCCGTTTACGTAGCCGTAAGTGAAGGTTGTGTATTTTGCATGATTGCCCAAAAGGTCTTGATATGATTTGATTTCGTTAGGTCTGTACAGCATGCATGCGTCCGCAAAAAAGTCCGTGATAAAAATTCCGTAGTCCCTTTGATCTTCGGCAAGCGCCGCGTATTCGAGTTTTCCGAAATGTTTTTCCACAAAGCCTTCTTCGGTGACAAGAACGCCGAATGTCGCCCCGATAGAATAAGGATTTGAACTGATATTAAGCCTTTGTTGTCTCACAGCCATGTCGTCGCTTGCAAGATAAAGCGAATAGTTCACAAGCGGATATGCCTTGCCCTCATAACCCGCGTCGTAAAATTTTTGCAGGTCGTCCTCGTTTACGTCCACGATGTACGCCGTATCCGTGATTTCATATTTGTCGTTGGCGTCCTTTATGAAGGTCGTACAGCTCAAGCCCCGCTTTGTCATCTCTTTTGCTATCACTTCGCCGCCGTTGAAATTCATGATGAGCTGGCTTAGCCCCAAAACTACCAAGACCGCGGCAAAGATAACGGAATAGACGCACGTCCGAATCAAACTTCGCCGCGCAAACCTTATGGAAAGTTTTGCCGTGTGTTTCGCCTTCAAATGTTTTCGCTCAAGGGGTTTCTCCTTCGGCATATCCAAAGCGGCATCGCCGTAAGGCAAAAAGCGTTCGTTTTCCTGCCTGACTCCGCCCACGCCATGCGCCAATTTAGGGGCGACTTCTTCAAGATTTTCCTCGCTGAATTCCTCGCCTGTGGGAATGACAAGCGTATCGTCCTCCACTCTGAGGCGGCTGTCGAAGTTCTCATTCCTCTTCAAATGTTGAAGTATCTTGCCGTCTGACAATTCGAGAATCTCATCCGCATAGCGCTCCGCGTCGCTCAAATTGTGGGACACTATGACCACAAGTTTTTCCTTGGACAGTTCTTTGAGCAAATCAAGTATTTGCGCCGTCGTCTTGCTGTCCAGGTTGCCCGTGGGCTCATCCGCAAGAATTATGGAGGGCTGCTTTACAAGCGCACGCGCTATTGCCACACGCTGTTTCTGCCCACCCGAAAGTTCCTTGGGATAGCGATTTTCGTAGTCCGCAAGATCGGTATCTATAAGCGCTTGCTTGATCTTGTCTTTATCCGTCTCTCCGCGAAGTTCCAATGCAAGAGATATATTCTCGGAGATAGTAAGTTCATCAATTAGATGAAAGTCCTGAAAGATAAACCCTATCGTCGAATTGCGGTAATATACCTGCTCCCTAAGCCCGAATTTATCTATATGTCTGCCGTTTTCGATGATCTCGCCCGACGTAATGGTGTCCAACCCGCCGAGAAGGGACAAGAGCGTAGTTTTGCCGCTTCCGCTCTTGCCGATAACAAAAACAAAGCCCTTGTCGGGTAACGTAAAACTTATGTGGTCAAGGGCTGTGCAATTTCCGCTTTTGCGGCTTTTATATATCTTTGTCAGTTCTTTTACTTCTATCATGCTTGTGCTCCGGATGTTCCTTGGCATATTATGCGTTTGGAAAATGAAAATTTTTAATTTCGGCAATATAATTATATATTTTTATAAATTATATGTCAAGGCATTAGAGTCATCGGCCAACCCCTTTTCAGAGTCTTTCCTTTAAGGCGGGTCTCCCGCTTGTTGAGGGGCGATTGGGGCAGAACTGCCCACAATTCTTATCCTGCTTCCCCTCAAAGCAAAAATCTACCCACTTTTGCGGTACGAATAAGCGGTTTGGCTAACCGCCAAACCGCTTATTCGTAGAATCCCTATGGACACACGCCAAAAAGAGCGAGGGCATTTTTTTGCCGCAAATCAATTGCGCGGTTTGCGATAGGGGTTTTTGAAGCGCGGACTGTTGAGTATCTCGCCCAAGATCATTACGCGCGCCACCTTGCCGTACTCGGGAGAATCCGCGTATTTTTGCGTTTCGTAGGCTATGTCGTGAGCAATGAAACGCACTCCGTCCAAATCGGCGCAACCTTCGTCGTTGACGTCGCCCAAAGAACCGACGATCTCCTCGTAGTGTTCCTCCTCGCCCAAGTGAGCGTGTTCGTGCGCGTCGGCGACGTGCAACGCGTGTTTCTGTTGCGGAGTAGGCGCGCTGTCGGTAGTTGCGGGGCGAACGACGTTTGTTTTGGCAGAGCCGACGTTTTTGCGTTTTTCTTTGCGCAAAGTGACGAACAAGATCAGGAATATCACCACGACAACCGACGTAGCGCCAAGTCCGAATACCATTGCAAATATCATTTCCGTATCGATCATTGTCCCGCCGCCCCGTTATTTTTTGCTTGATCTGTCGCCGCCCGTGCCGTCGTTGTTGCCGCTGATGGCATTGCGCATAGATGTATCCGCCTGTATGTTTTGCATTTGATAGTAGTCCATTATCCCAAGACGACCGTTGCGAAACGCCTCCGCCATGGCGCGGGGAACTTCCGCTTCCGCCTCGACCACCTTGGCGCGCATTTCCTGCGTGTGGGCTTTCATTTCCTGCTCGGTGGCTATTGCCATTGCGCGACGTTCCTCGGCGTTGGCTTGGGCAATGCGCTTGTCCGCTTCCGCTTGATCCATTTGCAATTGCGCGCCTATGTTGCGCCCGACGTCCACGTCGGCAATGTCTATGGACAGTATTTCGTAAGCAGTGCCTGCGTCAAGACCCTTTTTGAGGACGGTCTTGCTGATGGAATCGGGATTTTCCAAAACTTCCTTGTGCGTTTCGGAAGATCCTACCGTAGTAACGATACCCTCGCCCACGCGCGCAATGATGGTTTCTTCGCCTGCGCCGCCGATAAGTCGGCTGATGTTGGCGCGCACCGTAACGCGCGCTTTGACTCTCAACTCGATACCGTTCTTGGCTATCGCGGAGATCACGGGCGTTTCGATAACCTTGGGGTTGACGGACACCTTGACGGCGTTCAACACGTCGCGCCCCGCAAGATCGATCGCCTTTGCCGACTGCAAAGACAGTTCGATATTTGCGCTGTGAGAGGAAATGAGCGCGTTGACGACGTTACTGATGTTGCCTCCCGCCATTACGTGACTTTCCAACTCGGCAATGTCGATATCCAAGCCCGCCTTGCGCGCTCTGATGTAGACGTCAACGAGCATGCGGTATTTGATACGGCGCATCTTCATGCCGATGAGCCTTCCCATAGACACGTGCGCGTTGCTTACCGCCGCGATAAACCACGTGCCCAACGGCAAAAACAGCAAAACGACTATCAACAACGCTCCCAATACTATGAGCAGAGTGTACCACCACTCCCATACTCCGTTTGCGCCGAGCAAATTCAAAATCGTATTCATGGTATCTCCTTAGTCCACATAGGGTTGAAGCAAGCCTATCGTTCCGTCCTTGCGACGGTAGACGGCTTCGACATTGCCCGTTTCGTCGTTTACGAACAAATAAAAATCATGATCGACGAGTTCGAGATTTTCCGCCGCCTCGATAGCCGACATACGCTCCACGGCAAAACGCTTGGTCTTGGCGATGGAAAGCGGAGTTACGTCCACGTCGGAAACAAACTCGTACTCCCCGGGCAAAGCGGGCATACGGTAGGTTTGATTGAGTTTTTCGCGGTGCTTGATGAGTTGACGTTCGAGTTTGGGCAGACAATTGTCTATGTTGTAGTACATTGTGTCACCCACCACCTCCGAACGAATGTAAGTGCCGTGGAAATTGATGGAAATTTCCATCTTGCACTGTCTGCCCAAATCGGTCATAACGATTTTGCAAGGAGTGCCGCCGTCTGGAAAATATTTGTCCAGACGCTTGGTTTTTCCTTCCAAAATGCGTTCCAATCTGTCCGATACACGGTAATTTTTTGCAACGATTTCCAATTTCATACTTGTACCTCCATGGTAACATTTGAAAGTATCCGAAATTTCGAAAAACTTTCCTATATACATTATACCACTTTTGCCAATAATTTCAATAGTGCGCCCGCCAAAAAAATATACAAATTTTGCGGTGCGGTCATAGTTATTTTCGATAAGGTCGTTTTGCCTCGACGCATCTCGGTGCGCGCAAGTTTTTTTTACTCCCTTCTACCCGAGCGCAGTTTCATAACACGCAATGACGACGCACTCATCTAAATGTCGAAACTCATCCACCGTCTGACGACGGTCCCCCTTCCCTTGCGTCCCCAAGAGAAGGCTTTTAGTGCAGGTCGCCGACGTTGTTTCCCATTATAATGGAAAGCATTGCTTTGTTGAAAAAGCGAATACCACTTCCCCTCTCGCAGTGAAGTCATTTCACAGTTGCCGACTACTTTACGGTGCAAGTTGTCCCCATCAGAGTTCCAACCTTTTTCACACGAGCGCGAGGGTGTTGCCCGAATGAAAATTCATTTGGTCAAAAAAAACAGGGATTTGAGTGAGCGCAGTGCGTGTGGACACAACGCACAAGCGGCTTGCGGGGGTTGGCGGGGTTGCTTCCCATTATAATGGAAAGCATTGCTTTGTTGAGTGAATTATACTATCAAGTGCAACACCCAAAGAAAAAAAAAGAAGTTCATATAAATCTCTGGTATAATGGTAGTTG